>DATHZE010000132.1:0-32628 GCA_035458765.1 Longimicrobiales bacterium
TGGTGAAGCCCGGCCGGATCATGTTCGAGCTCGAGGGTGTGGACGTGAAGACGGCTCGGCGCGCCATGGAGCTTGCGGCCGCCAAGCTTCCCATCAAGACCCGGTTCGTCATTCGTGACGAGCAGCTGTAGGAGAGACCGATGAAGGTCGAAGACATCCGCGAGTGGGACGAGGCAGAGATCGAGGCCCGCATGAAGGAGCTCAAGGAAGAGCAGTTCAAGCTGCGCTTCACGGCTTCCATGATGGAGCTCGAGAACCCGAGCCTGCTCAAGAACATCCGGCGCGACATCGCGCGTCTAAAGACGGTTCTTCGCGAGCGTGAGCTCGCCCAGAACAGCTAACAGGTAGACCATGACCGAGACTCAGGTCCAGCAGGACGAGGCCGTGACGGCCGAAAGCGATCGGAAGCGGCGCAAGACGCGCGTGGGACTTGTCGTCAGCGACAAGTCGGACAAGACGGTGACGGTGGTTGTCGAGCGCCGCTTCGCGCACCCCCTCTACGGCAAGGGTGTGAAGCAGACCAAGAGGTACCATGCTCACGACGAGGCCAACGAGTATCGCATTGGCGACGTCGTCCGGATCATGGAGACACGTCCGCTGTCCAAGACCAAGCGGTGGCGTGTCCTGGAGTTGATCGAGCGGCCCGAGTAGGGCAGTTCGCGTAACTGAATCGATAGAGAGAGCACTGAGATGATCCAGCAGGAGTCGATCCTTCGGATCGCCGACAACACCGGAGCCAAGACGGCGCTTTGTATCCGCGTCCTCGGTGGTTCGCGCCGGCGTTACGCCGGAGTTGGCGACGTCATCGTCGCGACGGTGAAGGACGCAATCCCCAACGCCGGGATCAAGAAGGGTGACGTGGTCAAGGCGGTGGTGGTCCGGACGGCCAAGGAAACACGCCGGAAGGATGGCACCTATATCCGCTTCGACGACAACGCGGCGGTGATTCTCAACCCTCAGGGTGAGCCCCGTGGAACCCGCATTTTTGGCCCGGTGGGCCGGGAGCTGCGTGAGAAGAAGTACATGAAGATCGTGTCTCTGGCGCCCGAGGTGCTCTGATGGGTGCGCGAAAGTTCAAGATCATGAAGGGGGATCGGGTCCGTGTGGTCCGGGGGAACTTCCGGGACATGGAAGGCACGGTCCTCGAGGTGCAGACGGACAAGGGTCGTGTGCGCGTGGAAGGCGTGAATATGCGCAAGCGCCACCAGCGGCCCAGTCAGGCGAACCCCGAAGGGGGCATCGTCACGTTCGAGGCACCCATAGACGTCTCGAACGTCATGCTGATCGATCCTGCCTCGGGTGAGCCAGGCCGAATCCGCATGCGGATCGAGGAAGACGGCACCAAAGAGCGGATCTCGGTGAAGTCCGGGAATCCCGTTCCGCGGCCTCAGTGAGGCGTAGGTAGACAAACATGGAACCCAGGCTCAAGAAGCACTACGAGACCCACGCGAAAGCCAAGCTCCAGGCGGAGTTCGGTTTCGACAATCCCCACCGGATCCCCGGGATCACCAAGGTGGTGGTCAACGTCGGTGTCGGCGAGGCAATGAAGGACCAGAAGCTCCTCCAGAGCGTCGTGGACGAGCTCGGCACCATCACGGGCCAGAAGCCCATGGTGAACCGCGCCCGGAAGTCCATCTCGAATTTTTCCCTCCGTGAAGGGATGCCCGTGGGGGTGTCTGTCACGCTGCGGAAGGACAAGATGTGGTATTTCCTGGATCGTCTCATCGCCACCGCGATCCCGCGCATCCGTGACTTCCGGGGGCTCAGCACCCGGTCCTTCGACGGCCGTGGCAACTACACCATGGGCGTGAAGGAGCAGATCATCTTCCCCGAGATCAACTACGATCGGGTGAACAAGATCCACGGAATGGACATCACCATCGTCACGTCGACGGACAAGGACGACGAGGCGTTTTCACTTCTCCGCGAGATGGGCTTCCCATTCCGCGATGCTGATATCCCGGTGCAGATCAGCGCCGCGTAACGGACCAGGAGAAAGAAGAGACATGGCCAGGAAGGCACTCATCGAGAAGTGCAAAGGCACGCCGAAGTTCGGCGTGCGGCAGCGGAACCGGTGCCAGCGGTGCGGGCGTCCGCGTGCGTTCATCCGGAAGTTCGGTATCTGCCGAATCTGCTTCCGTGAAATGTCGCTCCGGGGAGAGATCCCCGGTGTGCGCAAGTCGAGCTGGTAAGGGGCCGTAGACCGATATGATGACTGATCCCATCGCGGACATGCTGACCCGCCTCAGGAACGCCGCCATGGCGGGCCACAAGTGGGCGGACATGCCCGTGTCGACCAAGAAGATCGAAATTGCCCGGATTCTCGGTGAGAATCACTACGTCCACGCCCACAAGGTGCTGGATGACGGGAAGCACGGTGTGCTCCGGGTCTACCTCAAGTACCACAACGGCCAGCCGGTGATCCGGCATCTGGAGCGGGTTTCCCGTCCGGGTCGAAGGCACTATGTGGGCGCCGGGGACATCCCCAGGGTCCGCAACGGTCTTGGCATGGCCATCCTTTCCACCTCCGCCGGTGTGCTTTCCGACCGCGGTGCCCGTGACCAGGGCGTCGGCGGCGAGCTCGTCGCGCTGGTCTGGTAGGGCGGGGATAGAGATCATGTCGAGAATTGGTAAACTCCCGGTGTCCGTGCCCAAGGGCGTGGACGTGAAGTACGGAGCCGGCGCCCTTGTCGTGAAGGGTCCCCTGGGCGAACTCACCCTGAACGTGCACCCCGATATGAAGATCGTGGTGGACGAGGGCGAGATCCGCGTGGAGCGCCCGTCGGAGCAGCAGAATCACCGCGCGCTGCACGGTCTCACTCGCTCCCTCGTCTTCAACATGGTCGAGGGCGTGACCAAGGGGTTCCAGAAGACCCTGGAGATCGTCGGCGTCGGGTACAAGGCGGAGCCCAAGGGGCGGGGGGTCGTCCTCAGCGTGGGCTTCTCCCACACCATCGACTACACTCCGTCCTCCGGGGTGAAGCTCGAATGCCCCAATCCGACCACCATCGTAATCTCGGGGCCGGACAAGGCCGACGTGGGCCAGGCCGCCGCCGAGATCCGCAATTTCCGGCCCCCGGAGCCCTACAAGGGCAAGGGGATCCGGTACCAGGGCGAGCAGATCCGGCGTAAGGCCGGGAAGACGGCTGGAGCCTGATCATGATCAAGCAGAGCAAACTGAAGAAGAGCCGGTCGCTTCAGCGCAAGCGCCGCCATTTCCGGGTTCGGAACAAGATCCAGGGGACGGCGGAGCGGCCGCGCCTGGTGGTGTTCCGTTCCCTCAAGAACATCGAGGGACAGCTCGTCGACGACGATGCCCGCCTCACCCTGTTGGGGCTGTCCACGCTGGGAGCCGAACTCAAGGACTTCAAGGCCGAGAGCAAGAACCGGCGCGTCGAGGAAGCTCGCGCAGCCGGGAAGCTTCTGGCGGAGCATGCCAAGTCCAAAGGGATCTCCTCCGTGGTCTTCGACCGCGGTGGCTACAAGTACCATGGCCGAGTAAAGGCCTTTGCTGAGGGCGCCCGCGAGGGTGGTCTGGAGTTCTGATGGCAGCCAAGGATCAAAAGAAGCCGCAGCAGCGTCGCCGCGAGCGTGAGCCCAGCGACCTGGTTGAGAACGTCATCCACATCAACCGTGTGGCCAAGGTGGTGAAAGGTGGCCGGCGGTTCTCGTTCTCCGCTCTGGTTTCCGTCGGTGACCAGAAGGGGAACGTAGGCATCGCGCTGGCCAAGGCCAACGAGGTGGCGGAAGCGATCCGCAAGGCGTTCGAGCAGGCCAAGAGAAACATGAAGAAGGTGCCCATCGAGAACGGGACCCTTCCTCATGAGATCCTGGGCCAGTGGGGTGCGGGGCAGGTGCTCCTCCGTCCGGCCGCGCCCGGTACCGGCGTCATCGCCGGTGGCGCCGTGCGTGCAGTGCTGGAGGCCGCTGGAGTCCGGGACGTCCTGACCAAGAGTCTGGGGACCAACAATCCCATCAACGTCGCGCGTGCCACCATGGAAGGCCTCGCCGGGCTGGTGACGGCGGACCAGGTGGCCATGGAGCGCGGCTGCACGGTGGAATCGCTCCGGGGGACGAACCGTGGCTAAGAAAAAGGAACAGCAGCCGGGCAAGCTGGAGATCACCCAGGTCCGCAGTGTCAGCGGACGGCAGGAGACGCATCGTCGTACCCTGCGCGCCCTCGGCATCAAGAAGAACCAGACGAGCGTGATCCAGAACGACACGCCGGCCATTCGGGGCATGATCAACAAGATTCCGCACATGATCACCGTGCGGGAAATCACCGAGTAATATCATGGCAGAGCTTCACGATCTAAGCCCCTCCGGGGGATCACACCGCGTTAGGAAGCGGGTTGGGCGCGGCATGGGCTCCGGGCTCGGCAAGACGTCCGGCCGGGGTCAAAAGGGCCAGAAGGCCCGCAGCGGCGGCAAGGTCAGTCCTCACTTCGAGGGTGGCCAGATGCCCCTGCAGCGCCGCCTGCCCAAGCGCGGTTTCACCAACATCAATCGGGTCGAGTATCAGGTGGTGAACCTGCGTGACCTCGACGCGCTGGAGGGCGCCGTTACCCTGGAGGTTCTCAAGGGCTCCGGCCTCATCGGCAACTTCCGCAACCCGGTGAAGATCCTGGGGACGGGAGACGTGACGAAGGCTCTTGCGGTGGAGGCTCACGCCTTCAGCAAGAGCGCCAAGGAGAAGATCGAGGCGGCGGGCGGTTCTGTGACCGTCCTCGGCTCGGATGACGCCGACGCGGCCTGACAATGTCCAACAATCCCGTAGCAAATCTGTTCCGGGTTCCGGAGCTCAAGGAGAAGATCCTCTTCACCTTGTTCATCCTCCTCATCTACCGCATTGGCGCCCACATCACGGTGCCTGGCCTGGATGTTGGGGTGCTGCGCCAGCAGTTCGGCGCCCTTCAGAACACCTTCTTCGGGATCTACGACATGTTCGTCGGTGGTGGCCTTTCCCGGGCCACCATCTTCGCGTTGGGCATCATGCCGTACATCTCCGCCAGCATCATGTTCCAGCTGCTCGCGGCGGTCTTCCCGACCGTCGAGAAGCTGCAGAAGGAAGGTGAGGACGGGCGGAAGAAGCTGACCCAGTGGACCCGTTACACCACCGTTGCCCTGGCCGGCATGCAGGCCTACGGGTATTCCGTGTTCCTGCAGTCGATCCCCGGGGCCGTTCGCGTTCCGGGCGGCGTCTTCATGTTCACGACCGTGATAGCGTTGACGGTCGGCGCGATCTTCGTGATGTGGCTCGGTGAGGCCATCACGGAGCGCGGAATCGGCAACGGCATGAGTCTGCTGATCTTCTTCTCCATCATCGAGTCCTTCCCGGCCGCGGTCGCCCGCACCTGGGAGGCGTTCGTGTTGGGTGAGATCACCTTGCTGGCCCTGGTGGCGCTTCTGTTCGTGGTGGTTGCCGTCAGCGCCGGCGTGGTGGCCATGACCATGGCCGCACGGAAGATTCCGGTGCAGATCCCCCGCAAGGTGGTGGGCCGCGGCCGGATCCAGGAGGGGCAGAAGAGCTTCATCCCGCTGCGGATCAACTCCGCCGGCGTGATGCCCATCATCTTCGCCCAGTCGTTCATCGTGGTTCCTGGCACCCTGGCTGCTTTCATCGACGTTCCGGTGCTGCAGACCGTGGCGGACATGTTCCAGCCCCAGACGTGGCCGTACTACCTGACGTACGGCTTCCTCATCCTCTTCTTCACGTATTTCTACACCGCCATCATCTTCAACCCCATCGATCTGGCGGAGAACCTGAAGAAGCAGGGTGGATTCGTTCCCGGCGTGAAGCCGGGGGCCCGCACCGCAGAGTACATCGACAGGGTGCTGACGAGGGTCACGCTGCCGGGTTCGATCTATCTGGCCCTGATCGCGTTGGTCCCGTTTTGGATCTTCGACATTTTCAGAATCCAGACCTTCTTCTTCGGTGGTACGAGCCTGCTCATCGTCGTGGGCGTGGGCCTCGACACCGTCCAGCAGGCCCAGCAGCTCCTGCTGCTTCGCCATTACGACGGGTTCATGAAGAAGGGCCGGGTGAAGATGAGGGGGCGTTCGCGCTACATGTAGCGCAGCGCCTGGCAAACATGGTCGTCATTCTTGTGGGACCCCCTGGGGTCGGCAAAGGCACCCAAGCCGCCCGACTCGCGGACAGGGTCGGCTGGGAGCACGTCTCCACGGGAGACCTGCTTCGAGCGGCGCGCCGGGACGGAACCGAGCTCGGCAAGAGGGCCCAGGCCTTCATGGACGCCGGCGAGCTGGTGCCCGACGGGCTGATCCTGGACCTGGTGCGCGACCATCTCAAAGGCATCGCCCCGGAGGCTGGAATCCTCTTCGACGGGTTTCCGCGGACCACGGCTCAGGCCGAAGGTCTGGAAGGCGTCCTGGAAGACGTCGGTCGGAAGGTAGACCAGGTCGTGGTATTCTCCGCCTCGGACGAGGAGCTGGTAAAGCGACTCTCCGGCCGACGGAGTTGCCCCGAATGTGGGGCGGTCTACAACGTGCACTTCACACCGCCGGCGAAGAACGACATCTGCGACCGTTGTGGCGGGAAGCTGGTGCACCGGGCCGACGACGAAGCCGAGACCGTGCTCAGGCGCCTGGTGGTGTACCGGGAGCAGACGGAGCCTCTCATCGAGTGGTACCGGAGATCCGACGCCCAGCTGATGGACGTGGATGCGGCTCGACCCGTAGAGGAAGTCCAGCGGTCGTTTCGGAAGGCAGTGGGGAAGGGCTGAGCCGTGATCCACCTGCGCACCACTGAAGAGATGGACGCCATCGGCAGGAGCGGCGCCATCATCGGGGGTCTCATGGAGGCTGTGGGCTCCGAGGTGGTACCCGGAGTGACCACGGGGCGGTTGGATCGGTTCTGCGAGGACTACATCCGGTCTCACGAGGGCGCCGTGCCGGCGTTCCAGGGACTCTACGGTTTTCCCGGGGCCGTCTGCATTTCGGTCAACGAGGAGGTGGTCCATGGGATCCCCTCATCGACGCGGGTGCTGGGGGAAGGAGACATCGTTTCCATCGACGTGGGCGTCCGGTTGGACGGGTGGTGCGCCGACTCGGCGTGGACCTTCCCGGTCGGCGAGATCAGTCCGAAGGCGGCGGCTCTCCTCGAGATCACCGAGCGGTCCCTGTTGGCGGCCATCGACGCTGCCACCCGGGGGAACCATGTGGGGGACATCGGGGCCGCGGTCATGGCGACGGTGGAAGGAACGGAGTACGGGATCATCCGGGATCTCGTCGGACACGGCGTGGGTCGTGATGTCCACGAGGAACCGCAGGTTCCCAACGTCGGGCGCCCGGGGCATGGGCCGCTCCTGCGTGCAGGGATGGTCCTGGCCATCGAGCCGATGCTGTCGGCCGGGACCGCGAGCATCAAGACCCTGGAGGACGGGTGGACGGTCATCCCGGCCGACGGGGCGCTTTCCGCGCACTTCGAACATACGGTGGGGATTACGGAAGAGGGTCCCAGGGTTCTGACGGCGGCGGGTCATCCGGCGCATATCGTCCCTGGGGGCGCTTGAAGGGGCCGAGAGCCCTAGTTATACTATAAAGCTCTACCACAAACTCATGTGGAGATGGAAATCGTGAAGGTCAGAAGCAGCGTCAAGCCGATCTGTGAGCATTGTAAGGTGATTCGCCGCCGTGGGGTGGTCCGGATCATCTGCTCGCGGAACCCGAAGCACAAGCAGCGTCAGGGTTGAGGTAACACATGGCACGTATCGCCGGCGTCGATCTCCCCCGCGGAAAGCGGATCGAGATCGCCCTTACGTACATCTTTGGTATCGGAAACTCTCGCGCCTCCGAGATCTTGAATTCTTGTGGCGTGGATCCGAACCGGAGAACGCAGGACCTCGACGACGACGATGTGAATCGTCTGCGGAGAGCCATCGAGAGCAGCTTCAAGGTCGAGGGTGCTCTGCGGACCGAAGTGTCCATGAACATCAAGCGCCTCATGGACATTGGCTGCTACCGTGGCCTGCGGCATCGCCGCGGCCTTCCGGTGCGGGGTCAGCGGACGCACACCAATGCTCGCACGAAGAAGGGCCCGCGTCGGGCCATCGCGGGCAAGAAGAAGGCGACCAAGAAGTAACGTGGTACACTGGGGGGGGTTCCCCCGGGACACACGATGCGGCGGTCCCCGGACGCTTCCGTCTCCGGCTCGCCGCATCCGCGTTGTACGGTGAAAAGGACCAGGTAAGGAAATCGTGGCTAAGCCAAAGACCCGCACCAAGCGCACCAAGAAGGTCGTCGAAGCTGAAGGTGTCGCGCACATCGCGGCGACCTTCAACAACACGATCATCACCATCACCGACCGAGCGGGGAACACCGTTGTGTGGTCCAGCGCAGGAAAGGCCGGCTTCAAGGGCTCCAAGAAGTCAACGCCCTTTGCCGCCACCATGGCCGCCGAGTTGGCGGGTCGTGAAGCCATGAGTCTCGGCGTAAGACGCCTGGACGTATTGGTTCAAGGCCCGGGCTCGGGTCGTGAGTCGGCGATTCAGGCCCTCGCCGCCTCGGGCCTTTTCATCAAGTCCATCCAGGATGTGACTCCGCTGCCGCACAACGGGTGCCGGCCGCCGAAGAAGCGCCGCGTCTGAGGAACGAATAGGAAATGGCTCGTTATACGGGACCCGTCTGCAAGCTCTGCCGCCGAGAGGGCCAGAAGCTTTTCTTGAAGGGGCAGAAGTGCTACACCGAGAAGTGCCCGGTCGAGCGCCGTGCCTATCCGCCGGGCCAGCATGGCCCGGCCCAGGTCCGTCGCCGCAAGCAGTCCGACTATGCGAACCAGCTTCGTGAGAAGCAGAAGGTGAAGCGTGCCTACGGGTTGCATGAGAAGCAGTTCCGGAGCCTGTTCGAAACGGCTGCTCATCAGCCTGGCATCACCGGCGAGAACCTCATCATCGGTCTCGAGTCGCGACTGGACAACATCGTTTTCCGGATGGGTTTCACGGCCAGCCGGAATGCGGCGCGTCAGTTGGTCCGGCACCGGCACATCGAGGTGAATGGGCGCACGGTGGACGTGCCCAGCTTCCATGTTTCACCGGGAGACGAGATCTCTCTCAGCGCCAAGTCCAAGGACTTGGTGGCCGTTCAGGAGAGCCTCGAAGCCCGGACGCGTCCCACGCTGCTTGACTGGCTTGCCCTCGACGAGAAGGGCCGGGTGGGCCGCATGGTCCGCAAACCGACCCGCCAGGACATCCCGCTGGCAGCCCAGGAACAGCTCATCGTCGAGCTCTACTCGAAGTAATCGCGGGCCTGGGCCCTCCAGAAGGAGGGTCCGGGCGTCGCTGTCCGTATGCCGTAGCCGAGCAATTTCCAGGAGGACGAAGTGGAGATAGATCTGACCGGATTGGTGCTGCCGGAGCGTGTAGAAGCCGCCGAAAAATCCGCGGACGGGCGTTCAGCGCGTTTCGTGGTCGAACCCCTGGAGCGGGGTTTCGGTCATACGCTTGGCAACTCGGTCCGCCGGGTCCTGCTGTCTTCCCTCAGCGGCTCCGCCGTTTGGGGATTCCGCATCGATGGAGTGGTGCATGAGCACCAGACCATCACCGGCGTGGTGGAGGATGTGCACCAGGTAATCCAGAACCTGAAGTCTCTTGTGGTCGCCCTCGATCCGGGCGTGGAAGAAGCGGTGCTGGAGCTTTCTGTGAAGAAGGCCGGGGCGGTCACTGCTGCGGACATCCAGCCGCGCGCGGGTGCCCGGATACTCGATCCAGGGCATCACCTCTTCACGCTCCAGGATGATCGCAAACTCCACGTGGAGTTCCACGTCAACACGGGCCGCGGGTTCGTTCTGGCGGATCAGCATCCGATTCCCCGCGGTGCGTCCGTGGATCTGGTTCGGATCGACTCCATCTACAACCCGGTGCGTCGGGCCAACTTCACGGTGGAAGAGACGCGGGTCGGTCAGCGTACCGACTTCGACCGGCTCACGCTGACCATCGAGACCGATGGCTCCATCGAGCCCGAAGCCGCGGTGGCCTACGCCGCCGAGCTGGTTCGCAAGCATCTCGAGTACATGTTGTACTTCGGCGAGGGTGGCATCCCCGAGGTTGCCCCTCCCGGAGCCGTAGCGGTTCCCGAGCGCCTGCAGGACCTTTTCGCCCGGCCCATCGAGGACCTGGCGGAACTCTCGGTGCGATCGAGGAACTCGCTTCAGAAAGAGAACATCCGCACCCTTGGCGACCTCGTGCAGCGGTCCGAGGATGAGATGCTCCAGATCGAGAACTTCGGAAAGAAGTCGCTCAAGGAGATCTCGGACTTCCTCGAGGAGCATGGTCTGCGGTTCGGCATGATGTTGGAGGAGGGCGACGATGGTCGTCTCTTCTTCGTCGAAGAGGAGCCGGAAACGGCAGGGAGCGGTGAGGAGTAACCATGCGGCACCGTAATAAGGGCAGGAAGCTCTCCCGTACCGCCAGCCATAAGAGGGCGACCATGCGCAACATGGCCACGTCCCTCTTCAAGCATGGGCGGATCGAGACGACCACGGCCAAGGCCAAGGAGCTTCGCCCATATGCAGAGCGGCTCGTTACGCTGGCCAAGCGTGGCGACCTGCATGCGCGGCGTTTGGTCGCCACGAAGATCCAGGATCGGGTCGTCCTGGGCGCCCTGTTCGACGACATCGCGCCCCGCTTCGCAGAGCGTCCAGGTGGGTATACCCGCATTCTGAAGCTGGGCAACCGGAAGGGCGATGCGGCGGAGATGTCGCTCATCGAGTTGGTCAGTTAGTTTCCCGTTCTCACAAGCGGACCAACCTACCGGACAGGACGACGGAAATGGGCGACACAGCTTCCCGGCGCGGCGCAGCGAACCTCGGGATGCCCCTGATGATCGTGGCCTTTCTGGCCATTCTGGGCTTCCTCTACTGGCTTAATCTCCAGGCGAAGGCCGAGGCGGCGTCCCGGGCCGTTCAAGAGGACGTGCCTGAGGAGACCGGTGCCTCCATGTCCGGGTCGGTCGTGCCCGGTGAAGACCTCCAGACCGATCCTTCGCCCTATGAGGGGATGGTCATCGTGGTGGAGGGGCTGACGGTGGCAAGCGGCCTCGGAACGCAGGGCTTCTGGCTGGAGCTTCCCAACAACAACCCCTTCCTGGTATCCATGTCCGAGGCAGTGAAGGCTGAGGGATTCAGCGTGACCCCGGGGCAGGCGGTGAGTGTTTCCGGAAGGATCTACGTCATGGGCGACTCGGCGCTGAATGCCTGGTCCGCGGCGGGTACGATCGGTGAAGGTGACCGCCTGGCGGCGGAATTCGCGACCCACTTCCTGGAAGCGCAGCAGGTCCAGGTGAGTGGCGGCACGGGCGGCGGCGAAGGCTGAGCTCCCGCGCATCTGACAACGCAAGCTAAGCAGGATTCATACGATGGCTCGAGTGTGCTATGTGTGCGAAAAAGGTCCCGGTACCGGGAATTCGGTGAGTCACGCCAACAACAAGACCAAGCGGCGGTGGCTTCCGAACCTGCAGACCGTGAAGATCGTGGACGCGAACGGCGACCGGCGCCGCGTCCGTGTGTGCACCTCGTGCATCTCCGCCGGCAAAGTGAAGAAGGCTCCCGCCCTGGGCGTCGGAGTCTAGCGGCAGGATTGTAGCGCATAGGCTTACGGCCTACCGCTGTCGAGATGAAAGCCCCCGCGGTCCGGTGACCGGGGGGCTTTCTGATTGTCCGCCCACCGACCGGAAGCATGGCGGCGAAGGGCCCCGGCCCCCCCGGGTCGCGCGAAATGCCCGGCGGCATCAAGATTAGCCGATCCGAAGCGGGGTGTGCCGCCCCGCGCAGCCTGACGCGCCACCACCGAGAACCGTGACCGAGATCACCAAGATTGCTGCCCCTGCCGTCACGGTGACGGGCCGAAGGTCGGACCTCTTCAGCGAAGGGCGGGGATGAGGGTCGGCCGAAGCGCGCTCGGGGTCTTCGCGAGCAATCTGTTCAACGTGGTGCTGTCCTTCGGGAACTCCATCCTCCTGACCCGCACTCTCGGCGTGGTGGGGCGGGGAGAGTTCGCCATCTTCTCGGCCTCCTTCGGCATTCTCAGCCTGTTGATGGGCCTGGGACTGGACGTCTCGCTGCGCTACTTCGTGGCAAAGGAGGAGGTACCGCGAGAGCGGATCCTGTCCACGCTGATGCTCTTCGCGGGCCTCTCCGGAATCCTGTTGCTGGCTGTCGTCCACGCCAACCACGCGCTCTTCCAGAACGAGATCTTCCTGCCCTCGACAAGGCAGGACGTGCGCTTCGAGCTCACGCTGGTGGGGGTCGTGGTAGCGAACATGATCTACGGCAACATCGCATCGGTATTTGCCGGAAGTCGGTCCTTCAAGACGCTCAACGTGGCATCGGTGGGGTTTTCAGCGGTGAGCCTCGCCCTGTACGGCGCGCTCCTTTGGGCCAAAGCGTCGGGGCGGTGGCCGGTGGACAGCGGCGACGTCTTCGTGGCCTATCTGGGGCTTCAGTTCTTCAACGCCATGGTTCTGGTGGCGCTGGCGTACCGACAGTTGGGGGTTCGGCCGTCTCTGGGCTTGCTCGATGCGGGCCTCTTGCGGGGGATGCTCGGATACGCGGGGCTCGCCTACGTGGCGAATCTCGCCCAGTTTCTCAACTACCGGGTGGACATATGGATCGTGCAGCACTTCACGGGGTCCGCGGCCCTGGGCCTGTACGCCCTGGCGGCGAACCTTGCGATGATGCTGTGGCTTCTTCCCCGGGCCACCTCCACCGTTCTGCTGCCTGCGATGGCGGCGGGAGAGGCCGGAGCGGGCTTTCGCGAGGCTGCCAGGCTGGGTCGAATTTCCCTGGCAGTCACCGTGGCCGGCGCTGTTCCGTTGGCTTTGTCGGCACCATGGTGGATCACTCTGCTGTACGGCGTTGACTTCTTCGGGGCAGCCGCACCGTTCGTGATTCTTCTCCTGGGGTGCGTGCCCTTCACGCTCTGCGTCATCCATGCGGGGGCGTTGGCCGGGGCTGACCGTCAGGGGGTCAACCTGCGCGCCTCGACCGTGGGTTTGGCGTTTACGGTGGCCCTCGACTTCCTCCTGATCCCCCGGTACGGCATAGGGGGGGCCGCCGTGGCGTCCACTGTGTCGTACCTTGTCACGACCGTCATAGTGCTGCGGGCCTTCGCGGAGGCGGGCTCCGTGTCGGTGGCGGCCTGTCTGGTACCTCAGCCCGGTGACTTCAGGTACGTGCGCGATGGACTCAAGAGCCTTCTACGATGACTACGTCGGCCGGCAGACGGCCGCCGGGGTGAACGAGCGCCACCACGCCATCCTCGGGTGGTTGGAGCGCTTCGGTCTCGAGGCGGACCACCGGGTCCTGGAGATCGGTTGCGGCGTCGGTACCCTGACCCAACTCCTGGTGCCGAAGTTGGAGGGGGGTGAACTCCTCGCAGTGGATCTGAGCCCCAAGAGCATCGAGGCAGCGCGAGAGCGACTGGGCGCCCCCGGAAATGTGCGGCTGATGGCCGCCGACGTTCTGGAGATGGACGTGGATGGGACCTTCGACGTCATCGTGCTGCCGGATGTCATCGAGCATATTCCGGTGGCGCTGCACCCGAAGCTCTTCCAGCGGCTGGCCGAGTGGTTGGCCCCGGACGGGTTCGTCCTGGCCCATTATCCAAACCCGTGGTACCTGGAGTGGTGCCACGAGCACCGCCCGGAGCTGCTCCAGCCGGTGGATCAGCCGATCCACGCCGACACGCTCACCCAAAACGCCTACGCACACGGCCTCTACCTGGCTTGTCTGCAGACGTACTCCCTCTGGATCGAAGAAGGGGACTACGTGGCCGCAGTGTTCAAGCTCGCATCCAACGCCACGACGTTCACGCCGGTCGACGAGGAGGCGCCTTCGCTACTGGCCCGCCTCCGCCACCGCATCACGGGGCTCCTGGGGTGACGGACCTGCCCGATCTCGTCCTTCTGACGGCCACGTTTCCCTTCGGCAACAAGAGTGAGACGTTCCTCGAAGCCGAGATGGAGGTCCTGTCCGGGCGCTTCGAGCGGATCTTCGTGCTGCCGTCCTCCCGTGAATCTGGTGTGCGCCCTCTGCCCTCCAACGCAGAGCTGGTGGAAATGCCATGGCTCCGGGAGCCCGGGCGCGGGGCGCGTTGGCGGGCGCTGGCGTCCTCCGATGCGGCGGGCGTGTTGGCCTGGACGCTGAGGCGGAGGGGCAACTGGGTGCCCTACGCCGGATCGGCTCGCATGTACCTGGACATCCTCGCCCGAAACGTCCTCAAGGCCCGGGAACTGAGGAGCTTCGTCGAGGGTCGAGGTCTGTCCGGGGCCGTCTTCTACGACTACTGGTTCGAGAACAGCACCGTGGCGCTGGCGCTTCTTCGGCGAGAAGGGGCCGTCGGGGCAGCGGTCTGCCGGGCGCACGGGTTCGACGTGTACGATGAGCGCTGGGGTGGCAGGCCCGTCCCCTTTCGGGAGTTCAAGCTCTCGGGGATGGATCTGGTGGCGCCGGTCTCGGAGTTCGGCGCGCGATACCTGGAGGCCCGGGCGCCCCGTCAGGCTCATCGGATTCGCGTGCACCGACTGGGTGTTCGTGCCCAGGGAAGTCCTGCCGTGGTCGAATCCGGTCCCCCACTGGTGCTGTCATGTGGCAGTCTTCTGCCCGGCAAGCGGGTCCACTTGATTCCCGAAGCTCTGGGCCGCCTGGGCCGCCCGCTTCGGTGGATGCACTTTGGCGACGGACCCGAGCGAGAGAAGGTGAAGGCGGCCGCGGAGCGCCTTCCAGGGGAGGTGGCCTGGAAACTCGCGGGACACGTGGACAATGCTCAGGTTCTCGATTTCTATCGTCAGCATCGCGTCGAAGCCTTGCTCTCGTTTTCCGAGTCCGAGGGTTTGCCGGTGTCCATGATGGAAGCCATCAGCTTCGGGGTTCCCATCGTCGCCATAGGGGTGCATGGTGTCCCCGAAATCGTGAACGAAGCGACGGGCGTCCTTCTTCGCCCGGACGCTGGACCGGAGGAGATGGCCGCGGGGATCGCCCACGCATTGGAGCCCGGGCGGTTCGATTCCGCTGGCATTCGAGGGTTCTTCCGGAAGAATTTCGATGCTGGTTTCAACTACAACAGGTTCGTCGATGCCCTCATCGCTCTTCGGCAAGATCAAGCTCCGCGTCCTCGATAGGACCTTGGCCCTGCTGGTGCGTCCCAACCGCATCGACACGGCCGCGGTCGTGTCGCCCCGGGCGCGGATCAGGCAGTCGAGCCTCCACGGTGCGGTCCGCGTAGAAGAGTACGCGACGCTGCACCGGGTCGAGGCGTCGGGAGACGTGCGAATCGGCCGCAACAGTTCGCTCTGGGGTCCCGAGATCTATCTGTTCGCCCAGGGGAGTTACATCGAGATCGGCAACTTCTGCTCGATCGCCCGGCACGTGAGCTTCCACGGGTTTGCCCACGATCCTGGGCGCATCACGACGTACTACATGGGCCGCAACGTCCTCGGTCTCCCCATCGAACAGGAGACCGTGACCCGGGGACCCATCGTCATCGGTCACGATGTTTGGATCGGAGCAGGGAGCCACGTTCTTTCCGGCGTGACCGTCGGGACGGGCGCGGTGATCGGGGCCGGCTCCGTGGTGACCCGAGACGTGCCTCCCTACGCGGTGGCGGTGGGAGCCCCGGCCCGGGTGGTGCGCTATCGATTCGACGAGGCCATCATCAACCGCCTGCTGCAATCCCGTTGGTGGGAGTGGAGCCACGAGGACATCCGGGCCAACGCGCCCCTCTTCGTGCAGCCCACCACCTCGGACTTGCTGGACCGGCATCTCCCATGACGTTCCTCAGACAGATCCTGTCGGAGTAGGCTTTGATCCTTGGCTTTGTGGTCCTGGCGCATCGCGAAGCGGAGCAGCTTGCCATGACGCTATCCGCTCTGGATCATCCTTCGGTGAGGATCTACCTGCACGTGGACGCGGGGGTCGATCTCGGACCCTTTCGAAGCGCGTTGTCCGACCGGGGGTTGGAGGACGTGGTTCTGCTGCCCCGGTTCCGGTCACTTTGGGGTGGCATCGAGGCCGTGGATGCGGCGCTCGCGGGCCTCGCGCGTGCCGTTGCCGACGGATGTGACTACGTCGTGCTCATCAGCGGGCAGGACGTCCCCGTGTGGCCCATCGAGCGGATCGTCCAACTCTTCTCGTCGGCGCCGGGGCGGAGCTACCTCTCCTTCTTCCCCCTTCCGGATCCCCGGTGGCAGCATGACGGTCGGCTGAGGACCGAATGCTACTCGTACACCGTGTTCGGCCGGCGGGAGACCTGTGTGCCCCCCGGCTTTCCGGTACGCTTCAGCGCGAAGGGCTGGCTCCTCAACTCGCTGCTTCGAGTTCGCTCCGCGTTCAAGCCCCCCAGGGCATTTCCCTCCTGTGCCCGTGCCTTCGGCGGATCTTCGTGGTGGAACCTGAGCCGTGCCGCCGCCGAGTACGTACTCGACTTCGTCGAGCGGCACCCCGACTATCGAGCCTACCACGAGCACACGCTTTGCCCGGACGAGATCTTCTTCCAGAGCATCCTCCTCGGCACCGGATTCGTCCACGGTCACGAGATCGTGAACGACGAGCTTCGGCACATGGAATGGGTCGAAGGGGCCAGCCATCCCAGAGACCTGTCGGTTGTGGACGTTCCGGGAATGCTCGAGAGCGGCAAGCCCTTCGCCCGAAAGGTCACCGGTGCTTCCGCGGTGGCGGTCCGGGATGCCATCGCTGCAGCCAGGGGGGAGGAATGAAGGGCACGCCTCGCGACGTCTCCGGCGCCCGCACCCACGACTCCGACAGCCGGGCTCTGCGGAGGCCGCGGGATGACTAGTACGGCCTACCGAGCCCTGGTCTGCATCACGACCTGTCGGCGGTTCGGGAACCTCCTTCGTTATCTGCCGCATTATGCGGCGTTTTGCCGGGACGACAGCCGGTTCCATCTCCTCGTCTCCCTGGACGGCACGGAGGATCCCTATCTCCGTTTCTGCGAGGAATGGCGGATACCGCTGGTCTATTCCGACCGGCGAGAGGGAGTCGGGCTCTCGAAGAATCGCGTCCTGGAGCGGTACTCCGAATACGACTACTACTTCTTCATCGAGGACGACGTCGAGTTGATGGACGGTCGGGCGTTCCCCCTCCATCCGGAGTTGCACGAGGCCAGCGGCATCCATCATTTCTCGCTCTTCGAACGAGGCGGAGTCCGGGGCGTTACCGGCGCCTCCGAGATCGCCGGGCATCGGGTGGTACACGGTCGATACGGTGGTGCACCCTTCAATTTCTTCACGCGGCAGGGGCTTGAGCGAGTGGGTGGGTGGCATCCCATTTTCGCCGAGTACAAGCGCTGGGGTCACACGGAGCACAGCCATCGATTCCCCCTGGCGGACCTGGCTCCCGCCGCATTCAACGTGGCGGAGGATCTTTCCGACTGCTTCATGTGGCACGTGCCACCGGCTGTGACGCGTGTCGAAGGGATTCCCGCAGACGAGGATCAGATCGCGCTTCCAGAACGAGAGCTCATGGCGGAGTGCCTCCCATTCGTTCCCCTGCAGACCCTGTCACCGCACCACAGCAACGGGGTTTCCATGGAGCTGGGGAGCGAGAGGCTGGCCGGGGTGCTGGACGCTGGAGACCGCTATCCGCTGGTTCGCGGCGCGGAACGCCGGCGGTGCTGGTCCGACTACCATCTCTGGCGGTTCAAGACGGGGGGTGATGCGTGGGGCCGGATCGGGTCGCTGGTGTCCGCCCTGCAGTCTCCCGGCAATCCCTCGTTGAGACACCTCGCACGAAAGGGGCTGGGTCTTGGATAAGGGCCGGAAGGACGTGGTTTCGGTTGTCCTCCCTTGTCATCAGGCTGCCCCCTTCGTGCGTGAAGCGATGGAGTCGTTGACCCGTCAGACATACTCCGACCTCGAGATCCTGGCCCTGGACGACGGGTCGACGGACGAGACCCGAGCCATCCTCGATCGGTATGCCGGCACGGATCGGCGGGTGCGGGTGATCGCGAGCGACGTCAACCGGGGCCTCGTCGCCACCCTCAATCAGGGTGTCGCGCAGAGCGGGGGGGAGTTCATCGCCCGCATGGACGCCGACGACATCTCCCGGCCCGATCGGATACGGAAGCAGGTCGAGCTGCTCCGTGCGCATCCCGACGTGGGTGTGGTGAGTGTCGGCGCGGAACTCATGGGTCCCGATGGCCGTGCGATCAGGGGAATGCCCGTGCGGTGCGCGTCACCGGACGGAGCACGGTTCATGGGTCTTTTCGCCATTCCCCTTGTCCATGCGGCCATCGTGGCCCGGGCCGAAGTACTGAAGAGCCATCCGTACGCCACGGACACCGTGGCTGTCCACACGGAGGACTACGAGCTGTTTTCAAGGATGCTCCGAAGTGGGGTGAAGCTCGCCAATGTCGATGAACGCCTTTACTCGATCCGCGTTCATGGGGCCAGCGTGTCACGCCGCTTCGAGGGCATCCAGGTCGACCATTTCGTGACGTGCGCGCGCCTCCACCTGGAGCAGGTGCTGGGAGAGGCTGTTCCTCAGGCGCCCCATCGCGTCCTGGTCAACCGCATCAGCGACGTGGTCCAGGCGGCGGACCTGCGGGCGGGGCTCCGACTCCTGGACCGTTTGGAGTCCCTCCACGAACTGCAGTCCCCTTCGGCACGCAACGAGATCGGGGCCATCGCGGCGCAGCAGAGAGCCGATATCCTGATCCAGGCTCTTCTGAAGGGCGCGCCTGCCGTGAGGCGTGCCGCCGTGCCCCTCAGCCTGCGGTATCTTCCGGGCTTCCTGACTCCGTCTTCGGTCCGGTACGTGCTTTCGAAGTTCGGCCCTCGCGGGATTCCGCGTTGACCCTCCGTGGACATCTCACGTAGCTTCTTCCTCCCTTCCGGAGGGACACCCAAAAGGCGATGAAATCGAAGAATCTCGGCATCCTGTCGGCGGGGCCGGCTCTGGCGATCGTGGGGATCGTTCTCGCAACGGCGGGCGTATCCGACGACGGGTCGCGGGTGGCGGTGCCCGTGATCGCGGCGATCGGAGTCCTGGTGACGGGCGCGCTGACCCGGTTCCAGCCCGACCGAGCCACAGGGACCTATCTGCTGAACCTGATGCTGCTCGGCGTGGCCGTGCGTCTGTTTCTGTTCACCGGGATCCATCAGACCGTGGGCCCCTACGTCTTCGCGCCGGACCAGTGGACGTACGAGTCGCGTGGGATGGGACTCCTCAGTTTCTGGCGCGGCATCGGTCCGTTCCCCAGCCGTATCGGGGAGAACCTGCAGGTGGGGTATCCCACCATCAACGCCGTGGTATTCTACCTCTTCGGATTCGCCAAGAGTGCCCCGGCCATCCTCAACATCTTCTGCTCCGTATGGGCGGCGATTCCCGTGTATCACCTTGCCATGCTCCTGGTGCGGCGCAACGAGGGCGTGGCGCGGTTGGCGGCGGGGCTCACGGTGTTCTTCCCGTCCCTCATTCTCTGGTCGGTGCTGAACATCCGGGAAGCGCCCACGATTCTCGTGCTGGCGGCCTCGATCCACTTCGCGGTCCGGCTGCAGCATCACCCCTCCTTCGGAAGCTTGGCCGGCCTGGTCGTGGGGCTGTCGGTTCTCACGGTGTTCCGAGAATACCTCACCCTGCTCCTGGGCACCGCCATCGTCGCCGGCATCTTCATAGGGCGCAGTGGGTCACCCTTCCGCGCGCTCGTGGCCGGATCGGTCCTGCTCTTCACCCTGGCCTTTGCCGCGCAGGCGCTGGGTCTCGGGGGGACGCTGGCAGGGGAGCCGAGCCTCGATCAGGTGCAGGCGGTTCGTCAGGGCTTTCTCTACGACGCCAATTCCGCGTACGGGCGGGGTGCGGACCTCACCACGCCGGCTGGGGCGCTGGCGTTTCTCCCCATCGGCCTGGCGTATTTCCTGCTGGCCCCTTTCCCATGGGCCATCGGTTCGACGCTCCAGGCCATCACGCTTCCGGAGACGCTGCTCTGGTACGCGATCCTTCCCATGGGCATCTGGGGAGCCGTCCTCGCGATCCGACACGACATTCGCATGTTCACGGTCCCCTTGGCCTCGCTCATCCTGATTACCCTGGCGTATGCCCTGGTGGAGGCCAACGTAGGGACGGCCTACAGGCACCGGGCGCAGATCCTGCCGGTGATCTTCGTCTTCTGTGCGGTGGGCATCCGCGATGTTCTGGCCCTTCGGGCGGCACGGCTGCAGCGCGTTGCCGAGAGCAGGAGCCGGATGGCCAACGTGTCTGCCGCGGGGCAGCCCCGCCGCGGCGGAACCTCGTCGCATTGACGGCATGAGGCGCATCCGGCCGACTCCCGTCCCCGATCCGCGACGCGGAGGCGCGACGGTGCCGCCGGTGTCGGCAACGAGGGCGGACGTCCTCTACGTGACGTACGATGGCCTCCTGGAGCCTCTCGGCGCCTCCCAGGTCCTGCCCTACGTGCGGTACCTCTCCCGGAAGGGGGTCTCACTCGAGATCCTGTCCTTCGAGAAGCCCGAGGCGGACCGTGGGGAGCGGCGCGTGCACCTGGAGCGAAGCCTGGCTGCCGAGGGCATCGGCTGGACGGGACTGCGGTACCATCGGGCCCCGACGCTTCCCGCCACCGCCTGGGACGTCCTGGTGGGGAGGAAGGAGGTGGGGCGCTGGGCGACTGCGCTCCGCCGCCAGGGGCGCCGCGGTCTCGTCCACGCCCGGGGATACCTGCCGGGCCTCATGGGGATGGCGGGGAAGGCCCGAGGTGCGAAGCTGCTGTTCGACATGCGCGGCTTCTGGGTCGACGAGCGCATCCAGGGTGGATACTGGGCACCGGACGGGATCAATGCGCGGATCGGACGTTGGGTCGAGCGACGGGTCTTGAGGGGCGCAGACCATCTCATCGTGCTGACACGCAAGTCGATCCAGCGGCTCGAGGCGCTGACGGGAGCGTCACCGCCTCCCCACGCCGTGGTGCCGACGTGCGTGGACCTGGATCGCTTCGTCCCTGCCGCCGACCCCGGTGCCCTCCGGGAGCATCTGGGGATCGGGGCCGGTCCGGTCCTCATGCATGTCGGCACGCTGAGCGGGTGGTACGACGGGCGTGCGACCCTGGAGATCGCCCGGGCGTTCGTGGACCGCACCGGGGGCTCCTTCGTCGTCCTTTCCCGTGACGGGGACGAGGTCCGTCGCTTGTCGGCGGAGGTTGGGCTGGACCCCGTGGTGCGCTTCGTCCAGCCTGAGGAAGTCCACCGGTGGCTCCAGGCCGCCGATGCCGGACTGGCCCTTCCGCGTCCCTCGCCTTCCGAGGATGCACGGTTCCCGACCAAGATCGGAGAGTACCTGGCCTGCGGCCTCGCCGTTCTCGCCACCCCCATCGGGGATCTGCCCGACTTGTCGGACCCCCGTTGTCTCAGGCTCCTCGGCCCGGGGACCGATCGGTCGGAAGATGTGGGGTGGTTGGCTCGGATCGTGACCGACCCTGCGCGACCCGTCGCTGCCAGGGCGCTCGCGGAGGCTCGGCTGGGGGTGGCCGAAGGAGGCGACACCCTCCTGGGAGTCTACGCCAGCCTCGGCGTGGGCCGGCGGGGGGCAGGGGAGCACCTGCCATGAGAGTCCTCGCCCTGGCCCCATACCCCGAGTCGGCCCCGAGCACGCGGTTTCGCCTCATGCAGTTCCGCGCGGCCCTGGATGCCCAGGACGTGGCGCTGGAGCTGCACCCGTTCCTGTCGGCCCGTGCCTACGCTGCTGTCCAGTCCGGAGGTCTTCGGGCGGGGCTCTCCCTGGCTCGGTCCTTCGCGGAGCTTCGGCGGGTCGTGAGCCAGGCGTCTCGATACGACGTCGTCCTGATCCAGCGTGCCCTGGCTCTCCTCTTCGACCAGGCCCTCTTGGCTCGATTGGCCCGCAGCGGCGTTCCGCTGGTGTACGATTTCGACGACGCGGTGTTCCTCCCCCAGGAGGGTGGGCGTTGGTGGCTCGAGAGGGCTCGAGATCCCCGCAGTACCACCGCAGCGTTCTGCCATGCGGCTGGGGCGATCTTCGCCGGAAACGACTACCTGGCCGACTTCGCCCGAGGGATCCTGGGCGCCGCGGCGGGTGACCGGGTGCACGTGATCCCCAGCGTGGTGGATACCGACCGGCTGGCCCCGGCCGAGCGGCCCGCCGGGGCCCTGCCCACGTTGGGGTGGGTCGGCTCGGACAGCACGCTCCCGTACCTGGAGTCCCTGGCCGGTGTCCTCCGCACCTTGGCCGACCGGATCCCCCACCGCCTTCTGGTGGTGGCCGGCAGGCGGCGCCCGCGCCTTCCCGGGGTGGCGATGGAATTCCAGCCCTGGAGCGCGGCAAAGGAGGCCGAGCTGCTCGGCCGGATCGACGTGGGCCTCTACCCGTTGGACGACACGCCCTGGACCCGAGGAAAGTGTGGCTTCAAGGCGCTGCAGTACCTCGCATGCGCCGTGCCGTGCGTGGCCTCGCCGGTGGGCGTGCTGCCGGGCATCGTGAGAGGGGGAGAGACCGGGCTGCTCGCCTCGTCACCGGATGAGTGGGTCCAGGCGTGTGCGAGGCTGCTCGGCGACGCCGAAGAGCGGGCTCGCCTCGGCGCCCAGGGGCGGGCCCTGGTGGTGGAGCGGTATTCGGTGTCGGCCGTGGCACCGGTGATCGGCGGGCTGCTACGCAGCGTGGGGGGCGTCTGATGTGCGGCATCGCCGGCGTCCTCCTCCCCGGACCCACCGGCCCTCAGGCCACCCGCGGTGACGCCCTCGCCATGGCCGGGCGCATCCGACACCGCGGGCCGGACGGGCAGAACGCATGGGCGTCCCCGTCGGGAGCCTGCGCTCTGGGCCACGCCCGCCTCAAGGTCATCGACCTGGAAACCGGTGATCAGCCCATGGGCAACGAGGACGGCTCCGTCCAGGTCGTCTTCAACGGGGAGATCTACAACTTCCAGGCGCTGCGCCGGACCCTGGAACAGGCGGGCCACCGCTTCCGCACGCATAGTGACACCGAAGTGCTGGTGCACGGCTGGGAGGAGTGGGGCGAGTCGCTTCCGGACCACCTCGACGGGATGTTCGCGTTCGGGCTTTGGGATGAGAGTCGTCGGAGGCTTTTCCTGGCCCGGGACCGCGCCGGAAAGAAGCCCCTGTTCTGGACACGGTCCGAGGGCCGCTTCGCGTTCGCTTCGGAGATCAAGGCTCTGCTGGCCCTCCCCTGGGTCGCCGACGAAGTGGACGGCGACGCCATCCCGTACTACCTGGCGTTCGGGTACGTGCCGGGCCCCGGCACCTTCTTCAAGGGGATTCAGAAGCTCCCGCCCGCGACGTGCATGACCGTGGACGGGGACACGCAGGCGCAGCGTCGCTACTGGAGGCTGGACTGGGCGAGGGTCCATGATATGGGCTCCGCCGCCGACGCGGCGAGACGGGTCCGGAGTCTGCTGGGCGCCGCCGTGGAGCGGCGTCTGGTGGCGGACGTTCCCCTGGGAGCTTTTTTGTCGGGTGGAATCGATTCCACGTTGGTGGTGGGGCTCATGCGGGAGCGCATCGAGGGGCCGCTGCGGACGTTCTCCCTGGGTTTCGCCGACGACCCCACCTACGACGAGACCCCGTTCGCCCGGACGGTAGCCAAGAGATTCGCCACCGAGCACACGGAGTTCTTCGTCGAGTCCCACGCCGTGGATCTCGTGGACGACCTGGTGGAGGCCTACGACGAGCCCTTCGGCGACTCGTCGGCCATCCCCACCCACATCGTCTCGCGTCTCACCCGGGAGCACGTGACCGTGGCCCTCACCGGCGACGGCGGCGACGAGTTGTTCTGTGGCTACCCCCGTTTCCTGGGGATGGCGTTGGCCGAGAGGGTCGGGCGCGGCGTAGCCTCCGTGGGCAACGCGCTGGGCGATCTCCTGCCGCACCACTCCAACTTCCGTCATCCGCTCAGGCGCTTCCAGCGGTTCTTCGCCGCCGCGGCCCTTCCGCCGGAGGAGCGGATGCTGCGCTGGATCGGCTACCTGCCCGAAATGGAGGCGTACCTCCGTCCCGGAGTCTGTCGGGTGCCGGATCGTGTAGCGCTGACCGAGAGCTTTCGGGTTCCCTGGAGTCGCTTCCCGGAGGAGACTGCCGTGGCCCGCGCCATGGCGTTGAATTTCGAGACGTACCTCCCCGAGGACCTCCTGGTGAAGGCGGACCGATGCTCCATGTCCCACGGCCTCGAGCTCCGATCTCCGTTCCTGGACACGGCTCTCATGGAGTTCGCCGCGGGGATGCCGGACGGGCTTCGCTACCGCGGAAAGGCGATGAAGTGGCTCCTGAAGCGTGCATTCCCGGATCTTCTTCCTCGGGACATCGCCCGGCGGGGCAAGTGGGGTTTCGGGGTCCCCTTGCCCATCTGGTTCCGCACCGACTGGAAACCGATGTTCGAAGCTCGTGTCCTGGCCCAGGACGCACGTCTGTGGGCCTGGCTCCGGCGCGAACCCGTCGAAGCCCTTTGGTCGGCCCACCAGGCTGGCGCGGTGGACAACGGTCACGCGCTCTGGGCTTTGCTCACGTTGGAGACCTGGTTGCGAGGCCGAGCGTAGCGAGGTGTTGCCCGGCGACGTCGCGAGCCACACCGTTGTGGTTTGAAGCGCCCGTCATCCCATGGGAGCATACGTAGGCCATGTCCCGTCCCCGCCTGTTCTATGTCCTCGACTCCCTGGAGGAGAACGAGGTGGGGGATCAGGTGGCAACTCTGTTGGGTCGGCTCTCGAGGGCGCGCTTCGAGCCTCGCGTGGTGGCACTGGATTCCAGGGGTCCGCTGGACGCCCGGCTCCGGGAGATCAAGGTCACCGTGCACCGCATGGAGCTGTCCGGGGCCTTCGGAGCGGTGCTGGCGGTCCCCCGGCTGCGCCGGCTTCTGGCAGGGCTTCACGCCGACATCCTCCAGACGTTCCAGCCCTGGTCGGGGACCGTGGCGCAACTCGCCGCCCCCCCTGGGGCCGAGGTCTTCCGGTGGGTCCAGGGCCTCGCGCCGGAGTCCGCCACGGTGGAGGGGCGGCTGAAAGCCTGGCTGGAGCGCCGTGCGTCCCGGAGGCGGTCCGGGCGCTTCGTCGCCTCCGACGAAGGGGTGGTGGATGCGGTCCGTCATCGATACCGGGTGGAGGATGTGAGCGTGGTGCGCCAGGCGCTGGACCTGGGCAAGATCCGAAGTCGGGTTGGGGCCCTGGCGATCCGCAGCGCCCGGGTCCGCCTGGGGTTGACTGAGAGCCAACGGGCCGTTGTCGCCTTGTGCGACTTCCAGGATCGGAGCCGGATGTACCAACTGCTGGAGGGTTTCGCCACCGCGCGCACGGAAGAGCCGGGCCTGCGCCTCTTCGTCGTGGGGCAAGGTCCCGAGGAGGGGACGGCCCGGGGGTTTGCCGAGGAGTTGCGGCTCGAGGACTCGGTGATCTTCCTGGGAAGCGACCCGAGCAGGCTTCCTTTGCTCCGAGTCGCGGAGGTGGTGGTGGACGCGGGGGCTTGGCCGGGGTGGGCCCGGACCTCGGTGGAGGCCATGGCGCTGCCGCTTCCCGTCCTCCGTTGGGTGGACGATGACGAAGACCCGGGAGCCCAACGCTATCCGACCCGGACCACGGGACCCGCGAACCGCTTCGCTCGCGACGTCCTGGATCTGTTGGAGGATGGACAGCCGCGGGCGGAAGCCGCACGGCGGAGCGCCGAAGTCTCGTCGGCCTATGGCGTCGCCAGAGTGGCTGACCGCTGGGCCGAGATCTACACCGACTAGCCGTCGCGCCGGCCCGGCCCGGCCCCTATCTTGCCGCTGCCGCGCTCTCCGTCGGAATTCCCAACACGGTACCTCATGCTCTTCGACACCTCGGCGCACCCCATGCGGGCCACGGCCACGGCATGACCTCCCCGTGAGCGATGCCTCGCCCACCGTGCCCGTCCTGATCCACCGTGTCATCGCTCGCCTCAACGTGGGCGGTCCAGCCATGCACGTGGTGAACCTGGCTCACGCCATGGACCACGGAGCGTGGCGCACGCGGCTGGTTGCCGGGTCCGTGTCCCCGACCGAAGGCGACATGGACTACTACGCCGTCGAGCGTGGCGTGGAGGTCACCCGACTGCCCGAGTTGTCCAGGGAGATCAGCCTGTTGGACGATGTCCGGACCTGCTGGGCTCTCTACCGCCTCTTCCGGCGGGAGCGGCCCGAAGTGGTCCATACGCACACGGCCAAGGCGGGGACGTTGGGTCGGCTGGCGGCCATCCTGGCCCAGGTACCCGTGAGGATCCATACCTTCCACGGCCACGTGCTGGGCGGCGGGTACTTTTCCACCCTCAAGACGCGGATCTTCCTGGCGATCGAGCGCCAGCTCGCTCGGGGTACCCACCGTCTGGTGGTGCTGACCCGGCGTCAGGCCCGTGAGATGTCCCAAGACCTGCGAATCGCGCCGCCGGAGCGCTTCTCGGTGATCCCCCTGGGGCTGGAGTTCGATCGGTTCGCCACGGTGGACCGCGGCGCGACCCGCCGCCGGACGAGGGCAGCCCTGGGACTGGCGCCGGGGACCCTGGCCGTGGGGATCGTGGGGCGCCTGGTGCCCATCAAGAACCACGAACTCTTCCTCGACGCCCTGGCCGTTCTCCGGCGCACCGGCCCACACCCCGTCATGGGGGTGGTGGTGGGATCGGGGGAGCGGGAAGAGCATCTGAAGGCCTTGGCGGGGGCTCTGGGAATCGAAGACCGTGTCCTGTGGCTGGGGTGGCGTCGCGATCTTCCCGAACTCTACAGCGCCCTGGATGCCGTTGCCCTCACCTCCCATGACGAGGGGACGCCCGTAGCGCTCCTCGAGGCCCTGGCGGCCGGTGCGCCCGTGGTGGCGCGGGACGTGGGAGGGGTGGCCGAGGTGCTGGGAGGCGTCGGAGCAGGGCAGGTGGTCCCCCGGAACGCCGGACCGGAAGCGTGGGCCCGGGCCATGGAGGGGGCTGCCGCGGGGGCCGAAGTGCCCTGGGAGGCACGCCAGGAGGTGGTGGCACGATTCGCCGTCGGACGTCTGGCCAGCGACCTGGCCGCTCTGTACCGGACCGAGTTGGCCCGGACGGGGAGGATCGTCCCATGAGGATCCTTGTCACCGGGTCCGGCGGGCTCCTCGGCGGAGAGCTCACGCGTCGCCTCCCGCTCCGAGGCCACGACGTCACGGCGCTGGCCCGAGGGGACCTGGACATCACCGACGGGGATGCCGTGCGCCGCGCCTTGACGGCCCTGCGCCCGGACGTGGTCGTGAACTGCGCCGCCTTCGCTGCCGTGGACGGCTGCCAGACCCAGCCGGAGCGCGCCTTCGCGGTGAACCGGGACGGCCCCGGACACCTCGCGAGGGCGGCCACCGAGGTGGGTGCGACGCTGGCGCACATCTCGACCGACTACGTGTTCGGAGGAGATGGCGGGCGGCGCAGTCCCTACCGCGCTGACGATCCGACGGCCCCTCTTCAACTCTACGGGACGAGCAAGCGCGACGGAGAGGAGGCGGTGCTTCGCGACGGTGAACGCCATCTCGTGCTCCGGGTGAGCTGGCTCTTCGGGGGGGACCAGGCCG
The DNA here is from genome assembly GCA_035458765.1 of Longimicrobiales bacterium. Taxonomy (GTDB): domain Bacteria; phylum Gemmatimonadota; class Gemmatimonadetes; order Longimicrobiales; family Gaopeijiaceae; genus SZUA-318. The sequence continues at coordinate 27,513 of DATHZE010000132.1, forward strand.
GCTTCGTGGCCCCTATCCTGAACGCGGCCCGGGCCGGCCGACCGTTGAGGCTCGTCTCGGACCAATGGGGCTGCCCTACCTGGGCGGGAACCGTGGAGGAGGTCCTCGCCGCCCTTCTGCACGCCGGGGCGCGAGGGGTATGGCATGCCTCTCAGGGGGGCGAGACCACACGGCTGGAGCAGGCCCGGGAGGCGCTTCGGCTTGCGGGGCTCAGCACACGCATCGAAACCGTGACCCGGGCCGAGCTTTGGCCCGACGTGCCCCGTCCGGCATATTCCGTGCTCGACCTGTCGGCCACCGAGGAACTCCTCGGACGGTCCATGACCCCATGGAACGAAACGCTACGCCGTTACCTGGAGGAGTTGGGTGCCGCGAAACGATGACCTTGCCCGGATCCACGAGGCCCTCGAAGCCGCGGCCGCGGCCGTTCGTCCCTTCACGCCCGGGGCCGTGGACTTCGCCACCAAGGACGAGCGGGGCGACCCGCTCACTCAGGCCGACCTGGCCGCCGACGAGGTGCTCCGGCGCATCCTCCCACGGGACGGGGAGGGGTGGCTCAGCGAGGAATCGGTGGACGACCCTGAGCGTCTTTCGTGTCGACGGGTTTGGGTGGTGGACCCCATCGATGGGACGCGGGAGTTCGTCCAGGGGATTCCCGAGTGGTGCATCTCCATCGGCCTGGTGGAAGATGGGGTACCCGTGGCCGGGGGCATCTTCAACCCGGTCACCGACGAGCTGGTGGTCGGCTCCCTCGAGACGGGGGTGACCTACAATGGTGCTCCCGCCACCGTTCGCGACCCCGAGAGGCTGGCCGAGGTGACCGTGCTGGCGTCACGCTCCGAGACCCGTCGCGGAGAGTGGGCCCGGTTCCAGGGTGCTCCCTTCCGGATCGAGCCGTGCGGTTCCGTGGCCTACAAGATGGCGCTGGTGGCCGGTGGCCGGGTGGAAGCGACGTGGACGCTGGTCCCCAAGAGCGAGTGGGACGTGGCGGCGGGCGTGGCGCTGGTGCGTGCAGCCGGTGGCCGGGTGACCCTGGCCGACGGCACGGACCCGGTGTTCAACCAGCGGCTGCCCGTGTTTCCAAACTTCGTCGCCACGGGCCCGCGCACCTGGAACACGCTCATGACCGATTGGCTGGCCGACGACGGGCGCCCAAAGGCGCCCGGGGCGGGAGGAGGCCCATGAAGGGAATCATCCTGGCGGGGGGGTTGGGTACCCGGCTCCTTCCCATGACGCGGGTGACCAACAAGCATCTGCTGCCGGTCTACGACCGGCCGATGATCCACTTTCCGATCCAGCAGATGGTCCACGCCGGCATCGAGGACATCCTCGTGGTGACCGGCGGCAACCACGCCGGCGACTTTCTGAAGCTGCTCCGCAATGGCCACGAGTTCGGACTCCGGCACATCAGCTACGCCTACCAGGAGGGTGAGGGAGGCATCGCCGAGGCGCTGGGCCTGGCCCAGGACTTCGCGGCGGGCGAGCCGGTGGTGGTGATCCTGGGCGACAACATTTTCCAGGATCCCATCGCCCCCGCGGTGGCGGCCTTCGCGGCGGACCCCATAGGGGCCATGATCCTGCTGAAGGAGGTCCACGACCCGGAGCGTTTCGGCGTGGCCACCGTGGAAGGGGACCGGGTGGTGGACATCGTGGAGAAGCCCCTGGAACCCCCCACGTCGCTGGCGGTGACGGGATGCTACTTCTACGATGCTCGCGTCTTCGAGATCATCGCCGGATTGGAGCCGTCGGCCCGCGGCGAGAGGGAGATCACCGACGTGAACAACCGATACATCCAGTGGGGAGCCATGCGGCACCGCATCCTGGACGGATGGTGGACCGACGCGGGTACGGTTCCGTCGCTCCACCGGGCGGCGAAGCTCCTGGCGCAGGAGCGCGACAATCCTGTGCTGGCAGGAAAGGTGGCCGGCGCAGCGCATCCCCACCTGGACGATCCCCACACGCCGTGAGCGGATCCATGACGGGGCCGACGCCGAGGTCTGGAGAACCATGAAGATCCTCCTCACCGGTGGTGCGGGATTCATCGGGTCGAACCTGGTGCGTCACATCCTCGCGACCACCGACGACGCCGAGGTGGTCAACTTCGACGCGCTCACCTACGCCGGGAACCTGGAAAGCCTGGCCGACGTCGAGGATCATCCCCGCTACACCTTCGTCCATGGCGACATCTGCGACGGCGACGCCGTCCAGGCTGCCATGGCCGACGTGGATTGGGTCCTGCACCTGGCCGCCGAGTCCCATGTGGACCGCTCCATCCTCTCCGACGCGCCCTTCGTGCGCACCAACGTCCTGGGCACGCAGACGCTCCTGTCGGCGGCCCTGGCTGCTGGCGTCCGGCGCTTCGTGCAGGTGGGCACCGACGAAGTGTACGGGGAGCTTCCATGGCGGGACCCGTCCGACGGCGACCCCACCGCGCCGAGGTTCACCGAAGACACCCCCGTTGCACCGCGGTCGCCCTACTCGGCGAGCAAGGCGGCGGCGGACCATCTGGCTTTGGCGTACCACACCACCCACGGCATGGACGTGGTGGTGACGCGGTGCAGCAACAACTACGGGCCCTACCAGTTTCCCGAGAAGCTCATCCCGCTCATGATCACCCACGCCCTGGAGGACCGGCCGCTTCCGGTGTATGGAGACGGCCTGTACGTGCGGGACTGGATCCACGTGGAGGATCACTGTCGCGCCATCATGACCGCGGCGGAGCGGGGCGGCCCCGGGCGGGTCTACAATTTCGGCGGCGACGCCGAGCGCACCAACCTGAGCGTTATCCAGGCCCTGCTGGACATCCTGGACAAGCCACGAGACCTCATGGAGTCGGTTCCGGACCGAAAGGGCCACGACCGACGCTACGCCATCGACTTCAGCCGGGCCGAAGCCGAGTTGGGATGGCGTCCCACGGTGTCCTTCGAAGATGCGTTGGCGGATACGGTGCGATGGTATCTGGACAATCGCACGTGGTGGGAGCGGATCAAGAGCGGCGCCTACTGGGAGTATCATCGTGAGCAATATGGACGGTAGGCGCACGCTGTCCTTCGGCGACCGGCGCCCGACTCGGTGAACCCGACTTTGCTGGCGGCCACCGTGGCGGGGCTGGCCCTCGTCCTCACCGCGGTCCTGACGCCTTTGGTCCGGGGTGCCGCCATCGCCGGGGGAATGGTTCGCCAGATCAGGACCGACCGGTGGCACCGGCGCCCCACACCGGCCATCGGCGGCGTCGCCATCTACCTGGGGTTCGGCCTGTCCGTGGGGGCGGGGTATCTGCTGGACCCGGATACCGCGCTGGGGCTGGGTCGACGATTGCCCCAGGCGTTCCTTCCACTCAACACCTGGGAAGGCTTGGTCCTGGCGGCCACCATGGCGTTCGTGGTCGGGTTGGTGGACGACTTCGTCCACCTTGGCCCCCGAACCAAGCTGCTCGGGCAGGTGGTCGCTGCGGGCATCCTTCTGGGAAGCGGCATCGGCGTCTGGCTGACCGGGGTGTACCTGCTGGACGCGGCGCTGTCGCTCCTGTGGTTCGTCGGCCTCACCAACGCGATGAATCTACTGGACAACATGGACGGGCTCGCGGCGGGCGTGGCCGCCATCGCCGGCATGTACCTCACCGTGCTGTTCTACCTGTCCGGCGAGATGGGCTTGGTGCTGCTGGCGTTGGCCTTCACAGCCTCGCTGATCGGCTTCCTGGCCCACAACTACCCTCCGGCCCGGATCTTCATGGGGGATTCCGGCTCGCTCTTTCTGGGACTCTTCCTCGCCGGGCTGGCTTTGGCGCCTGCTCCCGGCCTGTCCCGGAGCCTGGCGGCCGTCCTCGCCGTGCCGGTGCTCATCCTGGGTGTCCCTATCCTCGACACGACCCTGGTGACCCTGGGGCGGCTCCTGGAGGGGCGCCCCGTGAGCCAGGGCGGAAAGGACCACACGTCCCACCGGTTCATCGACCTGGGCATGCCCGAGAAGCAGACGTTGTGGATGCTGTGGACGCTGGCCGCCGTGGGCGGTGGCGTGGGCCTCATGCTCCGATCGGCCCAGCGGGGCACGGCGCTTCTCCTGGGCGGCCTCATGATCGGGATGCTCACGCTGATGGGCGCGTATCTCCTCGCCGTGCGGTTCCGGGCCATGGAGGCCGGATCCAAACCCGGACCATCCCTCTATCGCTTTCTGGTGCGAAGCCAGGAGCGGTACCCGGTTCTGGCGCTCTTCCTGGACGGCATCTGGATCACCCTGGCCTACTACGCCGCGTACGCAATCCGGTGGGAGCCCTCCGAGCTGCCGATCCAGCTTCCCTACTTCCGGGAGACCGTGGTGGTGTTCGTGGGCGTGAAGCTCGTCGCCTTGGTCTTCACCGGGACGTACAGCTCGCCCTGGTCGACGTTCGGGCTGTACGACGCCCTGCGCGTGGTGCGGTCGAGTCTCGTCGCCACGCTCTTGGCCGCGGGGGCACTCATCCTGCTCGCGCGCGTGGGACTGTCACGGGGAGTCGTCGCCATCGACTTCCTGGTGTGTTCGCTCCTCATCGTCGGATCGCGGTTTTCATTCAGAGTCATCGAGGGCACCACGCAGCGGTGGTCGGAGGAGCGGACGCCCGTGGTGATCCTGGCCGCAGTCGCCGACGCCGAGTTGGCGGTGCGCCAGCTCGCCAGGCTGGCCGAGCCCCGGCTTCGCGCGGTGGCCGTGGCGGACCAGGGCAGCGGTGTGGCGCGGGGCAGGGTGGGTGCGATCCCCCTGTTCGGGGGGCAGGCCGCCCTGCGCCACGCGCTTCAGGAGACCCGGGCGAACGCGGTGGTCGTGGTCGGCTCCGCGGGCCACACGGACCTGGAAGCCCTGGAAGCCCTCACTCATCACCTGGACAATGTCGGCGGCGTGGACGCATACCGTCTGGAGGTCAGGGTGGAACGGCTGCAGGGCAAGGGGAGAGCCGTTTGACTCCGCATGGTCGCGCCGGGGCCGGTCGGCGCCGGTGGGCACCCTTCCTCGTCGTCGTCACCGCCGTGGCGCTCGCGAGCCCGGAGGCGGCCCGCGCCCAGTCTGCGGCCACGGTGGCGCCGACCGACCCCGTCTACGCCGACCTGGAGCGGCTGGAGGCGTTCGGGCTGGTGCCCAGGGG
>DATHZE010000133.1:0-7162 GCA_035458765.1 Longimicrobiales bacterium
CCGGCGCACGTCGGCCAGGGCGTAGGAGCGGATGTCCTCCCCGTCGAGGAGCACCCGGCCCGCGTCGGGGTCCACCTGACGTTCGAAGAGGTCTGCAATGGTGGACTTGCCGCTCCCGCTGGAACCCACGATCGCGAGGACCTGGCCCGCGGGGATCTCCAGGTCCACCCCGTCCAGGATCTCTCCGCCCCGCCCGAATCCCAGGCGGACGCCTTCCAGGGTGAGGGCCCCGGATGGCGTCGGAAGGGGGCTCGGCTCCGCCGCCTCCGTTACTTCGCAGGGCGTGTCCAGCAGGGCGTGCACGCGCACCAGGGAGGCTCGCGCCGTGGCCAGGTTCGAGTAGATGCCCATGAGGCCCTGGATCGGACTCAGCAGCCGCATCTGGTAGGCCATGAAGGCCACGAACGTCCCCAGGGTGGTCACCCCGGCGATGACCCGGTATCCACCGTACAGGAAGACCACGGCGGTGCCTGCCGAGAGCACCAGGCCGGGCAGCCCGCCCGCGAGGTAGGTGAAGAGCCGCATGGACAGGAGCGACGACACGAACGCGTCGTTCTTGCTGCGGAACCGGTCGACCTCCCTTCGCTGTGCGTTGGATCCCACCACGGCGCGCATACCCTGCAGGGTCTCGATGAGGAACGTGCCGATGTCGGCGCTCCGTTCCCGCAGCACACGCACCCGAGTCTCCAGTTGCCGGCGATATCGGATCAACGCCCACAGGGCCGGCGGCAGTGCGACCACGCCAACCAGAAACAGAGTCGGGTCGAGCCAGAGGAGCATTCCCACGGTGCCCACCAGCGACACGACCTGGCCGAACCAGCTCAGCGCCGCCTCGGCCGTCACCCTCTGGATCTCCCCGATGTCGCCGTTGATCCGGCTCACCACGTCGCCCAGGGGGGTGCGCGCGTAGAAGCGCGGGGAAAGGCGTTGGAGATGCCGGTACAGGTCCAGCCGCATGTCGAACAGGATGTCGGCTGACACCCTCGTGTAGCGCATCCCGCTCCACACGTTCATGGCGAAGGAGACCACGGTCACGCCCACGAACAGGCCCACGATCCGGACCAGGGCGCCCATGTCCTTTCCCACCAGCGCATCGTCCACCAACAGCTTGGACAGGTAGGGCAGGGCGAGGTTGAGGGCGGTCCCCACCAGCGAGAGCAGGACCACCGGCAGCAGCGCACCGGCATGGGGGCGTACGTACCGGAGCGCTCGGCGGAAGTGGTCGTCGATGAGCTTCATGGTCGTGGACGCGGAACCCCCAGGAGGCGCAACGGGTTAGGGCCCGCTGCCACCCCCGCCCGCGATCACCACGGTCGACGTCATGTCCTCGTCGAACGTCACCGTACGCAGGAGCTCGAACGTCGCGCGGTCGTACACGTCGATGGTGTTCCCGGCCACGGAGATGTAGAGCTTCTTCCCGTCGGCGCTGGCACGGATGCCCATGCGCGGCCGTCCCGCGAACTCGTGCCGCCGCGCCAGCTTGCGGTTCTTCAGATCGAACTCCCAGAACTCGTAGCGGCCCACTTCGCTGAGCAGGCTGTAGGCCCACTCGCCGCCCGGCGCCAGGGTGAAGCCGCGCATGGGCTGGGCCTCCCCCACGGTGAAGAAGTCGACCTTCTTCTCCGACAGGCGCACCTGTGCCACGCCCATGAGGCGCCGGTTCTGCGCCGGATCGGTCATGCCGTACAGGCTCGTGGCGACGCCGGGTTCATCGTAGGTCCCGGGTCCCACGCCGAAGCTGGCACGTCCCAGGCCCGGCTCCAGAGGCTTCGAGATCTCCCAGCGCTCGATCTCCTCGTAGGTGTCGGCGTTCACCGCGATGATGTCGTCGGTGAAGAAGTACAGCGTCTTCCCGTCGGGGGAGTACTGGAAGCCCACGTTTTCGGCCTCCTTCCCGTCGGGGAAGGCGACGGTGTCGGTGACCTGCTTCGAGGTGAGGTCGTATTCGAGAATGAAGGGGCCCTTCACTTCGTAGCGGTCACGCTTGAGCTCATAGCTCTTCACGAAGAGGAGCGCTTTCCGGTCATCGGGGCGGATGGCCAGGCCACCGATGCGCACCTTGGTGTCGCCGGAGCTCAACGTGAATTCGTCCGTCACCTTCCTGGACCCGAGATCGACGATCTCGACGTGCTCCGACGTGGCGTCCGTGACGTAGAGCTTGTCCTTGCGCTCGTTGAGGAGCAGTCCCGTGGGAATGAAGTGCCGCATCGGGATGCGGTCCACGACCTGCTCGGTCGCCTCGTCCCACACCAGGATGTCGTTGGAGTACGTCCCCAGGTACCAGCGTGCGTCTTCCTGGGCGCCAACGGGTGCTGCGGCCAGGAGGACGGCGACCAGGGCCGACGAGAAGATTCTGCCAGGCATCGTGGATCCCTAGGGGAAGATGAGGTCGAGCTTCCGCCAGTCCTTCTGGGCGGACGCACACTTGCTGGTCCAATCGGGCGAGTGGTTGAGCTGATCGGGCACGTGGGCCGGCCAGAAGCACGACAGGTGGCAGTCGAAGATGTCCCGCTCCACGGGCTGACAGAGCCCCGCGGTGCCACCCTTGGAGTCGGCCTCCCAGCCAGGGAAGAACACGAGCGAACATCCGAGGGGGAAGTGGGGACCGGCCTGTTCATGGGGCGGCCGACTTTCGAGGCCGACCACGTCCAGATCGCCGTCGGCTCCCACCGCTTGGGCGGCCGCCGTGCGGGCTTCATGCTCGATCCAGGCCTCGATGCGACCGGCCTTCTGGTTGATGGGCTTCAGGTGCTTCATCCGATGGTGCCTCCGGTTAGGCGTCGAAGCGGGCCAGGAACGCCGGGTTCTTCTCGGCCAGCGTTCCGTAGATCTCGAGACAGGTGTGGGTCCAGCTTCGCACCCAGGTGCAGTAGTGCAGGTTCGCGTGGGACGAGGATCCGTAGCGGATGTGCGCTTCGTGGTAGCACCCCCCCGAGCAGATGGGGCGGGCCCAGCACGTATGGCAGTCCGTCTTCTCGGCGATGTGGTGGTCCGCGAGGAACTTGCCCTGCTTTTCGCGGTCGACGCCGTCGCGCACCGATCCGATGGTGTGTTCCTCGCTTCCCGCGAAGCGATGGCAGAGCGAGACGTTGCCGTCCGTGGCGACGCCCATGAGCCCCAGCCCAGCCCCGCATCCGTAGGCCTTGCTGACCCCTTTGTGGATCTCTTCGATGGTGTCCTTCACGTTGCTGAAGCCGTGGTGCTCGTCACGGAGGGCACACTCGAGCCACTCCTGGGCAAGCACCTCGAACTGCTCGAGCATCACGTCCTTGTGATCCGAGGACAGCGCATAGTCGCGGTGGTCCTGGGTGGTCACCGGAGCCAGGCCGACCTCCCAGAACCCCATCTCGTCGGTGAGGTGACGGAAGATCTTCAGCACGTCCATGTTCTTTTGGGTCAGCGTCACCCGGGCCCCGATCGGGCGCGAGCGGTGCACGCTGAGGAGTTCTTTGATCTTGGGCTGGACGACGTCGTAGGTGCCCTTGCCGTTGTGGAACACCCGGAGGCCATCCTGGACTTCCTTGGGCCCGTCGATGGAGATGGTGACGCCGATCTGGTTGTCGGCCAGCCACTGGATGATCTCGGGCTTGAGGAGCGTGGCGTTTGTGGTGAGGCTGAACTCGACACGCTTGCCTTCCTCGGTCGCCCGCCGCCGGGCGTACGCTACCGCCTTCTGGAGCACGGGGAAGTTCAGGAGGGTCTCGCCACCGAAGAACGTGACGTGGGCCACCGCCTGGCCCTTGGACTCGGAAAGAAGGAACTCGATGCTCTCCTCGGCGGTCTCCTCGGTCATGAACTTCGGCTGCTGGCCGTATTGCGTGTCGACGATCTTGTCTTCGCCGTACTCGTAGCAGTACGTGCACGCCAGGTTGCACTTGTTGGTGACGTTCAGGACCATCGTGGTCAGCGGGAAGTCCGCGGGCGGCAGGTCGTTGGGGACCTGCTGCCTGGGCGCATCCGGGTCCCCGATGGCCCGGATCTCCGTGAGCTCGTCCAGCGTCTCCAGGATACGATCGGTCTCCCAGGAACCTCCGAAGCGCTCCAGGAGGGACTCCACGGTCTGGGGTCCCTCGGCCAGGGCGTCGAGGATGGCGCACGACGGCCCGTCCATCCGGAAGATCCCGGCGGAGGGCACCATGTACAGGAAGCGCACGCCACCGGCTTCGAAGGCGTGGAACTCCCTCAGGGCAAGCGCCGTCTCCGGCAGCGCTCCGACCGGCGGCGTCACCGCGGCACCTCGCGCCACGGCTCGAACCGCATGTAGAGCGGCACCGTGACCAACAGGTGGGCGCGCGCCCGCAGGGGCGTCCCTCCGTCCTCCTGGTAGGTCGCGACCGCCCACACGTCACCGATGTTGTTGCGATGGCCGGAGCGCTCGGCGTTCGGACCGTCCAGGGCCGGAGTGAAGGTTCCGTCGGCGGCCATGGCGCCGACCCAGTCGAGGTCGTCGTCGCCGAAGGTGGCGGTGTACTCCTCCACGCTCCACGTCGCCGGTACCCGGCCCAGCTTCAGGTCGTCGGGGGTGTCGGGTTTTCCGTCCGGACCGTTGTCCCACCCGATGGCCTCGAAGATCTGGTATCCCTTGGGGAAGTTGCCGCCGCCCACCCTGGCCATGCCGTGCTCCGGCGTGGCGGTGATGCGGTCCACGCCGTCGTGGACCGTCAGCGCCCCCTGCAGGGACGTGCCGAACGCGAACAGGTCGCGGGTGCCCACGGGCGCGTGGGCGTCCACGGTCACGCGCAGGGCCAACGATCCGTCATCCTTCGCTTCGACCCCGTCCACGTGCACGCCGCTCCCGAAGTCGATCTGGTCTGCGGTGGCTGATTGGGGCAGTCGTCCTCCGAAGACATGCACGGTCGCGGACCCCCCGCGGCGCACCGCCTGGGGCCATGCGCCCGTGAGCACCGCGTCGGCGCCGAGCTTCCGCAGGGTGACGTCGGGCCCCATTTCGTCGTAGGCGCCTCGGAACCAACGACCGTGCATCTCGCGTTGGTCCCGCTCCACGAACATCACTTCCCGGAACTCGTCGTCGGTGTCCGGCGCGGACCGCCCGCGCCACTGGTATCCGGTGTAGACCAGGGCCTGTCCCGTCCGTTGCTCATGCCGCTGAGACTCGGCGTAGGTGTACTCCGCGGTGGTGGTGAAGGCATCCGGATCCTCGGGATTCGCCTGAACCGTGACGGTGCCGTACACCGACCCCTTGCCTGGTTCGTAGCCCGAGAGAGCCCACGTTCCCGTCAGTTGCGGCGGGCGCTTGGTGGCCTCCCACGCCGACCACTCCGGCGTCTTCAGCGGGAACACGGCGGAGAGGTGATCGATGGCGCGGTCCATGGGATGCCGCTCGTCCGTCGGCGATCCGTCCTTGCTGGGCTCCACCGGTCCCGGCCGCCGGAAGGCCTGGAAGTCCACCAGCGGATAGAGCGCACGATGGGTGGCCAGAAGGAGCCCCCACTCCTCGCGGGTGCGCCGCTCCGTGATGACCCGACCCATGGAGTGGCAGGACATGCACGTCAACTCCACCTGCGAGTCCCCGGGGTAGTCGTAGTCGACGAGCCTCCGCTCGACCTCGAACAGCCCCGGGCGCAGTTCCTCCGGCGCGATCCCCTGGCTGTTGGACAGGTACCGCACGATGGAGCGCGCTTCCTCGGGGGTCACCTGCACGTCATGGAGCGCCGCCATCCGCCGGATGGACGTCTGCCACCCTTCGGGCGTCTTCCGCAGGAACGAGATCCGGCCCATGAGGCCGTCGGCGCCGACGACGTGGCAGCCGGCGCAGCGGGAGATCAGCGTGGGATCGGTGACCTTGAACCCGTCAGGGGCCTTTTGAGCAGCCCCCGAGGCGGCGGACAGGGCCGTGCCGAGACAAACGGCCACGGCCACGCGGAAACCAGGGGAGGGTCTGGGCATGGTTCTCGAGTCTTGGGCGGGTTGTGAGCCGCACGATTCTGCGTGTTCCGCCTCCAAACCGCCAGGGCCCGACGGGGCTCACCTGTCGCGGTGGACCAGGATGCCTGCGGCGAAGGCGGTGGACAGGGCGGTGAGGAAGTCGGGGAGGGACACCGGTGGGGCGACCTGGTTGTACGCCTGCCAGAGCCCGGCGGGATCCGTGTGTCTCTCTGCCAACTCCAGGACCCGGAGCAGCGAGACGCCGCGCACGTACCGCAGTCCCGCGGGGTGGACGTCCGTTGCAAGGTGATCGGTGCGCACGATGCGCAGTCCCTCGATGGCCGCCCGCCTCCGCGTGCGGAGGTCCGGTCCCGGAACCGCGGCCAGGGTGGGGAGCGACTTGAGGACCTCGAAGGCAGCCCGGACCTCGCCCTCGGGGACGTCGGCGTCGCCGGGGAAGGGGACGTCGTCGGGGTCGGCGCGGGTGCCGGAAGGAAGTGTCGTGCCGGCCCCGGCGCTCAAGGCGGCCTCGGCTCGGCTCCGCCAGTACGGCGTTCCGTAGACTTCGGCCGCCCCCTGGAAGAAGGCGGCAGACGCCCTTCGGTACTGGCGGTACACGTCCCGTTCCCGGGCGTCGAAGAACGCCAGGGCTTCGTCGGTCATGGCGGGGTCGATGAGGGCCGTGTGGACGGCGACGGCACCCAGCCACCCGGAGGCCAGCGCCTTCTTCACGCCGTACGAGGACAGAGGATCGATGAACGATCCGGCGTCTCCCACGAGGAGGAGGCCGGATTCGGCAAAGCGCGACGACGTGTAGAGTGAGGCCGGGCAGGCCCAGGCGTCCCCATCGGGCGCTGCCCCTTCGAGCAGCGCCAGCAGGTGTGGCGCCTTCCCGAGCTCGGCGTCCAGGAGCGCCGCCAGGTCCCCGCCGGCGAACTCCGACGTCCTGTGATCGACCATCACGGTGAAGCACCGCGCTTCGTCCGACAGGGGGACCGACCAGGCCCACCCCTCGTCGTAGCTCTCCACCAGCGTCTGGCCGGCGTAGGCACCAGGCCACCCGCCCGGACGTCGCCACCGGCGCACCAGCGCCAGCGTGGTGGTGCTGCGGTCGGGCTCGCGCCATGCCCTCGCCAGGAGCCCGTGCCGCCCCGTCGCGTCCACGATCCAGGGGGCATCCAGCGTCAGAGCCGCGCCGCCGTCCCTCTCGCAGGTGATGGTCCAACGGGACCCGTCACCGCGCTCCGCGGAGCGGGCGGAGACCCCATCGAACAGC
>DATHZE010000134.1:0-5365 GCA_035458765.1 Longimicrobiales bacterium
ATGACAGATCCTCCGACAGGATGATGCGGGTGCCCGCCCGGAATCGGCTCCCCAGGGCCCAGGCCAGGCCGCCGAGAATCAGCGCCAGGGCCAGCCAGCGCAAGCCGCTGCCCATGAACGCCCCCACCACGTCGGCCCACCCCACCTGGTAGGCGCGGAGCACGGCGAAACGGTCGGCCATCCAGTGCCACCCGGTGTGGGCCACCAGCACCGACAGCACGATGGTCCCCACCCGCTCGGCCACAGCGTAGCGGAAGAGCGCATTCAGCGCCGGCACCAGGGCCGCCAACACCAGGAGCTGGCCCAGCTCCACCCCCACGTTGAAGGAGAGGAGCGACGCCAGAAGGTGGGAGCCGGCGAACTGGAGCGTCTCCCGAAGTGCGAAGGAGAAACCGAAGCCGTGGACCAGACCGAATCCGAAGGCGAGGGCCCACCTCCCACGCAGCGACGCACCCACCACGTTCTCCAGCGCCATGTACACGATGGAGGCCGCGATGAGGGTTTCCACCAGGGGCGGGAACCAGAGCGCGTCCGGAGCCAATCCGTAGGCCGACGCCACGAGGGTGATGGAGTGGGCCACGGTGAACGCCGTGACCACCCCGACGAGCCCGCGCATGCGTCGGAAGGGAATGACCAGGCAGAACAGGAAGAGCAGATGGTCGATGCCACCCAGGATGTGCAGGAAGCCCGAACCCACGAATCTCGACGCCGCCTGGACCCAACTGGGATCCAGCTGGACGATGCCCGGGTCGCCGGCCAGTTCGAATGCCCGTTCTGCCCCGCCCGGGGGCAGGAACCGCAGCACCGTGACCACCCGGATGCCCAGGCGCTCCAACCCGGGCCGCACGGAGAAGTCGGCTGCGGCATCCCCGATGGGGACCTCGAGGAGGACGTCCAGCAGCGCCTGACGCCAGACCAACAGCGTGCTGGGGCTCAGGGGCGGCCCACTGACGCGGTCGAGGGCCGTGGTCCAGTCGGCGAAGGAGCGGTCGCTGGGAATGGACGCCCGCACCGCCACCAGCTCCGGAGCAGGAAGACGGCGGCCGTCCTCATAGAGCTGGATGTGGTCTGCGATCCAGAGGACGGCCGCGTCCCTGAGAAACGGCTCGGCCACGGCCAGATCCAGGTATTCGCCGCCCACGAGAGGGAAGTCCACGTCGCGCATGGCCTCGAGAGGCACCCGCACCAGAAGCCGGAGTCGGCCTTCCTGGGGCTTCACGAAGACACGGGCTACGACGTCTGCTGGGATTTCGTGGGCGCGTGCGGCAGCCGGCGCCGCCACGAAGGACGCCGCCGAGATCAATGCGACTGCGCTCAGGATTCCGCCATGGAGGCGATGGATCACGACGCTTCGTTCCCCGGCCAGGGTGTGTGGATCGTGAGAGGCTACGGTGTCGAAGCAGGTTTGGAAACCGGTCCTCCACGCCCGGTCACTGTACGCGGGCGCCGCCCCTCGCCTATACTGTCGGCCTTCGGCGGCCTCCCTCCGCCGTTCCGACTCGATCCAGCTTCTCTCGCGGAGGACCAATGAAGCGCATGTCCACCCTCGTGACGGCCACGGCAAGCGTGGCGCTCCTGGCAGCGTGCGGCGGAGACGTGGGCGACCGGCCCACCGTGGCGGCCACGGCAGCACCCGGAGCCCCAGGCATGACGCCGAGGTTCGAGGTGGACCCCCTGTGGCCGAAGCCGCTTCCCAACCACTGGATCCTGGGCTCCACCATCGGCGTGGCGGTGGACTCCCGGGACCACGTCTGGATCATCCATCGCGGTGCGGGCACGCTCAACGAGCGAACGGAGATGAGCCTGGCCACCGACCCTCCCACAGGAGAGTGCTGCGCCCCGGCGCCCCCCGTCCTCGAGTTCGACGCCGAAGGCAATCTCGTGAACGCATGGGGTGGCCCCGGTGAGGGGTACGACTGGCCCCTGTCCAACCACGGCATCGTGGTGGATCCCATGGACAACGTGTGGATCGGCGGAAACGGGGGCACCGACGCCCATATCCTGAAGTTCACCAGGGACGGCAGGTTCCTGATGCAGCTGGGCAAGCCCGGGCAGAGCAGCGGCAGCGACGACACCGTCAACTTCGGCCGCGTGGCCAAGATCTCCTTCGACGCGGAGGCCAACGAGGCGTTCATCGCCGACGGGTACGGCAACAAGCGCGTGGCGGTCCTGGACATGAACACCGGCGCCTTCAAGCGGCACTGGGGCGCCTACGGCAACCGGCCGGACGACGCCGACCTGGGCCGGTACGATCCCTCGGCCCCACCCGCCCAGCAGTTCCGGAACCCGGTGCACTGTGCCGAGCCGTCCCTGGACGGCCTCGTGTATGTCTGTGACCGACCCAACGACCGGGTGCAGGTATTCCGGAAGGACGGGACGTTCGTGTCGGAGACCTTCGTGGCTCCCCAGACCCTGGGCGACGGATCCACCTGGGACATCGCGTTCTCCAAGGACCCGGGCCAGGCATACCTCTACCTGGCCGACGGCAAGAACGAGCGGATCTACGTCATGCTTCGCGAGACCATGGAGATCCTCACCACCTTCGGTGACGGAGGCCGGCAGCCCGGACAGTTCTTCGCGGTGCACAGCATCGCTACCGACTCCAAGGGCAACATCTACACCACCGAGACCTACGAAGGAAAGCGTGTGCAGAAGTTCGTCTTCAAGGGCATCGGGCCCATTCCGGCAGAGCACCAGGGCACGGTCTGGCCCGAGGGCGGGAACTGATACCGGAATGGACTCCACCGAGGAGACGCAGCGCCCCGCATGAGATCCAGAGTCTCCATCCGGCTTCTCCTCGGCCTGCTGGTGGCCGGCCTGGCGGCGCCCCTGTCGGCCTTGTCCGCGTGGTTCGCCTACGAGACCTACAGGGCGGAGACCGACCGGGCCGAGTCGGCCCTGCTGAGCCTGGCCGACGCCGCTGCGACGGGTGTGTTCCAGTTCCTGGAGGACTCGAGAAGGATCATCGAAGGGTTGGCCACCGACCCTGACGTGATGGCCATGGACCCGGCGGCCTGCGCCCCGCTGTTCGACCTCATCGGAAATACCCTGGCCCCGCTCTATTCCAACGTCGCTACGTGGAGCCGCGAAGGCGACCCGGTCTGCTCCTACCTGCCTACCCCGGCGGAAGGGCTGGACATGTCGGGGACCCCGGGCTTCATGGAAGGGCTCGCCACGGAGGAGTTCTTTCTCACCCCGGTGCAGGTCGGACGCCGTTCGGGACGTTGGAGCACGGCACTCATGTCCCCCATCCGGGACGAGGCGGGTGCCCGCGTGGGCACGGTGTCCCTGTCCGTGGACCTCGTCCGCTTCCAGGAGATCCTCCAGGGACTGAACCTGCCGGAAGACGGGCTGGTGTCCGTGACCGAGCTCGACGGTACCGTCGTGGCCCGCTCCAAGGACCCCGAGAGGTACGTTGGGAGCGCGCCGCCGGCGGTGGACGCCCGATCGACGGATGACCCGACCTTCTCGCGACGCGGCTTCTCCCGCGCGCTGACCTTCGACAACGTCCCGTTCAGTTGGGGCTTCGTGAGGACACGGGGAGCGCCATGGATCGTCTATGCGGGCCGTCCCGATACGGCGGTCTTCGCCTCCGCGCAGGCGTTGAGACTTCGGTTGATCCTTCTGGGCGGGACGACCCTGGTGGGCGCGGCGCTTATGGGCCTCGCCGTGTATCGCCGGGTCGCCCGCCCGCTCGCCGCACTCGTCGAAGGGGTGGCCCGTTCCTCGGCCGACGAGCCGAAGCCTCTCCCCGTGGACGGCCCCACCGAGATCGCGTTGGTGGCTCAGAAGTTCAACTGGGCCTGGAGCGCCCGCCTCCGCGCCGAGCGGGACCGGGAGCGATCGGACCAGCGGGCACGGTCGCTCGTGGAGAACGCCGTGATGGGCATCGTGGTCGCCTCGGAGACAGGGCGTCTCCTCGAGGTCAACCAGGCGGCCGTCGAGCTGCTCGGATATGGGGGCCGGGAGGAACTGCTTTCGACTCCCGTGGATGACATCTACGCGTCAGCCGGGGAGTTCGCCCGCCATCGTGACGAAAACAAGGGCCGGAGCACCTTCCGCGGCGTGTCCGCGACGTGGAGAAAGAAAGACGGAAGCACGCTCCACGTCCGCCTCTCCGGTCGAAGGCTCACTCGGGGCGGCGAGGATGGCTGGGAAGTCTTCGTCGAAGACGTGTCCGAGATCACACGGCTTCAGGCCCAGTACCTTCATGCTCAGAAGATGGAGGCCCTGGGACGCCTGGCCGGCGGCGTCGCCCACGACTTCAACAACCTCCTGACCGTCGTTCAGGGACAGGCAGACCTGCTGCGGAGGGACGCCGCCCTGGATCTTGGGCAGAAAGGACAGGCGGACGAGATCTACCATGCCGCGGCGCGCGGCGCCGCCCTCAACCGTCAACTCCTGGCGTTCGGGCGCCGGAGCCCGTCGGACAAGACGCTCCTGGACCTCAACGAAGTGGTTCGCGGTCTGGAGTTGGTCATGCGAAGGGCCGCCGGCGAGGAAATCCAACTGCGTCTGGCTCTGGCTTCCGGGGTCGGGCCGGTGCGCGCGGACCGAAGCGGTCTGGAGCAGATTCTGATGAACCTGGTGGTGAACGCTCGGGACGCCATGTCCGCCACGGGGACGATCACCCTCGGCACCAGCGTCGTCACCGTCACCGACGCGGAAGCCGCCCTCCATGCCTCGGCGAGCCCGGGGCCCCACGCTCTTCTCTCGGTGGACGACACCGGAACAGGCATCCCGGACGACGTCCTGCCCCACATCTTCGAGCCCTTCTATTCCACCAAACCAGCATTCAAGGGGACCGGGCTGGGTCTGGCTACCGTGTACGGGATCGTAGCCGACTCGGGTGGACACGTGCGCGTGCAACGCAAGCACGACCAGGGAACTGTCTTCGAGGTGCTGTTGCCGATCGTCCAGGCCGAACAGGTCGACGTGCCCGCACCGGAGGGAGAGGCGGCGAGGCCCGTGCGTCAGGGGATCATCCTCCTGGTGGAGGACGAGGACGGTGTCCGCCACTTGGCGAAACAGATCCTGGAGCGGGCCGGTTACGAGGTCCTCGCCGCCGCCGACGGGAGAGAGGCCTTGGCTCTCGCCGAAGGAGAGGACAGAACCATCGACCTGGTTCTCACCGACGTCATCATGCCCGGCCTGCGCGGGCCCCAGGTGGTGGAGGCCCTAGCCGCCAGCGGCAAGGTGCGCCGGGCCGTGCTCTTTTCCGGGTATCCGGAGGGGCTCAGTGACGCGGGACCGCGCGGCGTCGCCGCGTGGCGCTTCCTGGCCAAACCGTTCACCTCGCGCCAGCTGCTCGACGCCATCGACGGGGTTCTGGGCTAGCGGCCGCAACCCGTGACGCGGCTCCCTG
>DATHZE010000135.1:0-23040 GCA_035458765.1 Longimicrobiales bacterium
GCATCCCCCGAGATCTTCGTCATCCGCGACCTGGGGATCGCCCGGGGGCGCGCCTTCACGCCCCAGGAGGCCGCGGCGGGCGTCCCCGTCGTGGTCATCGGCTCGGAGACGGCGTCGGTGATCTTCGAGGGCCTCGACCCTCTGGGTCACACCATCCGACTCCGAGGCTTTCCGTACCGGGTCATCGGGGTCATGGAGGAGCGAGGGTCGCTCTTCGGCCAGTCGCTGGACAACCTGGCCATCGCGCCGGCTCGCTCGCCCATCCAGTCGGTCACCGCTCCCCGGGGGTTCGTGGACGGTATCATCATCCAGGCACTCGACCCCGACCGCCTCCGCGAGGCCCAGCAGGAGGTCGAGGGAATCATGCGAACGCGGCACCGCCTTCGGCCCGGAGACCCCAACGACTTCTCCCTGGAGACCGCCGACGAGGCCATCAGCTTCTGGGACAACATCTCGCGGATCCTCTTCACGGCGCTTCCCATGTTGGTCGCCATCTCGGTGGTCGTTGGAGGCATCGTCATCATGAACATCATGCTGGTCTCCGTCATGGAGCGGACTCGGGAGATCGGTGTGCGGAAGGCCGTCGGGGCCCGGCGCCGGGACATCCTGACGCAGGTGCTCATCGAGTCCGCGACCCTGTCCACGGTGGGGGGTGCCTTCGGCGTCATCGTCGGCATCAGCATCGCCATGTTGGTGGCGGCGGTATCGCCTCTCCCAGCTGCGGTGAGCCCTTTCTGGGCTACCGTGGGGGTGGGGCTGGGCCTGACCGTGGGCCTGGTTTCAGGGGTCTACCCCGCCTGGCAGGCGGCCAAGCTCGACCCCGTGGACGCGTTGCGTCATGAGTGATCAGACACCGCGGAAGTCGCCGGGCGTCACGGCCCTCGGCGAAGGTCTCCTCATCGCCTACGAGGCCATCCGGGCCAACAAGATCCGGGCCAGTCTGACCATTCTCGGGGTGGCGGTGGGGGTGTCCGTGGTGGTGGCAATGGCAGCCCTCATCACCGGATTCAAGACCAGCATGTCGGCGGCCTTCGAGTCCGCCGGGCCCAACAACTTCCTGGTGACGCGCTTCGACTTCACAGCCGTGCGCATCAGCGACGAGGGAAACAACCGTCCCCCCTGGTGGAACAAGCCGAAGCTCGAGGCCCGAGAAGCTGAACGGCTGGCGATGCTTCCTGGAATCTCGGAGGCGCTCTACAATTTCGGCTTCTCCGCCGACTTCGATTTCGAGGGCCAGCGGGTCCGCAACGTCAACGCGAACGGATACTCGTCGGGGTGGGTGCGCTATACCCAGGGGGATTTCATCGCCGGACGGGACTTCACCCCCGCGGAGGTCCGTCAGAACCGAGCACTCGTGGTCATCAGCGACGAGCTCGCGCAAGAGCTCTTCGGGCAGCGCGACCCGATCGGCAAGCGCGTCCGCGTGGGCAACGTCTTCCGGGGCACCCAGGAACCCTTCACGGTGGTCGGAGTGTTCCAACCGGAGCCCAACATCTTCACGACTTTGGTCAAGCATTTCGCGGTCTTCCCCTACACCGCCGCGAGAAGGCGCTTGCGCCAGTCCGACTGGCAGGCCCAGATCCTGGTCGTCCCGGAAGACTCCGTTTCCATGGCCGACGCCCAGGATGAGGTCATCGCCGCCATGCGTGGCATCCGAGGTCTCGGTCCAAGGGACGAGAACAACTTCGCCCTGCTCGCCTCGGCGCAGATCCTGGAGATGTTCAACAACTTCACCGCCGTGATCTTTCTGGTCATGCTGGCGCTCTCTTCGGCCGGTCTCCTGGTTGGTGGCGTCGGGGTCATCGGGATCATGCTCATCAGCGTGACGGAGCGGACTCGGGAGATCGGCATCCGGAAAGCGGTGGGGGCGACGCGCCGGGAGATCCTCTGGCAGTTTCTCGTGGAGGCTTCGGTCCTCACGGCCCTGGGCGCGGCGGCAGGGATGTTCCTGGGGTGGGGGCTCGCATCCATCGTGGCGACGCTCACACCCCTGCCGGCCCGCATACCTCTGTGGGCGGTCGGTACCGCTCTGGCCATGGCCATCCTGACAGGGATGCTGTTCGGCCTCCTCCCCGCCTACCGGGCGAGCCGGCTGGACCCGGTGGCAGCCCTGAGGTACGAATGAGCACCTCTCTGGACGTACTGGCCATCTTCGCGCACCCCGACGACGCCGAGCTCCTGTGCGGCGGCAGCCTGGCCAAGAGCGCAGACGCCGGACACCGCGTAGGCATCGTGGACCTCACCCGCGGCGAGATGGGAAGCCAGGGGACCCCCGAGCTCAGAGCCGAAGAAGCGGCCGAAGCCGCGCGGATCCTTGGCGTGTCGGTGCGCCGGAATCTCGGTCTCCCCGACTCCCGGCTGGAGAACACCGAGGCAAACCGCCTCGCCGTATCCGCCTTGATCCGCGAGCTGCGGCCGAGGGTCGTGGTGACCCACTGGAAGGTGGGCCGCCACCGGGATCATCGACTCACGTGTGAGTTGGTCCGGGACGCCTGCTTCCTTTCGGCGTTGAAGAAGCTGGACGCGCCCGGACTCCCCTTCCGGCCCCACAAGCTCGTGTACGCCACGGCGTTCCGTGAGGATGCGGATCCCCCGTCGTTCGTGGTCGACGTGACCGAGCAGATGGATCGGAAGGTGGCGTCGGTGACTGCGTACGCATCACAGTTCGAGGGCAAGACCCAGGCCGGTGAGGTTTTTCCAGGTGGCGATCGACCGCTGGCGGACCAGATCCGGGCCAAATGCGCCCATTACGGGTCGCTGATCCGCACGGCGTACGGGGAACCCTTCCGGATCGACGAGACGCTCGCGGTGGATACGCTGGCTGGACTCGGCGTGGCCAGCTTCTAGGGTCGTCTCAGCCGCCTTCCACCTCGGTCCGGCACACGACCTCCAACACCAGCCGTCGCCATGAGGGGACGTCGTCTCCCCTCACCTTGACGGCGATGGCGTCTGCCTTCCCACCGTCCTGCATCCAGGGACAGAGCCAGCAGCTGATCTCGGGGGGAAGATGACCGATGGGGTCCCCCGTCCCCAGGTGCACCCATACTTCGGGATCATCCTGGCCCGGAGGGTCCGCCAGGAGCGCTACCGCATCTCCTTCACGCACCTCGTCCAGGTGCAGGTCCCGACCGGCGAACACCGACCCGTGAACGGTGGAGCGGAAGGAGGTGGGACAACCGGGCGGAAACGGCGGGGGTGCGTAACTCATGGAGAAAGGACCCGTGGCGTCCGGATGCGGTATACGGTGCTGTAACCCGGTTAACTTAGAGCCACTCCCCCCAGCGGTACACACGCCAGCGACCCCTCCCATGGATCCCGTCTATCTCGACTACGCTGCCACGACCCCCATGCGGCCGGAAGTCCGGGCGGCCATGGCGCCCTGCTTCGAGGGGCTGTTCGGCAATCCGTCGTCCACCCACCGCTGGGGCCGGGAAGCCGCGGCGGCACTGGCCGAGGCGCGAAGCACGTGTGCCGAGGTCCTCGGCGCGCGTTTCTCGGAGATCCACTTCGTTCGCGGTGGTACGGAGTCGGACAACCTGGCCGTAGGCGGTCGCTTTGCCCGCTACCGAGCCGACGGACACGCCCCGGCAGTCATCGTGTCGGCAATCGAGCACAAGGCGGTCCTGGACGTCGCCAAGCACGTCACGGCCCGGGGAGGCGGACGCCTGGTCGTCCTGTCCGTGGACCCTGCGGGGGCGTTGGACCTGGACGCCCTCGACCGCGCACTCGCGACGGGGCCCTCGGTGGTCTCCGCCATGTGGGTGAACAATGAAACGGGCATGATCCTCCCGGTCCCCGAGGTGGCAGCCCGGACGTCTGCGGCCGGCGCCACGCTCCACACCGACGCCGTCCAGGCCGCGGGCAAGGTTCCGGTGCGGGTGGACGAGGTCCCCGTGGACCTCCTTACCGTGACCGGCCACAAGATCTATGGTCCCAAGGGGACCGCTCTCCTGTTCGTCCGAGAGGGGACCCACCTCGAGCCCGCACTCCACGGCGGCGGTCAGGAGCGGGCCCTGCGCCCAGGCACCGAGGATGTGGCCGGAGCCGTGGGATTGGCCACCGCGCTCCGCCTCGCCGTGGCGGAGCGCGAGCACGAGGTACCACGGCTCCGGGCCCTTCGCGATGACCTCGAGCGTCGGCTCCGCGCCGGGATCCCGGACATGCGCGTCAACGCCGGAACGGCCCCGCGCGCACCCCATGTGAGCAGCGTCGCCGTACCGGGGGTGGAGGGGACTTCGCTCCTCATGGCTCTCGACCTGGAGGGCGTCGCCTTGTCGGGCGGCTCCGCCTGCAGCAGCGGGTCCTCCAGGGGCAGCCACGTCATCGAGGCCCTCTACGGCGCGTCGGACCCCTACGCGACGATCCGCTTCTCCATGGGTCGGGAAACCACCCAGGAGGGTGTGGAGCGCGCTGCCGCCGTCACCGCCTCGGTAGTGGCCCGGCTCCGTGGGCGCGCCGCGTCATGAGCAGGATCCTCGTGGCCATGTCCGGAGGCGTCGACTCCTCAGTCGCCGCAGCGCTCCTGGTCGAGCAGGGCCACGACGTCGTCGGGGTGACCATGAAGACGTTCTGCTACTCCGAAACGCCGGGCCAAGGCAAGACGTGTTGCGGCCTGGATGGAATCGCCGACGCCCGCCGCGTCGCGGTCGGGTTGGGAGTTCCCCACTACGTGTTCGACGTGGAGGAGGATTTCACCCGGGACGTCATCGACGATTTCGTCGCGGAGTATGCCCGGGGGCGCACACCCAACCCCTGCGTCCGGTGCAACTCCAACACCAAGTTTCGGGACCTTCTGGCTCGGGGTGTCGCCCTCGAGTGTGACGCCATCGCATCCGGTCATTATGTGCGGATCGCTCATCGGGAGGATGGATCCCATCTGCTGCGAGGACGGGACCGTGCCAAGGACCAGAGCTATTTTCTGTGGGGGCTCCCGGAGGACATGCTCCCGTCGCTCCGCTTCCCCCTGGGAGAGCTCACGAAGCCCGAGGTCCGGGATCGGGCCCGTGCCCTGGCCCTGGTGACCGCGGAGAAGCCCGAATCCCAGGAGATCTGTTTCGTCCCCACCGGCGACTACCGCGACCTGCTTCAGAAGCGCCTCGGCGCGGTACACCCTGCGCTGGAGCCCGGTGCCCTGGTCGATCGGGAGGGAAACGTGCTGGGTGAGCACCACGGCTTCGCCGGTTTCACGGTGGGCCAGCGAAAAGGGCTGGGTGGCGGTTTCTCGGAGGCGCTCTTCGTGCTCGAGATCAGGCCCGAAACGCGCGAGGTGGTCGTGGGTCCCCGTGAGGAGCTCATCAGTGACCGGGTGGACGTGGCTGAGCTCAACTGGCTGGGAACACCACCGGAGCCCGGAGACAAGGTGGGGGTGCAACTCAGGTACCGTGCCCCGGAGGTTCCCGCCACCGTTGTGGCTCGCGGCGAAGAGCTCGCCCTGGAACTGGACCGTGGGGTCGCTGCGGTGACGCCGGGACAGTCCGCGGTGATCTTCACCGGCGAACGGGTGTTGGGGGGAGGCCGCATCGTGAGGGCCGGCGTCCGGACCTGACCCCCGGATCGCCGCAGCTCGACCTCGGGCTCAGTGCTTCAGGCCCGTCGCTTCGGCGAAATCCTCCATGGCCCGCTGCTCCTCCTGGGAGAGCTTGGCAGGCACGTGGACCTTGGCCTCCACGAACTGGTCCCCCACCTGTTCGCCCTTGGAGATCCCCTGGCCCTTGATGCGGAACCTGGTCCCCGTCTGGGTGCCCTGGGGGATCTTGAGCACCACCTTGCTTCCATGGATGGTGCCCACCTTGATCTTCGAGCCCAGGGTGGCTTGGACGATGTTGATGGGCACGGTGACATGGATATCCATGCCCTCACGACGAAAGAAGCGATGAGGCTGGACCTTGAACGTGATGACGAGATCCCCGGCGGGACCGCCACCCTTCCCCCGCTCACCCTGCCCCGACAGACGGACCTTCGCCCCCGTGTCCACTCCCACCGGCACGTTGATCTGGAGTTTCCTCCGTTGCCGCACCGAACCGCGGCCGTCACACGAGGCGCAGGGTGACTCGGGGATCTTCCCTCGGCCGAAACACGCCGGGCACGGACGCTTCACGGCGAAGCCGCCCTGGCCGAACGCCACGGTCCCCGATCCACCACACTCGGAGCACGTGCGCAGCCCCGTGCCGGGCTTGGCGCCCTCACCGTCGCAGGTGGTGCAGTCCTCCGTGATGGCCACCTCCACGGACACCTTTCCCCCCAACGCCGCGGTGAGGAATGGGATCTCGACCACGTATTCGACGTTTTGTCCCTTCTGGGGCCCGCCCCTCCGGGTTCCGTGTGGCGGCTTCTTTCCCCGGTCGAAGAGGGAGGTGAAGAGGTCCGACAGATTGCCGAAGCCCCCCTGCAGATCCTCGAAGGAGATCCCGGGGTCCGCCTGGAAGCCTCCCGAAGGACCACCGCGCGGCTGCGCGCCCTGCGCCCCGCGACCCCCGAAGGACGTGAACGCCCCGAGTCGACGCATCTGGTCGTACTGCTTGCGCTTTTCGGAATCGGACAGAACCGAATAGGCCTCCCCGATCTCCTTGAAACGCTCCGCCGCCGACGGGTTGCCCGGGTTGGCGTCGGGGTGGAACTGCTTGGCCAGCTTCCGATAGGACTTCTTGATCTCGTCCGCCGTCGCCTTCTCCGGGACTGAGAGGATCTCGTAGAAGTCCTTCTTGGCAGCCGCCATGTTCTACTCCGGCCGGATCAGTCGCGCTGAAGCACGCTGACGCGTGCCGGGCGGACGAGTTGTCCACGGAGCGTGTAACCCTTCTGGAAGACCTGGTCGACCTTGCCGTCATCCTCCTCGGACTCGGCGGGAACACGCATCATGGCTTCCATCGTCTCGGGACTGAACGATTCGCCGGCCGGGTCCAACACCTCCACGCCGACGTCGGCCAACACCCTCATGAATTTCCGGTCCACCAGATCGATGCCTTCCATGATGGCCTCGACGGTGGCATTGGTCAGGTCCAGTCCGGCAACCCGCTGGAGATCGTCCAGGACGTCCAGGAACTTGGAGACCAGGTCGGCCTGGGCACGAGACCACATCTCCGTGCGTTCATTCTCCACCCGGCGGCGGTAGTTGTTGAACTCGGCGGCGAGACGAAGGTGTCGATCATTGAGCGCCGCGAATTCGTCACGCAGGGCATCGAGTTCCGCGTTCAGCGAGCCCTCCACCTCGGACGCGAGTTCGTCCAACTCACGAAGCGTGGCCTCGGCGGCCGCCAGGTCCTCGTCCACTTCGATCTCGGGATCGGGCATGGGCTCTGTGGGCTCCTCGTCGGGCGCCGCTGTGGATTCCTGCTCTTCGGTGTTCCGTACGGAATCGGTCATGGTCTTGTCTTTCAGCAGTGACGTCGGCAAGCCGTTGAAGATACCACCGGGACCCGGATTGGTTCAGCCCTGCGGACGATCATCCAGCCCCTCGGCGCCCTCGAGGAGCCTGAGGAGGAGGAAGAAGGCGGCCTGCGCGGCCCGCTCCCGCACCGCGCTACGGTCCCCGGCGAAGTGTCCGAGGCGCGCAACCACACGCCCGTCCAGAACCGCGGCGAACCAGACGGTTCCCACGGGCTTCTCGACGGTGCCGCCATCGGGGCCGGCGATCCCTGTGATGCCGATGCCAGCGTCGCTGCCCAGCAGCTCCGCCGCACCAACCGCCATCTGTCTCGCCACCGCCTCACTGACGGCTCCCTCCCGGACCAACGCCGCTCCGTCCACACCCAGGAGGGCCGTCTTGACCTCGTTG
Source organism: Longimicrobiales bacterium (assembly GCA_035458765.1). Taxonomy (GTDB): domain Bacteria; phylum Gemmatimonadota; class Gemmatimonadetes; order Longimicrobiales; family Gaopeijiaceae; genus SZUA-318. The sequence goes on from DATHZE010000135.1 coordinate 7,775, forward strand.
TCATAGGCCACCACCCCCCCACGGAACACCTCCGATGCCCCAGGGAGGTCCGTGACCCGCTTGGCCATGAGGCCACCGGTGCAACTCTCGGCCAAGGCCAGGGTCTTCCCCGCGCGAGCCAGGGCCGCGGACACTGCGCCAACCAGGTCTCCGTCGGGGGCGTCGAAGCGCCAGGGCGCCAGAACCGGGGCCAACAAGCCCTCGAGTGCGTCCAGGTGACCCCCAGCCTCCTCGGCGGACATGCCGAAGCAGCTCATTCGCAGGTCCACGCCGCGCTCGTCGGGCAGGAAGGCCAGTTCCACCGCACCTGGCCCTTCGGGCAAGACCTCAGCCACCGTCTGTGCGAGCGCCGATTCGGGGATCCCCGTCGTCCTCACCGTCCGCATCTGGACGGGCGTCAGGCGGTCCCCGAACCGGAACCGGAGATGGGCAGTCAGGTCGGCGGAGAAGATGCCCTTGAGCTCCCTCGGCACGCCCGGAAGCAGAACCACCAGCGAGTCGCCCGCCTCCAGCACCAGCCCGGGAGCGGTGCCGAAGGGGTTGGCGAGCTTGGCTGCCCCGCGTGGAACCTGCGCAACGCGCCGATTGGGGGTCGGGACCTCGTCCGTGCCCCTCTGGCGATAGACGGCACGGATGCCTTCCAGGACTTCACTGTCGAGCTCCAGGGGCCGGTCCAGCGCCGTGGCGACCACGTCCCGGGTGATGTCGTCCGGTGTGGGCCCAAGTCCTCCCGTCACCAGGACCAGGTCCGCCACCTCCATGGCGTCGGCCAGAGCGTGGGTGATCTCTTCCGCCCGATCGCCCACCGTATGGCGCCGGGCGACCGGAATGCCCAAGGCCGCGAGCTCTCGGCCAAGCCACGCGGCGTTGGTGTCCACGGTCTGCCCCGACAGGAGTTCGTCTCCCACGGTCACGATGGCGGCCCGGACCATGTCACCGGCTCGCTTCATTGCCTCGGACCACCCTTCAACTCCGTATGCCCAGGACGGCCCGATACCGCCACAGATAGTCGAGCATGGAGTAGATGGTGAGAAGGATCGCCAGACCCAGGGTCACGGCGATCCACAGGCCGTGGAAGGTGGACCAATACCGCCAGAGTCCGTGCCCCTCCCAGTGTCTTTCCTGGACCAGGATCGAGAGGGGGTACCATAGGAGGAGGCCTCCTGTGAACAGGGACTGCAGCAGGGTCTTTCGCTTCCCAGTTGGGCCGGCCGCGATGACCACGCCTTTGCCGGCCGCGTAGCTCCGAAACACCGTGATGAGCAGTTCCCGTCCGAAGATGACGAGAACCACCCAGAGGGGCATGGCACCCCACCATGGCAGTTCATCCAGCGGCCCACCCCGATGCGAGATGAGGTAAAACGGGATAAACGTCACGGCCAGAAGGAGTTTGTCCGCCAGGGGGTCCAGCAGTTTTCCGACGTCCGTGATCCACCCGTAGCGCCGGGCGAGATACCCATCCCAGACGTCGGACAGGCCCGCCGCCACGAAGAGTACGAAGGCCCAGAAGCGTTCCCCGACCCCGGGTGCCATGGCGAGCACGAAGATCGCCGGGCAAACGGCGATCCGGGCGGCCGTGATGACGTTCGGCAGGGTCAGGCGGCTACCCGACACGGTGGCGTCTCAGGAGAGTGCTTTGACGACCAGCTTGCTCACCCAGGAAAGGGTCTCGAAGACCCCCTTCCCCTCGATTGCCACACCTTCGAAATCTGCCACCCCCATGGGGTTGATCTGAGCCCGAAGCTCCTCCACGGGGAGCACGTTGGTCACGTCCCGCTTGTTGTACTGAATCGCGAAGGGAATCGTCTGGAGGTCGTAACCGTACGTCTCCAGGTTCTCGTAGAGGTTGTGCATCGACTCGATGTTCGCCTCGGCGCGCGTTGCCTGGGAGTCCGCCACGAAGACGATGCCGTCCACACCCTTCAGAATGAGTCGGCGGCTGGCGTTGTAGTACACCTGCCCTGGGACCGTGTAGAGGTGGAAGCGCGTCTTGAAACCCCGGATCTCCCCGAGGTCGATGGGAAGGAAATCGAAGAAGAGCGTTCGCTCCGTTTCCGTGGCGAGAGAGATCATCTTCCCCTTGGTATCGGGGTTCACACGGGAGTAGATGTACTCCAGGTTCGTGGTCTTGCCACCGAGCCCGGTCCCGTAGTAGACGATCTTGCAGTTGATCTCGCGGGAGGCGTAGTTGATCATCGACATGGGCCGACGCTACCTCCCCCCGGTTGATTGGAACTCTGGCTTCACATCACTTCCTTGGAAGTCGAGCGGCGCTGGACAACATATGTTCCCCGCCTCGAACAAGCCAACGGGGTGCCTCACCATCCCTCAGGCGGAACTAAAGTCGGTTGGTCACGGCCGAGGGGCAAGATCATACCACGCGGAGGTTTCCCTCCGTCACCTCGCCCTCCATGCGGGCCAGGATCCCTCGGGCCCGCTCTCGGAGCAGCCGCCGCGGTTCCCAGGCGATGAAGTCGCGCAGGAGCCTGATGTTGTCCACTGTCGCACCGGCCCCGCTCATGTGACTCAACGCAGCCAGGCGTTGCAGGGCCCGGGGGCTGAACAAATCGCGCTGGTGCCGCGAGATCTGGTTTCGGACGATGAGCGCAACCACGGCTCCGGCGGCGGCGGCAGCCAGCACGGTGATCCCTGCGGTCTTCAGCCTCTTGTTCATCCTGCCTCACATCTCCCGTCGGCCCGCCAGCGCCTCGGCGATGGTGGTCCCGTCCACGTATTCAAGGTCGCTTCCCACCGGAATCCCCCGCGCCAGGCGCGTAACCCTGGGACCCATGGGCCGAATCATGTGCTCGAGGTACACCGCGGTGGCTTCGCCCTCCACACTCGAGTTGGTGGCGATGATCACCTCTCGGACGGTCCCTTCCGCCGCCCGTATGCGGTCCTGAAGACCCGGGATGCTCAGTTCCTCCGGCCCGACGCCGTCCAAGGGGGACAGCCGCCCGCCCAGAACGTGAAAGAGCCCTTTGAACTGCCCCGTCCGCTCGATGGCCCCAACCTCATACGCCTCTTCCACGATACACAGAACCGCCGGATCCCTGCGAGGATCACTGCAAACCTCGCAGAGTTCATGCTCCGAGAAGTTGCCGCAACGCGTGCAGGGACGAATCCTCTCCGCCAACTCGGTGATCGCCCTGGCCAGACGGCGAGTGTCATCCTTGGCGCCCTTCATGAGGTGGTGCACCAAGCGAAGGGCGGTCTTGGGTCCGATGCCCGGCAACCGCCCCAACTCCCCGGTGAGCTGCTCGATCACCGACACGGAACGTCCGATCGTCCAGAGATGGTCAGAGGAGGCCCGAAAGTCCCGGCAGGCCCATGGGGAGCCCCCCCGTGGCCTTCTTCATTTCCTCTTCGTAGAGTCTGTGCGCCTTGCCCTGGGCTTCTGAAACGGCGGCCAAAACCAGGTCTTCCAGCATCTCCACGTCCCTGGGGTCCACGCAGGTCGGATCGATCTTCACCTGCCTCACCTTGCCCTTGCCGTCCACCGTCGCGGTCACCATGCCGCCGCCCGAGGAAGCGCTCACCTGCTGCTGATCCAGGGATTCCTGGAGCTTGGTCATCTTGGCCTGCAGCTGCTGGCCAAGCTGCATGATCTGCTGGAGATTCGGGTTCATTCAGCTTCTCATTCCGGGAGTGAGGACCCTCACTCCATCAATTCGAGGTCCAGTTCTTCTACCGCCGTCTTCAGGCGGGGTTCCTTGCGGTACAACGATTTGAGGGTGTCGGCCCGCACCTCGTCCCGGCCGATGCGCGAGGGTGCGGCGTCGCCACCCTCGGGGAGGGCCACCAGCACGGACGGACGCCGTCCAAGGTAGGGAGCCAGGCCGTCCCCGATCGCCTCCAGGATTCCCGGATCCGACAGTCGCTCGAGAGCCGGCCCCGGGACGGGAACGACCTCCACGGCGCCGCCGGCCGCTTCCCGAATCGCAGCGGACTGCAGGAACGCCGCAAGACCCCGCGGTACCCCGCGACCTCCGTCCAGCCATCGAGACCACGCCAGCGCCAGGGTCGCCGACGGCACGATGTCCTCCGCGTCCGGCGGGGAACTCCCCGCACCGCCTGGGGAAGAGGGGGTCTCTCGCTCGGAGGACGGCCCGAGCGACGTCGCCCGTCCACTCGCCGTCGGGCCACCGGCGCCCGCTCCGCCCCGGGGTGAGGGAGCTCCACCCATCGCACGGAGGAGTTCCTCCAGATCCACGGTGCGGTCGAGAAAACTGAGCCGGAGAAGCAGCATTTCGACCAGTACGCGAGGGTTGGCGCTCCGCCGCAGGCTTCCGCTGCCTTCCAACTCGGCCGCAGCCGAGAGCATGCGCACCAGATCTCCCGGCGAGAAGCGAGCCGCACGCTCGACCAGCGCCTGCCGCAATTCCCCCTGCAGGTCCAATGGAGCCTCCGGGGAGAGACGGAGCCGGAGGACCGTCCGGAAAGAGTCCATCAGCCCATGGTAGAACTCCACCAGATCATACCCTTCGTCGAGGAGCTCCTCCACAAGGCCGAACACGTCACCATGGCGGCCGTCCGCCAAGACGTCGAGAACCTGGAGGTAGCGCTCGTCCTCAACGAGACCCAAGACCCGGCGCACGGCGTCGACGCCCACCTCCCCGCCGGTCAGGGAGAGGACCTGGTCCAGGAGGGACAGCGCGTCGCGCATGCCCCCGTCCGCCTTCCGACCGATCATGCGGAGCGCGTCTTCCGGCGCGGACATGCCCTCCCGCTCCAGGACCTCCTGAAGCCGGAACACGATGTCCGAAACGCCGATTCGCCGGAAGTCGAAACGCTGGCACCGCGACAGGATGGGTGCCGCCGATTGCTGGATCTTCTGGGGCTCGGTGGTAGCGAAGACGAAGATGACTCTTGGAGGTGGTTCCTCGAGGATCTTCAGAAGCGCGTTCCAGGCCTCCCGGGTGAGCATGTGGGCTTCGTCCACGATGTAGATCTTGTAGCGCCCCTCTTCCGAGGGGGCGTACATGGCCCGCTCCCGCAGATCTCGGGCGTCATCCACACCACGGTTCGAAGCCGCATCGATTTCCACCACGTCCAGGGCCGTATGTCCACCCCATATGCGGCCGCAACTCTCGCACTCACCGCAAGGCTCGCCCTCGGCGGAGCGGTCGGGGCAGTTCAGGGCCATTGCGAGCACACGAGCAAGGGTGGTCTTACCCACCCCTCGCGGCCCGCAGAAGAGATAGGCGTGGCCCACCCGATCTCCAGCCACGGCGCGGCGCAGCGTCTCGGAGACGTGCTCCTGGACCGCGACATCCTCGAACCGGCGAGGGCGGTGCTTTCTGGCGAGAGCGGTATGGGACAAGGGCGCCTGGAGCTCGATCACGGCCCCGCGGTGCGCGGTGCCTGGGGAGAAAAAAAATGCCCCAGGCTACCCGGAGCAACGATCGCCACACTTACCGCTGCTACCTGCGGGGTCCTGACGGGATTCGTGGGCTTTCGTCCTACGGACCTGGGGCACACCGCAAGCTACCGGGCGGGGTGGGTCGGGTCAACGCCATCTGGGCTCGATCCCGAGGCGCCTCAGGGCCAACCGGGCCGCCACGCATCCTCCACGTGCTCCACCTCTACGGTGATGCGCGGCCCCTTGATGACCCGTATCCCGAAGGCGTCGAAGCGGATCTGGGCCGAGGTCAGCCCGTGGCACCGAAGGAAGTGGCCGGCCACCGCCTCGACTTCGCGTCGCTTCAGGGCCGTGATGGCTTCCAGCGGCGTCCCGTATCCCGACCCTGAACGAGTCTTCACCTCGACGAAGACCACCAGGTCGCCACGGCGGACCACCAGGTCCACCTCCCGGCGCCCGAAACGGTAGTTCCGGGCGAGCACGGTCCATCCCCTGGCCTGGAGAAAGCGCGCAGCGCGTCCCTCTCCCCATCTCCCCAACGCATGGGGTACATGGCCCGAATCCGTCTCCATCGTCCAAACTGCCCACCCGCGGATGCCGCGCGAATGGGCCGATGGGACAGCCGAACGTCTACCGTGCGGCCGGCTCCGGCAACGGGGCGGTGATGCTCCGGCCGATGGCCTCGGAGATCACCCGAATCTGCTCCATGAGCAAGGCGAATTGCTCGGGATAGAGTGACTGGGCTCCGTCCGACATGGCCCTCGGAGGATCCTGGTGCACCTCCACCAGGATGCCGTCCGCCCCGGCCGCCACGGCCGCCCGAGCCATGGGCGTCACCTTCGAGCGGATCCCGGTCCCGTGACTCGGATCCGCGATGATGGGGAGATGGGAGAGTCCCTTCACCACGGGAATCGCCGAAAGATCGAGGAGGTTCCGCGTGTGCGTGTCGAAACTGCGGACTCCGCGTTCGCACAGAATGACGTCGCCGTTGCCCTCCGCCAGGAGGTACTCGGCCGCCAGGAGCAGCTCGTCGATGGTCGCGGACATGCCCCGTTTCAGAAGGACCGGCTTGCCCAGCTGTCCAGCCCTGCGGAGGAGCGGGTAGTTCTGCATGTTGCGGGCGCCGATCTGAATGATATCGGCGTGCTCGGCAACCGCTTCGGCCCCCGCGGGATCCAGCGCCTCGGTGACGATCATCAGGCCCGTCGCCTCCCTCGCCCGGGCAAGGAACTCCAGGCCCTTCAGGCCGAGGCCCTGGAACGAGTAGGGGGACGTACGGGGCTTGTACGCGCCCGCCCGGAGAACCGTGGCGCCCAGGGACCGGAGCTGGTGGGCGATTTCCAGGATCTGACTCTCACCCTCCACAGCGCAGGGCCCCGCCATGACCACGACCTCGTTCCCACCGATCACCGTCCCGTTGGGCAGGCGCACCAGTGTGTCTTCCTCGCGCCATTCCCTGGAGACCTGCTTGTACGGATGGGTGACGGGAATCACCTCCAGCACACCTTCCAATCCTTCCAGGCGCGCCGAATCCACTCGGCCGTCGTTGCCGATGATCCCCACGGCGGTTCGCTGACCCCCGGGAATGGGGCGGGCGTCGTACCCCATCTCCTTGATCGACTGGACGACGACGTCGATATGGTCCGGTTGGGCATTGTGCTTCATCACGACCAGCATGGTCCTGCGACCCTCGTGGCGATGTGATCCGCCGCCGGGAACGGCTCCCGGAAGGCGTCACAAGACTCTAATGCTAAACAGGGGTTGGGGATGGGTCCACGGGGGACCCCACACCGCGTGGGTCGGAGCGGCGCCTACGTGATTCCCGCAGTCTGCAGCGCTTCGTCGAGGCGCACGCCCACGATGGTGCTCACCCCGGGCTCCTCCATGGTCACGCCATAAATCCAGTCGGCGGCCTCGATGGTGCGGGGGTTGTGGGTGATCACCACGAACTGCGTCTGGCTCTTGAAGTCCTGCAGCAGCTTGATGAACCGCCCGATGTTGTTCTCGTCCAGAGGAGCATCGACCTCGTCGAGGACGCAAAAGGGGCTGGGCTTCACGAGATAGATCCCGAAAAGCAGGGAGAGGGCCGTGAGAGCCCGTTCGCCACCCGAAAGAAGATCGATGCGCTGCGTCTTCTTTCCCCTGGGCGATGCGTGGATCTCCACAGGAGATTCCAGGGGATCTTCGGGGTCCTGAAGCCACAGGTCCGCCTCACCGCCCTCGAAGAGCCGCACGAAGGTGGCCCGGAAGTTCTCCCGGATCGCCCCGAACGTGGTCAGGAAGAGGTCCGTGGCGGTCTTGTTGATCTCACGGATGGCGTTGCGAAGGTCGTTGCGCGCCCTGACGAGGTCGTCCCGTTGCTCCGTGAGGAAGTCGAGGCGCTTGCTCTCCTCCTCATGCTCCTCCACCGCCAACATGTTGACGGGGCCCAGCCGGTCCAGGGCGATGACGATCTCCTTGAGCTCCTGCTGCAGGACCTCTGGATCTCCCTCCACCGGCTCGGCCTCGTTGAGCAGCGTCTCCAGTGCACGCCCCCATTCGCCTTCCAACCGCTCGCGGATCCGCTCGATGCGACCACCGAGCTCCTGCCGCTCCAATTCCAGCGCGTGCCTGTGATCCGAGGCCTCCCGCTCAGCCGTACGGGCATCCCGAACCCTCTTTTCGGCCGCAGCGAGGTTGGCCTCCACACTCTGCAGAATCTCGTCCTTGGCGCGGACCTCGCTTTCGGCGTCGGTCCGCTGGGCGAAGAGACGCTCCGTGGCGGCTTCGCCTTCCGTCCGGATGCGGCGAGCCTCGTCCAGCTCCGCCACCAACTGTTCCTCTTCGGCGTCGAGCGCCGCGACCCGGGAGTGGGCCTGCCCTCGCGCGGAGACCACCCCGTCCAGCCGCTCCGTGAGGCGGTTGACGTCCCCTTCCAGCCGGGCAAGATCCACGGCCAGCCGAGCTTCCTCGGCCCTGGCGGCTTCCCACTCCTCCTGGACGGCCTCCAGCGACTCCCGGGCGGCGCCTCGTTCGGCTTGGATTCCGGCTTCCTCCGCCAGGAGGACCTCGCGGTCCTCACGGGCCTCACGCGCACGGTCCAGGGCTCGAGCACGAGCGGCCCGTGTACCTTCGACCTGCCGGGCCAGCTCGTCCCGGTGCCGATCCATGCGCACCTTCTGGTCGAACTGGGCCTGCAGTTCCGAGGTCGCCCTGCGATGGGCGTCTTCAGCCTCGCGGAACGCGGCGCGGGCCTGCTCGAGAACCTCCTCGGAGGAACGCAGGGCTGCCTCGGCCGACTCCCGGTGCAGCCGGGCATGCTTCGCCTTCTCCGCAGCCTCCGCGTGCCCTTCGAGGGTCGCGCGGAGTTGTTCCTTGCGCTCCAACACCCCGGTGGAGCCCACCGGATTCCCCAGGCGGATCACGCCGCGTCCCTCCACCACCCCGCCCGAGCGCGAGACCCGCTCGCCGGACCCGGCCTGGAGCGATCCGTCCTCCACCAGGGCAACGCCGTCGAGCAAAGCCCGGACCCAGGGGGTGCCCTTGCCCGTCGGCTCAACGCTGGCCAGGAGGGACCCACCGGCGTTCGCCGCGTTGGCCGGGACCCGGTCGAGGGGCAGCAACATCAGGCCCCCCCCACCCTTCCACTGGGACGCGAACCAGTCGTGCAGCCGGGTCACGGCTTCGGCATCCTCCACCACCAGAGCCCGGGCGAGGGGCCCCAAGTAGGACTCCACCGCGCGAGCCAGGTTGGTGTCAGCCCTGACGAAGTCAGTCAGGGTGCCGAGGACTCCCTGGTCCCCGATGGCCAACGCGGCCTTCACGACCGGCTCCACCCCTTCGCGGTCGCGCTCCAACTGCTCCAGCGCCGCCATCCTGGCCCCGAGGGAGGACGCCTTGTCGCCGGCCACCAGTTCGTCCGTTCGCGCCGCCTCCAATTCGGCCCGAGCGGCCGCCACGCTGGACGTCGCGGCTTCCACGGCTGTCCTGGCACCGTCCACCGCGTGGGCGAGGTCCTCCAGCCGTCCGGAGAACAGGTCCCCCTGGGACTGGAGATCCGTCAGCGCCTCCGAGGCCTCGTCCATGTCCTGGACCAGACGATCCAATCGTCGCTCCAACTCCGCGGCCTGGGCGTCGGACGATTCGGCATCCCCCTCGAGCTGCGCACCCCTCCTGGCCAGATCACGCTCGCGTGACTCCACGCCCTCCAGGCGCGCCCTCGCCTGTTGGAGACGGTCCTTTACCGCCTGGAGTTCCGCCCGACGCTCCTCGGCGACCTGCCGAAGTCCATCGAGTTCCTCCTGGATGCGGTCCCGGTCGGCCGCCAACTCTCCGGCATCCCGGTCCAGGCGCTCTGCGCGACCCCGCGCTTCTCCGCGCTCCTCCTGGATCTGGGCCAGACGGCGATCGGCATACGTGGCACGTTCATCCGCCACCGCCAGGTCACGTTCCCACCGGACGAGTTGCTCGCGCACGGCCTCCAACCGCAGGGCCGCCTCGGAGCGGGCCTTCTCGGCATCGACTTCACGGAGACGGAGGGCCTCGTATTCCGCTTCCGCGGTCCGAAGCTCGGCGACCATACCCTCACCGCTCTGGAGGTCACCCTCCAATTCCTTCTCAACGCGGGTCAACCGTTCCTTCAGGAGGTCCAGTTGGTGACGAACGACGGTGACCTCCACGTCGAGCCGGCGCTTGCGGTATTCCAGATACCGCTCGGCCTTTCCCTTCTGCCTGGCCAACGACCGGACCTTCGTCTGTACTTCTGCGATGACGTCTTCCAGGCGCTGCAGATCCAACTCGGCCCGTTCCAGGCGCCTCGTCGCCGCCTTCCGTCGATCCTTGTACTTCCCAATCCCGGCCGCTTCTTCGAAGAGCCCACGCCGCTCATCCGCACGATCCGAGAGGATCGCATCGATCATGCGGTTCTCGATCATGGCGTACGCGTTGGCGCCCAGTCCGGTGTCCCGGTAGAGATCCACCACATCGCGCAGCCTGACCGCGCTCCGGTTGATGCTGTACTCGGACCCGCCGTCCCGGAACACCTGACGACCGATCTCCACCTCCTCGAAAGGGATGGGGAGGGCCCCGTCCTCGTTGCTCACCAGAAGGGAAACCGACCCCCGATTCACCGGCCGGCGCGTTACGGTACCCTGGAAGATCGCCTCCTCCATCTTGGCGCCGCGGATCGCCGTGGGCCGCTGTTCGCCGAGCACCCACCGGATCGCGTCGGAAATGTTGGACTTGCCGCAACCGTTCGGGCCGACGATGGCGGTGATGCCGTCGTGGAAGTCGATCTTTGTGGCGTCGGCGAAGGATTTGAACCCGTGTACGCGGAGGGCGCGGAGCTTCATTCGGGCAATCGACCGATTCGATCGGAGAGGAGGGCGCCGCTCAGGCCTCGTTCGTCGAGGAGGCCCGAGAGGTAGGAGGCTTCAGCAGCGTCCGCAAACGCGCCTGCGAATACGCGATAGCGGACAGATCCGTCGGAGTAGTCCACGGCCAGCACGTAGGCCGAGACGCCGAGCTGTCCCAGGGCCTCGACGCGACGATCCGCCGCTCCGCGGTCGCCCGTTTCGCCCAACTGGAACGCCAATGGTGTCCAGCGGGCTACCCATGGGGAGGGGTTGAGCGACGCGGCCTCGGCGACGTGACTCGTCAAAGCCGCCAGGGTGGTCGAGTCGGCGGCCGGACCAGCTAGAACGCGATGGTACAGGGTACCCTCCACCTCCACGGGAACCGCTTGAAAGAGGACCTGGGGCACCTGCGCCGCGAGCGTCGCCACCCGTCGCCCGGCCACCGCTGCGTTCTGGTACGCCCCCAAGGCGAGGGAATAACCCTGGACACCCGACGTCTCCGTGGGCGGCGCCGCGGCTACGACAACGGCTCCAGCGGGCACGACAACGGCTTCAGGGGGCACGGCGGACGCAGTACCGGAACTCGGCGTCAGACCTGGAATCTCCACGAATCCGAACCATGCGGCCAAGGCCACCGCTACCACGACGACGAGCACGACCAGGAAGAGAATGCCCGACCGGCCACGTTGGGCCGGGGCCCGGGACTCCTCCACGATCTCCTCGAGGGACGGCGGCACGGGAACGGGATCCGGCAGCACGAACTCCTCTTCAGCGGGTTCCTGTGGGAAGGGGGGCGTGCCGGGCTCGGCGTCCCAGGCGGCAGTCTCGACGGCCGGGGGTTCGGCGTCGTGCCCCGGCGGGCCAGGCTCGTCCCCTTCCTCTCCGCCGTCCTGGGGTGGGGCCAAAAGCGTAGGCGCCAGGGAGTACCCAAAATCGGACGCGGTGACGGCGGTCGAGGCCGAATCGACGGTCTCCGACGGCTCCTCAGGGCGCTCGTCGGACCCGGTGTCCCCGTTTCGCCCGGTGACGGCGAGGACCGGCACACTCAACGGCGCCACCAGAGCAGTCACGTCTTCGGAGGCCTCCGCGAGAACGACGATTCCGTCGGCCTCCGCCAGCACCGATGGAAGCGCCTCTTCCCACGAAGGGACGAGGACGGCCAGCGTGACCCCAGCCTCCCGGAAACCAGCGCACAGCGCGTGCCACCGGGGCAGCGCCAGCACCGCGGCCGTGTCGGCCACGGCCGTTCCGGCCGTCATGGCCAGGAACGTCCTGCCCTCGGGACGTTGCACCACCCTTTGAACAGAGACGCCCCAGCGAAGGGCGTCCACCAGTCCCTCCCGGTTCTGGATCCCCAGAGCCTCGTGGAGAAGAGGCGTGGACAGACCGGCGTCCGCCATCACCACCCTGGCTCCGGACTGGCTCCACGATTCCACGACATCGACCGACACGCTCCCGACCCAACCGGCGGAGAGGGCTCCCTCCGTGCTCAGCAGCACCAGGATTCGTCCCTGCCGCCCCTCCCCCGCAGGCAACGCGGGAAGCGTCCCCGGCTCGGCGGGAATCCAGTCAGGAAGGTCAGCGGTCATGAACGCCCTGGCAGTGGATAGGTCTCGGCCCACCACGGCCATCTCGAAGGAGACGGTGGCGGGGCGGATGGAAGGCGGCGCAGGTCCATGCGCCTGATCGGCCACAAGTTAGAAGCACCTGACCCGGCTAGCAAACGGTAAGAACGCTTGAAAACCAGCAGCCGGACGCACGGCTCACGCCCCGCGTCCGGCCGCGCGACTCATTCCACCTCTTCGGCGGCCCAACGGGGGGCGTCACCCCAGAGGTTCTCGAGCTGGTAGAAATCCCTGGCCTGGGGATGGAAGACGTGCACGACCGCGTCGATGAAGTCCACCAGCACCCAGCGCCCCCCCTGCAGCCCCTCCACATGGGCGGGGCGATGCCCCTCCTTCTTCATCTCTTCGATGATGTTGTCCGCAATCGCCTTGACCTGAGTGTCGGATCGGCCGCTGGCCAGCACGAAGTGGTCCGTGGCCGACGAGATTCCGCGAAGATCCAGCACCACGACGTCGTGGGCTTTCCTCTCCTGAGCCAGTTCAACGATGCGCATCACCGGCGCGGGGATGTCCTTCGCCTTCATCTCGTGGGGCGACACTACTATCCCTCTTCACGCTCGACGTGCACCTGGATCGTAAGGTCCACCTCGGCGTGCAAATGAACCGGTACCTCGAACGAGCCCAGCGCCTTCAGGGGCTCCTCGAGAACCACGGCGCGCTTGTCGAGTTCGAAGTCCAGTTTGCCCGTGGCGTTCGCTCGGTCGGCGATGTCCGCGTTGGTCACGGAGCCGAAGAGCTTCGCGTCGTCACCTTCCCCGGCGCGCGCATGGAACGTGAGAGACATGCCGGCGAATTGGGCGGCCCGACGGCGGGCCTCCAGGTAGTCGCGGCGAGCGCGCTCTTCGGCCCGCTTCTGTTCCTCCTCGAGGCGACGCATGTTCGCCTCACTCGCCTCGTAGGCGAGCCCCTGCGGTACCAGGTAGTTCCGGCCGTATCCGGCCTTCACGGACACCACGTCTCCGGCATCGCCGAGATTCTCCACCGACTGCTTCAAGATCAGCTTCATCATTCCTCCGACGTTTCGTCAGGCGGCCTTGGGCCCAGCCTTGCTCCGGACGTCCAGCCACGTGTCTCCAAGCCCAAACACCAAGGCGCCCAAGAGCACCAAGGGCGGGGCGAAAATGAGACCGAACGCGAGCAGGACGTACCCGAGCAGGGACAAGCCGCCGCTCAAGAACAGGATCACCGCTCCTCCACGCACTGCGTAGAGGGCACCCATGAAAACCACCGCGTTGGCTCCAACGCGGACAACTGAATCTCCCCATCGCGGAAGGATGAGAAGCAAACCCGTGATGAACACCCACACGAGGTGGTCGTTGAATCGGAAGTCGCGCAGGGGGCCCACCCCCTGGTCACTCCCCGAGGAAAGCCGCACGTAGGCCCACCACGCAACGCCCAACGCCGCAATGGACGAGAGTCCGAGGACCGCAGGAAAGACTCTCGTCTGGATCTCCAACGTCTGGTAGACGGCGGTAACCAGGGTCGGGGGGAGTGCGCCGCCGCCCCGCAGCAGGCGGAACGCTTCCAGCGCGTTGGACACGCCCTCCCGCATCCGATCATCCACGGTCCACTGGACCGTGGCCCACCCCCCGGCCCGCATCCCGAGGAGCACGGCTGCCGTGCCGCACGCACCCGCTACGGCACCCATGGCCCTCGCAGTGAAAGCGGTCGATGGCCAGCGCATGGTGAGCACCACGAACCAGCCCCCCGCCAGTACCGCCCAGCCCCTCTCCAGGAACCAGAACGCATGACGGTCGGAGCCACCGAAGACGAGGATCCCAAGCACCACCGCCGCCACGAACACGCCGGCCCGGCGCATTCCCATGACCAACCCGAGGGCCAGGAACGGCACTCCGATCAGGACCGACGGCTGCACCACCGAAGTGGCCAGCGTGACCCCGAGGAGCGCCGCGGCTCTCGGCCATCCCCGGCCCCGCGAAGGGGGCCCGGAAACGGGTGGGACGCCTGTCACGAGAGGCTAGGCCTCGAAGCGACGGGTGTAGGGGATCAGAGCCAGATACCGGGCCCGCTTCACCGCGGTGCCCAGCTGACGCTGGAAGGCCGCCGTCACCTTCGTGGTCCGCTTGGGAAGGATCTTCCCGGACTCGGTGAGGAAACGCGACAGCGTGTTGACGTCCTTGAAATTCAGGAGTTCGACCGGAGGGCCTTCCATCCGACGCCGACGACCCCGTCCACCCTGAAACTGGGGCGGAGCGTCGTCATCATCGTCCTCCTCCTCTTCGTCCTCGTCGTCATCGTCCTTGTCGGACACCGGCTTGGTCACCTCGGCGAGAATGGACATGCCGTTGGTGGGCTCACCCTCGTTGAGGACGAGAAGGTACCGGAGCACCTCGTCGTCGAGGCGGAGGAGACGCTCGAACTCGGGAAGCGCCTCGGCGGCGGCGGTGAAGTGGGCCACGACATAGTAGCCGGCCTTCTGCCGCGAGATGGGGTATGCGAGCTGCCGATTCCCCCAGTGATCCACGGCGGATACCTCACCGCCGTTGGCGATGGCCAGAGCATGGAATTTCTCCAGCTTGGCCGTGACGGCGCCCTCGTCGAGCGCCGGGTCGAGAATGTAGACGACCTCGTAGAGCCGCATCTTCGTTCCCTCGGTCCGTTTGGTTTGAGACGGGCCCCTCCGTACGATCCGGGCGCCAGTTCGCGGCTGGGCGCCCGTGGAGGAGCGGGATCCTTTTTACAGCCCATCAAGATAACCCGGAGCGTTCGGGGCGGGAACCCTGCCCTGTCGGGGCTTCCCTAGACGTTGAAGCGGAACTCGCCGTTGACTCTTCCGTCGCGGCAAGGCACCGGGATCACCTATTCGAACTCCCACCAGCCTGGCTCGCGGCCGGCCCCTCCTCCTCCGTTTGGAACAATACCTGGAGAAAGCGACGAGTGAACGTCGCCGCAGCAACGCGGTCCAGATGGGACCCGTCATAGCAC
>DATHZE010000136.1:0-3316 GCA_035458765.1 Longimicrobiales bacterium
GGGCGTCGGGGACGTTCTGGGCGGCAAGGGGCCAGGCCACCAGGGTGGCCAGAGCCAGCCCAAGCGCGCACGGGAGGGGGGCTCTTATGGATCCCGACATGGTGTGCTCCTTCGAAGGGGAGGGCGATCAACCTCCTGCCGAGGCGCCCCACTGGCAAGGCGGGGCGATACGGCGTCTACCTCACCAGGGCGTCCAGGTCGCTGCGGTCCAGGAGCCGACCCTTGGTCACCACCGCCTGAACGGACCGCGTCTGGGTGATGTCTTCCAGGGGATTCCCCGACAGAAGCACCAAGTCCGCCAGCCGGCCGGGCTCGATGGTGCCCATCTCGCCCTGGAGGCCGAAGAACCCCGCGGGACGCAACGTGGCGGCCTCGAGCGCCTCGAGCGGCGAGAGGCCCGCCCGGACCAGCATCTCCAACTCGCTGTGCAGGCTGTAGCCCGGCACCGAAAGGCCGATGGGCGTGTCCGTGCCGGCCCCCATGGGAACGCCCGCGTCGTGCATGAGCCCCACCAAGAAGAGACTCCACTCTGCGTAGCGGGTGTCGGTCCGGCCGTCGTTCCCGGCCGCGCCCCAGGCCTCGGCGACCTCCGCCGGCACCTTGGCCAGGGCCTCGGCCCAGTCGGCCCGTTGGGAGGGCGAGTAGAGGCTCAGGGTGTTGAGGCGGAGCGTGGGCACCTGGATGGTGGACGCCATGGACGCCAGGACCTCCCGGCACGCCGCCTCGTCATACGACTCCACCGAAGGAATGCGATAGGCCTCGTGGAGCTGAGAGCGCAGCCTGCCTCCCGGCACGCCTTCGGGGTTGGCGAGACGGCCGCGCCGCTCGGCCACCCAGGTTTCGGCGTGGGAGGTGCAGTCCATTTCGATGTTGCGCAGGTGCTCGAGGGACTGCACGTGCGGTCCGACGTCCCGGGCGCGCATGGAGAGCGGCACGTGCCCATCCATGGGGAGGCCCCGCGAGCCCGCCTCCTCCACCAGGGCCGCAAAGACCTCCGGCGAGACCATCTCGTAGATCTTCACGAAGTCCACCCCCGCCTCGGCGAGACGGGCCATGTTGGCGCGCGCCGTCTCCACGTCGGGGTTCGCGATGCCCAGGAGCGGGTTGTTGACGCCGTCGTAGACCACGAACTCGCCGTCCAGGAGCGGGCCCGAGAAGAACACGCGCGGCGCCGTGGCGCCCTCGGCCCGCAGCTTCTCCACCAAGGGTACCAGGAGGTCCAGGGGACCTCCGGTGTCGCGGATGCTGGTGATGCCGTGGTTGAGGAAGAGGCCCGGCATCGCGTCGGTGAAGCGCGCATCGTAGGTGAGATGCACGTGGAAGTCCCAGAGACCTGGGATGAGATACCGGCCGGTCCCGTCCACCAACGTCTCGGCCCGCACAGGGTCGGACGCAGCCTGCACCGCCTCGATGCGTCCGTCGCGCACCACCACCGTCTGGGCCTCGCGTGAACCGCGCACCGCGTCGATGACCGTGACGTTCCGGATGGCCAGGTCGGCGGGGGGCTCGGGGGGCGTGCAGGATACGATGGCAAACGCGAGCGCGATGCAGGAAAACACTCGGATCTTCGGCATGGATGTGCGGTGTGGGGGGAGCGAAGGCCCGCAACCTACGTCGCGGATCGGGTCATTGTCCAAAGGTCGCTGACGGCCGGACGGCGGCGGCCACCGCCAGCCGAACGAGCCTGCTGCTCATCTCATTCCCCCCATCTTCTTCACGCGATCGAATTGTGACTTGGTCACCGATTGCACCGAGAGCCGGCCGTACCGGATCAATTCCATGTCGGTGAGCGCCTTCTCGGACTTCACGTCGTCCAGACTCACGATGTGCGGAAGCCGGGCGACGTACTCCACGTCCACCAGGGACCAGCGCGGGTCCTCCTTCTTGGACTTGGCGTCGAAGTAGCGGCTCTTCTTGTCGAACTGCGACGGGTCCGGATACGCCTCGCGACACACCCTGGCGATTCCAACGACACCGGGCGGCTTGGCATTGCTGTGGTAGTACAGGATCTCGTCGCCGACTTTCATGGCCCGCATGTTGTTCCGGGCCATGTAGTTGCGGACGCCGTCCCAGTGGGTCGACCCGTCCCGCTCCAGGTCGTCGAGGGAGTACACGTCGGGCTCGGATTTCATGAGCCAGTACTGCTTGGCCATGGGACTCCTCGCGGATGTCGGGTGGAAAGGGTGCGTCAGGCTGACGTGGGCGCGGCGGGCGCGATGTCGATCTCGATGCCGCGCCATTTGCCCTGACGGAATCGTATCACGCTCAATGCGCATCGTGTAGCGTGGCCCAGCACGATGGCAAGCCAGATGTCGCCAGGGTTCAGCCCGCGAACCGTGTCGATGACGAAGCAGAAGCCAAGAGGCACGACCAGCTGCGATATGATGGAGATGTAGAGCGGGCTCTTGGTGTCACCCGTCCCTTGCAGGCCGCCCGTGTACGTGAGCGCTACCGTGATGAACAGCCCCGACACGCTCAGATAGCGCAAAAGCTGCACCCCCAGGTCGGCCACGGCGGGATCGTTCATGCCGAAGATGCCCAGGAGGGCCCGGGGGAACAGGACGAACGCGGCCCCCAACGCCGCGGCCACGGTGAGCCCGATGCCCGAGGCCACCTTCACCGCATGGACGGACCGCTCGGGTTTGCCCGCCCCGAGGTTCTGCCCCGCCACCGCGGCGGTGGCGCCCATGAGCCCCACCGACGTCCACGTGATGAAGCTGAACAGCTCCACGTAGCTCACGGCGTAGGCGGCCTGCGCCTCGGCGCTCTGCTGTAGCCCACCGATGAAGCGCAGCAAGAAGACGCCGCCCACGTTCATGGCCACGCCCTGGACCCCCGTGGGGAGCCCGAAGCGGAAGAGCTCCTTGATGATGGTGAGGTCCGGCTTCCATTGGGTCAGCCCGCGGAACGTCACCACGGCCCGCCCCGACAGGAGCAGCCCCAGGACGATCATGCTCACCACGCCGCCGGCGATGACCGTCCCCATGGCGGCGCCCTTGGTGCCGAACGCCGGAATGGGCCCCATACCGCGGATGAAGACGACGTTGAGGACGATGTTCAGCACCGTGAGCACGATGCCCAGGCGCAGCGGCGTCTGGGCGTCGCCCGCGGAACGGAACGCGCCGCCCGTCATGAAGAACATCATCATGCCGAAGCTGAACACGAACATGATGCGCAGGTACGGGAGCGCCTCGGCCTGCACCTCCGGCGCCGCCTGGACCAGATTCAACAGCCACGGCGCCAGGAGATACCCCAGGGGCGCCATCACGCCGATGGACAGGGTCGCGGCGGTCATGAAGGCCTGGTAGACCGTCCG
>DATHZE010000137.1:0-6366 GCA_035458765.1 Longimicrobiales bacterium
CTCGCCGGCACGTTGGAGGGGTCGATGGGGACCATCATGAGGAACAGGAAGCCCACGAAGCCGACCCACAACCCGATGGTTTGGCCTCTCCCGCTGATGTTTCTCTGGATCGCCATGTGACTCCCTGTCCGTGGGTCGCGCGCGGCCCCGGGTTGCCTGGGGCACACGACGGGTCCCATCCTACGATGACGGGCCCTTGAGCGCACCGTCCCCATCTACGCTTGGACCATCCCAATCAGGTCGGAGAACCCATGAGCGCCTCGGTCTGGGAGCGCTACGGCGCATACCTCGAGACCCCACCCTACCAAGTGGTGGAGTGGCACGACCCGGACAGTGAGGCCCGGGGCTGGCTGGTGCTCAACTCTCTTCGTGGAGGGGCCGCCGGCGGCGGCACGCGCATGCGCGTCGGCGTCACCCGAGAAGAGGTGACGTACCTCGCCAAGGCCATGCAGCTCAAGTTCGCCTTTTCGGGTCCGCCCATCGGCGGGGGGAAGTCGGGCATCGACTTCGACCCCAGGGACCCTCGGCGCACCGACGTTCTCCGTCGCTGGTACACCGCGATGCGCCCCCTGCTCAAGGATCGGTATGGGACCGGCGGGGACGTGAACGTGGACGAGCAGCGGGACGTGGTGCCCCTGTGCGCGGAGCTCGGGATCGTGCACCCCCAGGAGGGCATCGTCCGGGGCCATCTCGGCCTCTCCGGCGCCGCCGTGGAGCAGGCTTTCACCAACTTGCGGATGGGTCTGGCCCAGGCGGCCGGCCCGGACTACGGGGTCCCGGGCGCCGATTTCAGCGTTTCCGACCTCATTACGGGGTGGGGCGTGGCCCAGGCGGCGGCGCGACTGGCAGAACTGCGGGGCGAGACGTTGGAGGGAGCCCGGGTCGTCGTGGAGGGCTTCGGCAATGTGGGGGCCGCTGCGGCGCTCTACGTCGCCCGCATGGGTGCTCGCATCACAGGCATCCTCGATGCGAACAGCGGGCTGGTGAGCCCCGAAGGCTTGGACGCCGCGGCGGTGGAGGACCTCCTGCGGCGCCGGGAAGGGCGCGTCCTTCCGCCGCACCCCCACCTCCTGGTGGGACCCGAGCGCGAGTTCGCCTATCGCGGCGAGGCAGACCTGTTCATCCCCGCCGCCATCTCAGGATCGGTGGACTCTCGTCGCTTGGCCCAACTCGCCCGTCACGGCATCCGCCGGATGGTGTGCGGCGCGAACCAGCCCATCCACGAAGTGCGCCTTGGCGACACAGAGAACATCCAGGCCGCCGACGCCGAGTTCGAGGTCCTGCCCGAAATCGTGGCCAGCCTGGGCATGGCTCGGGCTTTCTTCACTCTCATGGCCGCCGCCACCCCCGCCACCACCGACGCGATCTTCGCCGACGTGGCTCGGGCGGTCCACGATGGCGTGGACGCGGTGGTGGAGCGGGTGGGGAACGCTCGCTCGGGGCTCATGGCGGCCTCGTTGGAGATCGGGCTGGAGCGGACCACCGCCTAGCTGGCCGCCAAGCGCCTCGGTCCCGTGAGGAGATGCCTCAAGCCCTCAACTGCTCGAGGGCACGCCGGACGTACACGGGCACCATGGCGCGGCGCCACTCGGGATCGACAATGATGTTCTCGAGGGGATGGCATTGCTTGTGAGCCCGTTGGGCCAGCTCCTCCATCAACTGCTCGTCGAGCCTCCGACCCCCGGCCACATCGCTCCACCCCGTCAGCTCCCGGGGACGCGCACCGAGGGCGGTGACCACACCCTCGACGCTGCGCACGGTCCCATCCGGATCCATGTCCGCCGACACCGCCACCGTGAGGAGAGGAAAGTCGATGGACTTCCGTTGACGCAGCTTGGCGTAGGCACTCCGGCGCGCAGCGGCCTCGAGGGGAATGCGGATCTCGGTCACCAGCTCGGATGGGTCGCGCCTCGTGTTGCTGATGCCGTCGGCGAGAAAGAAGTCCCGAACCGGGATCTCCCGCCGCCCTCCCGGTCCCCTCAGGACCGCGACGGCGCCCAACACCATGAGCACCGGTGGGGTGTCCGCCGAGTGGGCGGCCACGCACTTCCTCCCGACCTTGGTGACGTGACACACCGTGCCGTCCTTCTTGAGGCAGTAGCCCAGCGCCTGCCGCCAGAACTCGGTCTGGTTGTAGTAGGTGCACCGGGTATCGAGGCACAGGTTCCCGCCGATGGTTCCCATGTTCCGAAGCTGGGGCCCCGCAACGTGCCCTGCGGCGTCCGCGAGCGCGGGGAATCGACTCAGCACCGCCGGGTCCGAAGCCACCGCCGAGAGGGTCTCACCGGCCCCGATGCGGAGATATCCATCTTCCTGGCGCACCCCCCTCAACTCGGGGATGCCCTTGAGAGCCACCAGATGCCCCGGCTCGAAGAGCCTGTGCTTCATGTTGGGAATGAGGTCCGTGCCTCCGGCCACGGGCATGACGTCTCCCACGTGCTCACCCAGGAGCGCCACGGCCTCGTCCAGCGACGAGGGACGGTGATAGCGGAACGGAGGGAGTCGGAGCATCCGGCTACCACTCCCATCCGGGGCGAGCCACGAGGATGCCGTCCTGTCCCGGGATCCGGCGGATCCTCTGGGGCAGACTCTCCTCGCTGACCTGCACGGAGTCTCCCACCAAGGGGGCGTGCAGCAGACGGAGCGTTCCTTCGACCCAAAGGGCCACACCCGTATGTGCCACGTCCAATCCCGCTACGGTGCTCGTGGCCGCGATGATGTCGCCGTTGTGGATGGACGAAGCCGCCGCCTCCAGCCCTTCCTCGGGCACGTACCAGCGACCCTGGCTCGTGAGACGGGTCTCCGTCGCGCGGATGGCCGCGAGGTTCTCCGGATCCGAGAGCTGCCGGTAGGCCTCTGCATGGGTACTCATGAAATCCACGGCTTCCGAATCGATCACGCCCCCCAGTTTCGGCGTCACATCGGTGACCAAGCCTTTGGCCTGTGCGTCGGCGATCCAGTCGCTGAAGTAGTGCAGCCGGCTCGGATAGCCGTCGAGGAGGCCGGCACGATATCGGACCTGGGCGAGAAGCTCTTCATAGCGGTCTTCAGCCCGCACACGCGCCTCCAGCAGCTTCGCCGCCTCCGGCAGGCGTACGAACCGTGCCAGCGAGAGGGCGGTCTCCACGAACGTCACGCAGTCGAGTCCCCGGAAGTTGATGACGAGGTGCTCCGGTCCCTCGGGTTCCAGCGTGCGCGCCACATAGGCCGTTCCAACGAAGGAGCGTCCCATCGCGGCCACGGTCTCGCCCAGGGGCAGGGTGTCGAGCCTGGCCTCCAGGGCCCACCGCACCTTGTCGTGGAATACGGACCAGTCGGCATCATCCCAGGACGACCCGGAAAGCTGCGCCACCGCGGGGACCGGCGCAGCCACGAGAGCGCTCAATGCCCCGGCCATCACGGCCGCGCACGTGACGGAACGGGGGGTCATCGCGCCCTCCCGGCCTTTCGGCCGGAGGTCGGTGCCGCCGGCTTGCACAGGGTGCCCGCCGCGCGCGCGGCTTCAAGGGCACGCCACACCGCCGGGGGTGAGAACGGGAGCCGGTCCATGCGCACGCCCACGGCGTCGTAGATGGCATTGGCGATGGCGGGAATCGACGGGTGAAGGGGTCCCTCCCCCGCCTCCTTGGCGCCATACGGCCCTTCGGGGTCGATGGACTCCACAATGAGGGACTCCAGCTCCGGCGTATCCAGGCTGGTGGGAATGCGGTAGTCCAGCAGGGACGGAGCGTTGTGCAGGCCAGCGCGTCCGTGATCCGCATCCTTGAAGACGTGCTCTTCCATGATGGCCTCGGCGCACCCCATGTAGGCGGAGCCCTCCATCTGTCCCTCCACCAGAACCGGGTTGAGGGCACGCCCGCAGTCGTGAGCGATCCAGATCTTCTTCACCTCCACGGTGCCGGTGTCCACGTCGACCTCCACCTCGGCCACGTGAGCCGTGAAAGAGTAGGCCGGTGAGGCGCCGATCGTGCCACCACGGTAGTCGCCGTGGACGTCCTTGGGGGTGTTGTACCAACCCGTGCTGCCGAGCGTGCCGAATTTCGCCTCAGCCAGGTGGAACGCTTCACGGATGGACATCTGGCGTGCCGTGTCGGGCGCCCACAGCGCCGAGCCTCCTGCGAGGAAAACCTCGCCGGGCTCCACCTGCCACTCCTCCGCCACCGCTTCCTGAACCAGGACGCGCAGTTTGCGCGCGGCATCGATTGCCGCGTTGCCCAGCATGAAGGTGACGCGGCTCGAATAGGCGCCCAGGTCCACCGGCGTGAAGTCCGTGTCGCCTCGATAGACCCGCACGTGCTCCATGGGCACGCCCATCTCCTCCGCGGCGATCTGGGCCACCAGGGTGTCGCACCCCTGTCCGATTTCGCTGGCGCCGCTGAAGACCGCAACCCGACCCGATCGGTCAATCTGCATCTGGACAGCGGACTGGGGCATCTCGTTGGGATAGATGGGATAGTTCGTCCCTGAGATGTAGGTGGACCCCGCCACCCCCAGGCCACGTCCGAAGGGGAGCTTCCGGAACCGCTCCTTCCAGCCGCTGGCGCCCTCCACCGCCTCCAGGCACTCCAGGAATCCGTTGGACGTGATGCGGAGTTCGTTCACCGTGCGCGTGTTGCTGCCGATGAAGTTCCGCCGCCGCATCTCGATGGGATCCAAGCCCACCTTCTCCGCCAGCTTGTCGAGCTGGACCTCGAAGGCGAACCGGGGCTGAACCGAGCCGTGCCCCCGCTTGGGCCCGCAGGCGGGCTTGTTCGTGTAGACCCGCGTGGAGTCGAATCGGTACGCCGGCATGGCGTAGGGCGCGCAAAGGAGCTGACCGGAGTAGTACGTGGTCACCAGGCCGAAGGACGCGTAGGCACCCCCGTCCAGGAGGATCTTGGCGTCCACGCTCCGGAGCATCCCCTCCGCGTCACAGCCGGTGCGGTACTTCATGTGGAAGGGATGGCGGCCCCTGTGTGCGTAGAACACCTCTTCCCGGGTGTACAGGATCTTCACGGGTCGGCCGGTCCGCATGGCCAGGAGGCCCACGCAGAACTCCAGGTCGAAGGGCTCGCTCTTGCCCCCGAAGGCGCCCCCCACGAGGGGCTGGAGGACCCGGACACGGGCCGGATCCACCTCCAGCACTCGAGCCAGCTCGCGGTGGAGGTAGTGGGGCACCTGTGTGGCGGACCAGACGGTCAGCTTGCCTGCTCGGGATCCCGGAAGCGGGATGGCGCCGTCCTGCGTCCGTCCGTCCGGCTCCCAAAGCCCGATGGCACAGTGGGGCTCGATGGGGGTGTGGGTCGTGCCCTCGAAGAAGTACTCGCCCTCCACCACCACGGCGGACTCGTCCATGAGTCGGTCCACCTGGCCGAACTCGAGCTGGACCGTCTTCGTGATGTTCCCGTTCCAACCGTCCTTCCTGGCGTCGTGCACGTACGGAGTGCTGCCGTCGGCGGCCAGGGCCGCGAACGGATCCAGGAAGGCCGGAAGCTCCTCGTATTCCACGCGGACGAGGGAGAGCGCGCGCAAGGCGGTGTCCTCGTCTACCGCCGCCACCGCCGCCACGCCGTCCCCGATATACCGAACGCGGTCCAGGGCCAAGGGGTACTCGTCGGGCGTCCAGGGAATGACACCGTAGGTGGTGGGCATGTCCCGGCCGGTGATCACCCCGTGCACGCCGTCGAGCGCCAGGGCCGCCGACGCATCGATGGACACGATACGGGCATGGGGGTGGGGGCTCCGCAGGATCTTTCCGTGGAGCATGCCGGGCAGCTGGATGTCGTCCGTATAGACCGCCCGCCCGGTGGACTTGTCCAGTCCTTCCACCTTGCGCTGTGCAAAACCGATCAAGTGTTGGTCCGACTTGGTGTTACGGGCCTTGGCGCTCATCCCGTCCCCTCCTCGGCCCCTCCAACCCTCCGCTGGTCGTGGTTCCGCAACTGTTGGTCGGACTTGGATTTAGAGTCCCCGATAGCCTGACGCATCCTGGCGGCGGCTGCTTCCACCGCATCGTAGATCTTCGCGTATCCGGTGCACCGGCACAGGTTTCCAGCCAAAGCGTCCCGGATCTCCTCACGGGTGGGCTCCGTAGTCTGCGCGAGGAGTGCCGCGGCGGAGCACAGGATGCCCGGAGTGCAGAACCCGCATTGGGCTGCGCCGTAGAGGTCGAATTCGTCCTGCAGGGGGTGTGGGCCGTCCGGAGCGGCCAGCCCTTCCACGGTCACCACCTCTCTCCCCTCCGCAGCCTGCACCGGCGTCAGGCACGACAGGGTGGGTACCCCATCCAGGAGGACCGTGCAGGCCCCGCAGTCTCCCTTGTCACACCCCTGCTTGGAGCCAGTGAGACCCACCACGTAGCGCAGGGTCTCCAGAAGGGTGAAATGG
>DATHZE010000138.1:0-5596 GCA_035458765.1 Longimicrobiales bacterium
GCGACACCATCGAGATATTCCCGGCTTACGACGAGCAGGCCGTCCGGGTGGAGCTCTGGGGCGACGAGGTGGAGCGCATCAGCCGCTTCGACCCCCTCACCGGCGAGATCATCACCGAGCTGCCGCGGACCTCGATCTACCCGGCTTCCCACTACGTCACGCAACGACGGACCATCGACCAGATGCTTCCCCTCATCCGCGACGAGCTGGCGGGGCAGTTGGCCCGCTTTCGTGAGGACGGCAAGCTCCTGGAGGCGCAGCGGCTCGAGCAGCGCACCAACTTCGATCTCGAGATGATGAAGGAGATCGGGACGTGCCCCGGTATCGAGAACTACTCTCTCTACACGAGCCACCGGAAGCCCGGCGAGCGCCCGGCGTGCCTTCTGGACTACTTCCCCGACGACTTCCTCATGATCGTGGACGAGAGCCACGCATCCATCCCCCAGATCAACGGGATGTACAACGGGGACCGCTCACGGAAGCTCACCCTCATCGAGCATGGCTTCCGCCTTCCCAGCGCCCTGGACAACCGCCCCCTCAAGTTCGACGAGTGGGAGTCGGTGCTGAACAAGGTGATCTACGCCTCGGCCACCCCTGGCGAATGGGAGCTGAAGCGGGCCGGCGGCGTGGTGGTGGAGCAGATCATCCGACCTACGGGTCTCGTGGATCCCGAAGTGGAGGTGCGCCCGGTGAAGGGGCAGGTGGACGATCTTCTGGCCGAGATCCGTGACCGGGAGAAGAAGGGAGAGCGCGTCCTGGTCACCACGCTCACCAAGCGCATGGCCGAGGACCTTTCCGAATACCTCCAGAGCGTGGGGGTTCGGGTGAGCTATATGCACTCCGAGGTGGACACCATCGAGCGCATGGCCATCATCCGTTCCCTGCGCCTGGGCAAGATCGACGTCCTGGTGGGCATCAACCTGTTGCGGGAGGGGTTGGACCTTCCCGAGGTGTCGCTGGTGGCCATCCTCGACGCCGACAAGGAGGGCTTCCTCCGCGATGCCCGCTCCCTCATCCAGACCATCGGGCGGTGCGCCCGGAACGTGGAAAGCCGGGCCATCATGTACGCCGATCGCGTCACCCGCTCCATGCAGCAGTGCCTGGACGAGACCAACCGGCGCCGGGCCATCCAGGTCGCCCACAACCTCGAGCACGGCATCACCCCCGAGACGATCCGCAAGAGCATCGAGGAGATCGAGTTCAGCACCCGGGTGGCAGACGCCCGCGAAGCGCCCGCCCGGGTGGCAGAGGCCGCCTCCACCTATGCCGACGAGCTGAACCGGGAGGAGTACGTCAAGATTCTGGAGAAGGAGATGGAGGCTGCCGCCGAGGCGCTGGACTTCGAACGCGCGGCCCTGCTGCGGGACCAGCTGTTCGAGTTGAGGGCGGCCAGGTAGGGGGACGGTATCGGTGACCCAACCGGACATGGTGGGGGGAGGTCGGTCGGCCTATCTTGCACCCATGAGCTCCGGCGGATACGGCGAACTGATCGACTTCCTGGCGGGGAAGTTCGAAGCGCTCGAGGGACGTCTCGGCGCCATGGAGGGACGTCTCGAAGCCATCGAGGGACGTCTCGGCGCCATCGAGGCGCGCCTGTCCGCCGTCGAGGTCACCGTGGAGCAGAACCGGTACCTCATCCAACTCAACGCCGAGTCCATCCTCGCAAGCCGGGAGTCCGTGGAGCGGAGACTGGATCGCCTGGAAGCGGCCTGACCTCCCGGTTCGGCGGTGCAGAGGCCATCTTCAGGGTTCGGATCTTTCCCCTGCCTGTTGACTGAGGCCGCTTCGATCCCATGAACGTCCCTCTTCTCGATCTCGCCCCGCAGTACGAGTCACTCCAAACCGAGTTGGACGACGCGGTCCTGCGCGTGGTACGGAGCCAGCGCTTCGTGCTGGGCGCCGAGGTGGAGGCGCTCGAGGCCGAGCTGGCAGCCTACCTGGGGGTGAGACACGCCATCGGATGCGCATCGGGCACCGATGCGCTCCTCTTGCCCCTCAAGGCCCTGGACGCCGAGCCCGGTTCCGACGTCATCGTGCCGGGCTTCACGTTCTTCGCCACGGCCGGCGCCGTGTGGAATGCGGGCTTCCGCCCTGTGTTCTGCGACGTGGACCCGGAGACGTTCAACGTCACCGCGGCGACCATCGACGCGGCCTTCACGGACCGGACCGCGGCCGTGATCCCCGTTCACCTGTTTGGTCAGATGGCCCCCATGGCGGAGATTCGGGCCTGGGCGGCCGGGAAGGGTGTCTTCGTCCTCGAGGATGCCGCGCAGGCCATCGGGGCCAGCTCTCCGGACGGCATGGCCGGCGCCGTGGGCGATGCGGGCGCGCTGTCGTTCTTCCCCACCAAGAACCTCGGAGGGTTCGGTGACGGGGGGCTCGTCACGACCCACGACGACGCCCTCGCCGACAAGGTCGCCAAGCTCCGGGTCCACGGCGGGCGCCAGATGTACCATCACGAGATGGTGGGTACGAACTCCCGGCTCGACGCGCTCCAGGCGGCGGTGCTCCGGGTGAAGCTGCCCCACCTGGACGCATGGGCCGCCAAGCGCGGCGAGAACGCCTGCAGGTATCACGGCCTTCTGGACGGGATCGATGACCTGGTCGTGCCGAGGGTGGTCCCGGGCAACGTCCACGTCTTCAACCAGTACACCGTCCGTACTCCGCGCCGGGACGAGCTCAGGGAGTACCTGGCGGGACACGGGATCGGGGCCGGTGTCTACTACCCGGTCCCCCTGCATCTCCAGGCGTGCTTCGCCGACTTGGGCGGAAGGGTGGGCCAGCTTCCCGTCACCGAGGCCCTCTGTGAAGAGGTTCTCTCCTTGCCCATCTTCCCCGAGTTGGGTGAAGAACGTCTGACCCGGGTGGCCCAGGCCATCCGTGCCTTCTTCGAATGATCGAGTGAGCATCTCATGAAAGTTGCCGTCATTGGCTCCGGCTACGTGGGGCTTGTTCTGGGCGCCTGTCTCGCCGAGTCCGGAAACGACGTGGTTTCCGCCGACATCGACGAATCCAAGGTGGCCCTCCTCCAGGCCGGCGGCGTGCCCATCTACGAACCCGGCCTCGGGCCGCTCATCGAGCGGAACCTGGCCGCGGGCCGTCTGAGCTACACCACGGACGTGCCGGGAGCCGTGCGGGTCTCTGACATCATCTTCATCGCCGTGGGGACGCCTCCCGGCGAGGACGGCTCCGCCGATCTCCAGCACGTGTTGGCCGTGGCCCGTACCATCGGCCAGTCCATGCAGGGCGAGAAGATCGTCATCACGAAGAGCACGGTGCCCGTGGGAACCGCGGAGCTGGTGCGGGCGGAGATCGAAGCCCACACCGACTTCTCCGTCCACGTGTGCTCCAACCCCGAGTTCCTCAAGGAAGGGGCGGCCGTGGACGACTTCATGAAGCCCGACCGTGTGGTTCTGGGCGTGGACTCGGAACTCGCGGCGGAGGTCCTCCGGGACCTGTACGAGCCCTTCGTCCGAGGTGGGGCACCCATCCTCATCATGGACGTGCCCTCGGCGGAGATCACCAAGTACGCCGCCAACGCCATGTTGGCCACCCGCATCTCCTTCATGAACGCCATCGCGCAGCTCTGCGAGCGTACCGGCGCCGACATCAACGCGGTGCGGAAGGGGGTAGGCTCCGACGCGCGCATCGGCCATGCGTTCCTGTATCCAGGGGCCGGCTACGGGGGGTCGTGCTTCCCCAAGGACGTGAAGGCCCTGGTTCGGACCATGACCGATCTGGGGGCCGACGCCTCGATACTCCAGGCGGTGGAGGACGTGAACGCGGCCCAGAAGCGGGTGCTCCTGAACCGGCTCGTCGCGCTCCTCGGTGACGATCTGTCCGGGAAGACCGTGGCCGTCTGGGGTCTGGCGTTCAAGCCCAACACCGACGACATGCGCGAGGCGCCGAGCCTGGTCACCATCGACGGTCTGCTCGAGCGGGGGGCTCGGGTCGTGGCCCACGATCCGGTCGCCATGGAGGAGGCCTCCAGGCATCTGGGCGACCGCGTGAGCTATGCTACGTCGAACTACCAGGCCTTGGACGGAGCCGACGCCCTGGTGGTCCATACCGAGTGGCAGCCGTACCGTCGCCCGGACTTCGCCCGCATGAAGGGGGCCATGAAGCGGGCCCTGGTCTTCGACGGCCGGAACCTCTGGAATCCCGACGACATGGCCGAGCGGGGCTTCGAATACCACTGTATCGGAAGGCGCTCCTCGGCGCCCTCGGGAGCCTAGATCGTGCGCATCCTCATCACCGGCGCCGCCGGATTCCTGGGTTCCCACCTGGCGGAGCGCTTTCTCGGCGAAGGCCACCAGGTGGTGGGGCTGGACAACTTCATCACCGGTTCCAGGGCGAACGCCGAGTACTTGATGGGGCTGGGCAACTTCGAGCTCGTCGAGCACGACATCTCCCGGCCCGTCGAGATCGCCGGGGACCTGGACGGGGTCCTTCACTTCGCGTCGCCGGCCAGCCCCGTGGACTATCTGGAGCTTCCCATCCAGACCCTCAAGGTCGGGAGCCTGGGAACCCACAACGCTTTGGGCGTCGCAAAGGCCAAGGGGGCCCGCTTTCTGCTGGCTTCCACCAGCGAGGTCTATGGGGACCCGGCCGTGCATCCCCAGGTCGAGACGTATTGGGGGAACGTGAACCCGGTTGGACCCAGGGGCGTCTACGACGAGGCGAAGCGCTTCGCCGAAGCCATGACCATGGCGTACCACCGCCACCACGGCTTGGACACCCGCATCGTACGGATCTTCAACACCTATGGGCCGCGCATGCGTCCCGCCGACGGTAGGGTCGTGTCCAACTTCATCGTCCAGGCTCTCAAGAACGAGCCCATCACGCTCTACGGGGACGGGACCCAGACCCGCTCGTTCTGCTACGCCACCGACGAGGTCGATGGCATCTTCCGTCTCTTCCACTCGGAGTACGTGGATCCGGTGAACGTCGGCAACCCGGGGGAGTTCACCATCCGGCAGCTGGCCGAGGAGGTCATCCGGGAAACGGGCAGCAGCTCGGAGGTGCGCCACCTTGCGCTGCCCGTGGACGATCCCAAGGTGCGGCGGTCCGACATCACGGTGGCCAGGACCGTCCTGGGGTGGGAACCGCAGGTGTCGCTTGCGGCCGGCCTGGGGAAGACGATTCCCTACTTCCGGGCCCTGGTGGATCGGGGCGAGGCTGAAGCGCGGACGCTCTAGCTCAATTCGGTGGCGATATAGACTTCGCCCAATTCCACCCCAAGGATGCCACCTGACCGCAGATGCGGTCGTCCGCTCGGATGGGGTTCTCGTCCGCTTCCTGGGGTCCCTTTCACCCACGCAGGCCCAGAAGTAGTTTACGTGCTTGAAGTTCTGTGAGTTCCGGAGGGGCTTCTTAGGAAGAAGCGTCCTTCGTTTTCACGTACATGAGGGGAGGATGATCCACGTGAGCGTGACCGGTCAAGGGAGGACCCCGCGGAGTCCGCGAGCGGCTCTCGGATGACGTCGCGCCTCACCCCCATGTTCGATTTCGCCCACGCCAACCGGCGCCGGGTGGCGGCTTTGGTCTATGCGGTCGCCACGACGGCGACGCTTGCTGTGGCCTTTCTGCTGCGGTT
>DATHZE010000139.1:0-64935 GCA_035458765.1 Longimicrobiales bacterium
GAGCGGGACGTGGGGTTTTTCCGCACCAGGTGAGTCTACGGTCACGTCAACGCACCGGCGAGGGGGGTTGGGGCTCGAGGTGAGACCCCGGTGACGGTCATCTGATGCGGGAGTCATACCTGCGTCACCCTCCCTGTTTACACTGGCCTCGTGCGCTCGGGCGACGGGCCACCCAGGGATCGCGCGGACGCGGGGCGTGATCCGATTCCATCGTCTCAGGACCGTATGAGGTGTCACCATGAAGAAAGTCCGAATCGGCGCGATCTGCGCCGGCATCCTGGCGTTATCGCTTGCCGTCACCGTTCCCGCGACCGGCCAGCAGCCCGCCGCGGACAACGACGGACATGCGGCAGCCCTGGCGGAGGCCAACTCCCTCAGAGCCGAAGCAGCGGAGCTCTATTCCACTCGCAATAGCAATTGGGATAAGGTCGTACGGCTCCATGTGAAAGCCGCCGGCGTCGCTCCGAAGGACGACCCGATGCGGATGAACGACTTCTGGATGGCGGGTGTCGTGTCCGAGTCCCTCGGGAACCTGCGGGAGGCCCAGCTCTACATGGAGAGGGCAGCAGACCTGGCTCTGGAGATAAAGGACAACTTCCGGGCAGGGGAGGTCTACCTGGCCGCCGCCATCGTTTCGGCTCGCCGGGGGGAATACGGGAAAGCCAACCTGCTCCTCGATCGCGCTGAAAGTGCGGCGGATCCGGACGTGATGGACGCCAAACTCTGCGATGGCCTCAGGGAAAGGATCGCCATGTTGAGGGGCGGGGGCTTCTGACCTCCCGAATCGGTTAGGCGGTTCTTGGGACGACACGCTCTCAGGCGGGTCCCCGGGGATGCATGGGGACCCGCCAGGGCGTTCCTCGCCCTTCAGACCGCAGCTCGGAGGCGGTACCTTGAGGGGAGGCCCTCCCCAGTTGCGGCCTTCCTATGCCCTTGGTTCGCCCGGGTGTTCGTGTTCTCGGCGTGGACGTCGGGGCCGTTTCCATCTCAGCGGTGGAGCTCGGTTCCGACGGCGAGGTTTTGGGTGCGCACTACCGACTCCACCATGGTGACGTGGAGGCTGCCCTGACGGGCGTCCTCGGCCAGGTGGACCCCCGGTCTCTCGGCTTCGTCGCCTCCACCACGTCGGCTCCGGCGTTCCTTCGGGCCGACGCACGCTTCGACAATCAGGTGTGCCTCATCACGGCGGTCCGCCGATTCCATCCCCGTGCACGGAGCATTCTGGTGGTGGGCGGAGAGCGCTTCGGGCTGATCCGCTTCGACGAGGCCGGAGAGTACCTGAGCTTCAAGGCGAACCCTCCGTGCGCAGCGGGCACCGGCGGGTTCGTGGATCAGCAGGCGCGTCGCCTCAACCTCGACGGGTCCGCCGTTCTGGCCGACCTTGCCCTGGCCAATCGGGGGACCGTCCCCAAGATCGCCTCCCGATGCGCGGTCTTCGCGAAGACGGATCTGGCCCACGCCCAGCAGGAGGGATTCGGGCTGGAAGCCATCTGCGACGGCCTGTGCCGCGGAGTGGCCAAGAACATCGCGGATACCCTGTTCACTGGAGAGAAGGTGCTGGGCCCGCTGGTGCTGGCCGGAGGCGTGGCCAAGAACAAAGCCGTCGTCCGCCATCTCCGGGACATGGTCGGCCTGGAGATTTCGGTGGCGTCGGATCTCCCGCTGGGAGCCGCGGGCGCAGCCCTGCGAGGGCTCGACGAAATCCGGGGAGGTCGACGGGCGACGGCTCGTTCCCCGGAGGACGTGCTGGGCAGGGCGGCGGGGGCCCGGGGCTGCGAGCACGAGGCCCTGGAGCTCCGCCTTTCCAGCTATCCGGATTTCACCAGCCTGGAGTCCACGCTCCACCACGGTCGGAAGGTATCGCATTCCCACCCCCTGGAGGTGGACGTCTATCGCGAGTTGGAGTCCGGCCGCGCGCATGACGTCTACCTCGGCGTGGATGTCGGCTCCACCAGCACCAAGGCGGTGACCACGGACCGCGACGGACGGGTTCTCGCGGGATTCTACACCGCGACCGCCGGGCGCCCTCTCGAGGCGGCGCAACTCATCCTGGAGGGCATCACCACGTGGGCCGATTCGCGACGAGTGGAGTTGCGATTCGCGGGCATGGCCACCACTGGCGCAGGGCGGAAGTTCGTGGGGACGATTCTGGGAGCGGACGTGGTGCTGGACGAGATCACGGCCCACGCACGGGCCGCGGTGGAGCTCCATCCCGGCGTTGACACGATCCTCGAGATCGGCGGTCAGGATTCGAAATTCACCACCCTGAAGGACGGGCGCGTGACCCTCTCGGTCATGAACAACGTGTGCGCCGCCGGCACCGGCAGCTTCATCGAGGAACAAGCCAAGCGCCTGGACGTCTCCTTGGCCGAATACGGAGAGCGCACCGAGGGCCACGCCTCGCCCCTGGCCAGCCAACGCTGCACGGTCTTCATGGAGCGGGACCTCAACCACTACATGACCGAGGGCTACGAGCGGGGCCAGGTACTGGCCGCGGTACTCCACTCCGTGAGGGAAAACTACCTGAAGAACGTGGCTCTCGAGTCCGCCATCGGCGACGTGGTGGTATTCCAGGGTGCCACGGCCCGCAACCGCGCCCTGGTGGCGGCCTTCGAGCAGAAGTTGGGCAAGCCCATCCACGTGTCCCAGTACTGTCACCTCGCGGGCGCTCTGGGGGCCGCCCTCACGCTGAAGGACGAGGGAGCATCGGTGTCACGGTTTCGCGGCCTGGACGTCCACCGCAATCGCATTCCGGTGCGCTCCGAGACGTGCGAATTGTGCACCAACCACTGCAAGCTCAGCGTGGCGGAAGTCGGAGGTGACACCGTGGCCTACGGCTTCCTTTGTGGGCGCGACTACGAGACCAAACGGCACGTGGAGAACAACACCACGGGCTTCGACCTGCTGAAGGTGCGGCGACGCGCCTTCCCGCCACCGCTCGTCCGCGAGCCCCGCAAGGCCATACGTGTGGGTCTTCCGGCGGCCCTCCACCTCTTCGAAGACCTGCCGTTCTGGCGACACTTCTTCCATCGGTTGGGGATCGTAACGGTAACGAGCGAGCGCTACGCCGACGCTTTTCAGGACGGCCGACACCTGGCGGGCGCGGAGTTCTGCGCACCGTTGACTGCGCTGCACGCCCACGTCCGGTACCTGGTGGACCGGGCCGATCTCGTGTTCCTCCCCTTCTACCTCGAGGTCAAGCCGGCCGACCAGGTCGGTCGCCGCCAGTTCTGTTATTTCACGCAGTTCGCGCCGAGCCTGGGGTCAGGTCTCTGCTCACAGGAAGAGCAGGGACGTCTCCTGACCCCACTGGTGCATTCCTTGTACGGCGGATTGTTCACGAAGGCCGAGTTGTATCGTACGCTCCGGGCGGTGGTCCCCGGGGGCGTGTCCTTCTTCGACGTGTCCACGGCGTTCGAGGAGGCCGCAGCCGTCCAGAAGGAGGGAACGGCCAAACTCCGCGACTTCTACGCCCGGGAGACCCAAGCGCGGGAGGGTTTCCACGTCATGCTGCTGGGCCGACCCTACTCCGTGCTCTCTCCACACATGAACAAGCGCATTCCCCAGATCTTCGCCTCGCTGGGGGTGCCGGTCTTCTATCAGGACATGCTGTCGTTCGGTCCGGAGGATGTGGCCTGCCTGCAGCCCATCCTCGAGGAAGTCCACTGGCAGCACGCCGCGCGGATTCTGGAGGCCGCGGAGGTCGCCGCGCGGACGCCGGGGGCCTACCCCGTCCTCGTCACTTCCTTCAAGTGCTCGCCGGATTCCTTCCTGCTGCACTATTTCGAGCAGCTCATGGAGTCCCACGGCAAGCCCTATCTGGTGCTGCAACTGGACGAGCACGACTCGCGCCTGGGATACGAGACCCGCATTGAAGCCGCCGTCAGGGCCTTCCAGAATCACTACGGGCCGCAGCGAGCCCAGGCCCAGGCTTCCAGCACGCGGAACACACCGTTCCGTGCCGCAGCCCCGGTGAGCCTGGCGGACAAGACCATCCTCTTCCCGAACTGGGACCCACTGAGCCTCCGGCTCGTCGTGGCCGCGATGCGGCGAAAGGGGTTGGACGCCCGCTTACTCGGAGACACGCCGGGCTCCATACGCCGGAGCATCCGCCACAATACCGGTCAGTGCACTCCGCTCAACATCATCGCCCAGAACTTCACCGAGTACGTGAAGGAGCAGGATCTCGACCCAGCCCGGACGGTTCTATGGACCGCCGCGTCCACCATCGCATGCAATATCCGTCTCTACCCGCAGCACATCCGCTCCATCCTCGCGGGGCACGGCAACGGCTTCGAGAAGTCCGAGGTGTACAGCGGGGCCCTGACGCTCCAGGACATCTCGGCAGCCCTCCCTCTCGAAGTCTACCTCGCCTACATGTTCGGGGGATTCATGCGCCGGATCGGGTGCCGTCTTCGCCCCTACGAACGCGTGAAGGGCGCCACTGACTCAGCCATCGAGGCGGCGATGTCGATCCTGGCCGACGCGTTCCTGGGGCTGCGTCCCAAGGAGTCCGCTCTGGCCGAGGCCCTGACCGCCCTGGCGGCCATCGAATGCGTCCACGGGGAGCCCCGGCCCGAAGTGGCCATCTTCGGAGACCTGTACGCCCGGGACAACGACGTCCTGAACCAGGACCTGGTGCGCTTCATAGAGGCGCATGGTGGAGAGGTCATCACGACGCCCTACACGTCCTACGTGAAGATGGTGGTGCGTCCCTACTACTGGAAATGGTTCCTGGAAGGGAAATACATGAGCGTCCTTTCCACCGGAGCACTCATGGCCGCGGTAGGGCCGCTCGAGAAGAAGTACTTTCCCTACTTCGAGCGCGTGCTCGGTGAGCCGCGACGTTCCTACGACGCATCATCCCAGGACATTCTGGCCCAGTACAACGTGCGGGTGGAGCATACGGGCGAGTCCATGGACAACCTGCTCAAGATCTTCTACACCGTGCGCCACCACCCGGACGTGGCACTTTTCGTCCAGGCGAGCCCGGCGTTCTGCTGCCCCTCTCTCATCACCGAGGCCATGTCCCGGAGCATCGAGGGCAACACCGGCGTCCCCATGGTGGCGGTGACGTACGACGGCGTGGGTGGCGGCAAGAACGAGGTGATCCTGCCCTACCTCGAGTACCCGAGGGCACGCGGAGGGCGGGCACGGAAGCTCGAGACGGCCTGAAGAGCAGAGGGTCCTTCAGGTACCCCTACCGTCCGAACGGCATCCCCGGAAACCCGCCACCCATGCCCGGCATGCCACCCAGGCCACCCATCATCCCCTTCATCTGCTTCATGAACTTCTGCATTTCCTTGAACTGCTTCATGAGGCGATTGACCTCGGCCACGGGACGCCCGCTCCCTTTCGCGATGCGGAGCCGACGCGAGCCGTCGAGGAGGTCGGGGTTCCGGCGCTCCGCCGGGGTCATGGAGAGGATGATGGCCTCCACGTGCTTCATGCGCTTGGGGTCCATCTGGCCGGCCGGGATCGGCAGTTTCGCCGCGCCGGGGATGAGCTTCAAGAGCTGATCCAGGGGACCCATCTTCTGCACCTGACGCATGGCGGTGAGGAAGTCCTCCAAGGTGAAGCGCCCCTTCCCCAGTGCCTTCTCCGCGAGCGCGGCCTGCTCGTCCTCGTTGATGGCCGCCTGTGCGCGTTCCACGAGACCCACCACGTCGCCCATCTGCAGGATGCGCCCGGCCAAGCGCTGGGGGTCGGCGGCGTCGAGATCGTCGATGCCTTCGCCCACCCCGATGAACTTGATGGGTTTTCCGGTGACGCCGCGAATGGAAAGAGCCGCGCCACCCCGTGCGTCGCCGTCCATCTTCGTGAGCACCACGCCGGTAAGTCCCAGCGCGTCGTCGAAACCCTGCGCGATCTTCACCGCCTCCTGGCCGGTCATTGCGTCGGCCACCAGGAGGATCTCGTGGGGCTCCACCGCCTCCTTCACCCGGCCCAGCTCGTCCATGAGCGCTTCGTCGATCTGGAGCCGTCCCGCGGTATCGACGAGGAGGACATGGTGACGGGCAGCACGGGCCGCGTCACGGGCGGCCACGGCCGCAGCGACGGGATCGCCGCCGAAGGCGCCCGCGTGCACCGGCACGTTGATCCGGCGACCCAGGGTCTGGAGCTGTTCGATGGCGGCAGGACGCTGCAGGTCGCACGCCGCCAGCATGGGAGAGCGGCCTTCCCGGGCCAGTCGCTTCGCGATCTTGGCGGTGCTCGTGGTCTTGCCCGACCCCTGGAGCCCCACCAACAGGATCACGGTGGGCGGGAACGGCGACCACGTGAGGGTCGCCCTGCCCTCGCCCATGAGGTTGGCCAACTCGTCGTGGACGATCTTCACGATCTGCTGGCCCGGAGAGACGGCCTTGAGCACAGCCTCGCCCAGGGCCCGCTCCTGGACCCTCGTGAGAAAGTCCCGGGTGACCGCGTAGTTCACGTCGGCCTCCAGCAGCACCCGGCGGACCTCCCGCAGCCCCTCTTTGATCATGGGCTCGGTCAGCACACCACGCTGGCGGAGCTTGCTCAGTGCCGTGTCGAGCTTGCTGCTCAGCTCATCGAACATGATGTGTGCGCTCCCTTCCCAGCCACGTGGATCCCCGGGCGCACGGCAGCGAGCCCGGCCCGACCAAGGAGCCCAAAGCTAGACATGGCCCTGGGAGGGCTCAAGGAAGAGCGTGCCCATCCAAAGGAACGGTCGGCCTTTTCCGGCACGTACTTTGCATGACAGAGTACTTGACGGGAATCCTGACGCGCGGCATCGTGAACGAACCGACCACCCCGCCCTATCATGACACAGTTGGCCGAGTTCCTGGCCCTCTTCCCCGCCCTCATCATGATGATCGGCTGGCTGATCTCCTCCATCGGACGGATCTTCTGAGTCGCACACTCGGGGCCAGTGACATGCCGACGCGAAACGCCACCAAGGAGGCGGACATGTGGAAGTTCGTTTGGATGGGCATCGTACTTCAGCTCGCCATGGTCACGGCGGGGCACTTCGTGGAGGCGGTGTTCAACCTGTCCGGCGTTCTGGGCGTGGGGATCCCTTTCGCGCTGGGCCTCTGGTATGGATCGACCGTGCCCAAGAGCTACGGTCGGACCTCCAAGGGCGGATTCATCATCGGGATCGTGGGCGCCACCGTCGGCGTGGCGGCCGCCATACTCATGGGCGACCAGACCTGGATGCTTCTGACGTTCGCCCCGCTGTCGTCCGGCGTGACCGGATCGCTGGGCGCCGTCATCGGCACCGCGGTGAGCGGTCGGACCTAGAGGGTGGACGGCAGGCGAGCTCCGCCTCCTCAGCGGGCGGCCTCGGCGAGGCGGTCGCGCACGACCCTCATCCACCGGGTCACCATGCTGTCCTCCTCGTCGGGCGCCAGGAGTTCGCGCAGGGCCGGAACGGCTTCCCGGGCCCGATCCCGACCCGCCTGGATGATGGCGCGCCGGTTACCGTCGCGGACCGCGCTGAACTCGTCGAGATCCGGATCGATGAGCAGGTCCGCGTGGGACGTGACGTCCAGACGCATCTGGGAGTTGGAGGCGATATCCCAGGCGTTCGCCATCACCTGCGTCCAACTCTTCACTTCATCGAAGGGCAGCGCGAAGCCCAGGCTCACCGCAACCACCAGCGGCGCCCCCATCTCCCGAACGACCCGGGCCGGAACGTTCTCCGTGAGCGCCCCGTCCACGAGCAGGCGCCCGTCCATCGCCACGGGCACGTAGAGCCCGGGGACGCAACAGCTCGCGCGCACGGCACGTGCCACCGGGCCCTTCCTCAGCACGACACGGGCTCCCGTGTTGATGTCGGTGGTCACCACGGCCAGGGGAATGGAGGCATCCTCCAGCCGGACGTCCCCGAGACTCCGGACCAGCAGCTCCTCCAGGCCTTCGTTGCTGGAAAGCCCGAGCTTCCGGAAGGGGCGACCCTTCGTCATGGAACTCCAGCCCAGATCCTCCAGAGCCTCTTCTGTCTCCTCGGGGGAGTACCCAAAGGCCGCGAAGGCGGCGGCGATGGCTCCCGAGGAGGTGCCCGCCAGCCAGCCCGGCGTCAGTCCCTCTTCTTCGAGGACATCCAGGACGCCGAGGTGGGCCAGGCCCCGGAGGAAGCCTCCCCCCAGGGCCAGGCCGAACCCGGTCCGAAGTTTCGTCTCTATCGTCCGCCCGCTCCATCAGAGATCGCGCGGGGGCCCTTCTCGGGCTCCAGCGTCTCCAACACCTGCCGCCAGTTGAATTTTTTCCCCACGCCCCGGACGTAGTAGTCCATCCACGCCTGTTCCGCCACGGACTTCACCAGGCGGTTCCGAGGATCGGGAATCCCGTGGCTCCGGCCCGGATACATGAACAGCTCCGTGGGCACGTTCAGCTTCTTCAGGGCCATGAACAGCTCCACCGACTGGGGACTGGGGACTCGCGGGTCGCCCTCGACCACGTGGATCATAGTGGGCGTCTTGGCGTTTGTGACATACTTGAGCGGGGACTGGTCGAAGTAGGTGTCGAAGTCCTCGTAGAGGAAGTCGTTGCCGATGTAGAACTGGCGGTTCCGCTGCACGTCGCTCTGGGCGTACATGCTGATCCAGTTCATGGTACCGGCACCCGAACTGATGGCCTTGAACCGATCCGTGTGCGTCAGGATCCAGTTGGACCAGTGGCCACCGGCGCTCCACCCCAGAGCCCCCATGCGGTCGCCGTCCACGATGCCCTCGGCGATGAGATGATCGACGCCGGTCATGATGTCGTCGAAGCCCAGCGTGAAGTAGTCACCGACGATGTCGGTCCGGTGCGCGTTGCCGTAGTTGGTCGAGCCCCTGTAGTTCGGGCGCAGCACTGCGTAGCCGGCGCCGGCGTACATTTGCGCACCGTACCCGCCGTTGAAGCCCAGGACGTCGGCGCTGGCCGGTCCTCCGTGGATGGCCACGATGAGGGGATAACGCTGCCCCTTCTGATAGCCCACCGGGTAGATCAGCACCCCGCCCACCGTCTTCCCGTCGGTGGAGGTCCAGCTGACCTCGACCTCATCTCCCAGCGCCATGTCGCGAACCTGGGGGTTGGCATCGACCAGCTGAAGCCAGGATCCGCGATCAGCTACGCGATCGAGGCCCGCCACGGTGAAGACCGTGGAAGGCGTCCTGGGATCGGCGTAGTCGATGAGCACCACGCCCGTGGCGTCGTCCTGGCGCACCCGCACCGACGCACGCTCCCGGGTCACCTGCCGAACCTCGTCCTTGGCGACGTCCAGGGCGAAGAGCTGATTCGTGACCTTGATGCCGTCGTTGAAGTAGATCGTCTTGCCGTCCCTGGACCAGAAATCGACCCCCAGACTTCCGTCGTAGGACGAACCGAGCTTCTTGAAGCTCTGGCCCCGCGCGGCCACGTCCCTCAGATAGACCCGGTTCTCGGTCATGGTATAGCGGGTCATGTCGTCAGGTGCGGAGAAGGCGATCCACTTCGAGTCCGGCGAGAAGGACCTGCCGCTCTCGCCCACTTCCTCGTTGTCGGTGAGGCGCTCGATCTGGCCGGTCCCCACGTCCAGGAGGTACAGGTCGGCGTAGAGACGCTCCTCGGTGATGTTGCGCTCGTAGCGCTGCGGCGACGAGCCGGTGAAGCCCACCCACTTCCCGTCTGGCGAGAGGGTGAAGCTCGATACCGAGTAGGCGGGGTCGGAGGCGAGCTTCCGCTCGGTCCTGGAGTCTGGATCCACGGACCAGAGACTGGACAGTGGGGTGACGTCGTTCTTGATGTCCACCGTGAACTTCTTCTCCCGGCGCACCCTGTCGTCGGTGAACACCGTGTCGTCACGGGTGAAGTAGATGCTTCGACTGTCCGGGGCCCATTCCCAACTTTCGATGCCCGCCAGGCCCTTCGTCACCTGCTCCGCTTCGGCACCGGGAATCCCGGCCACGGCCATCCGCCAGAGCTGCCGTTCGCCGGATTTGCCTGCCTCGTAGACGAGCCAGCGGCCATCGGGGCTGAAGTCATACCCTGATACGCCGTCCTTGGCGTCGGTGATCTTGCGGGCCTCTCCCCCGTCAGGACGCATCATGTACAGTTGGCTCTGGCGCCCGTTGCCGGCGGCATCCCGGTCCGACCGAAACACGAACCACGTCCCATCGGGCGCCCAACCCGGCGACTCCTCGTTCTTCTTCTCCGTGAACGTGAGTTGGCGGCTTGAAGAGACGCCGCGCTCGAGGGACACCAGGTGGATGTCCGAGTAGGACGCAGCGTCCTCCCAGGTCGGCGAGGTGATGGTGTAGAGCATCCACTTGCCGTCGGGGCTGGGGGTCCACGACCCCGGTCGCGCGAACTCCTGGGCGTCCATCCAGGTCAGTGGGCGTTGCTGGGCGGCGGATGCGCCGCCCAGGGCCAGAAGAGCAAGGAGCGCCATGGCTCCGCGTCGAACAAGGGTCATAACGGCCTCGGTGAGGGGTGAAGACTGTACCGCTGAGACACGGGTCCTCACTCGTCTGTTGACGTGCGGTACACCCTGGGCAATAGCACCTGACGAGGTTCTGCGCATTATGGGTTTGACATGGCTCTCCCGGGCTCGGATTCTGAGCCCATGAGCCATAGCGTCCGCCGCCATCTCCGCGTCGACATCGACGCCTACGACCAGTCCATCCGCCGCTTCATCCCCGCCTACGAAGAGATGCTGCGGCAAGCGGCTGCGGCGGTGGCCGCGGTGCGGCCTGAACTGGTGCTGGACCTGGGCGCCGGCACCGGTGCGCTGTCCGAGGCCCTGCTGGGGCGCTCCGAGGTCGGTGCGGTGGAGCTCGTGGACGTGGATGGGGAGATGCTCGGCCAGGCTCGCAAGCGCCTGCAGTCCTTCGGCCCCCGCGCCCGCTTCTCACTCAGGTCCTTCGACGACGCGCTCCCGTCCTGCGACGCCGTGGCGGCGTCCCTCGCGCTGCATCACATCTCGTCACTGGGCGCCAAGGAAACCCTGTTCCGGCGGATCCGCGACGCGTTGAGTCCGGGTGGCGTGCTCGTCAACGCCGACGTGACCATGCCCGCGGCGGACCCGGAACGAGCCCAGGCGTGGAGGGGTTGGGCGGACCATCTCGTGGCCTCGGGCATCGAAGAGTCCCAGGCGTGGCGGCACTTCGACGAATGGTCTGGTGAAGACACGTATCTCCCGCTCGGCGCCGAGCTGCAGGCGCTCACCTCCGCGGGTTTTCGGGCCGAATGTGTCTGGCGCGAGGGGGTGTCCACCGTGGTCGTGGCGACGAAAGCGAGATAGCCCCGAGCGGACGACTCAGCCGGGGAACCTGCGGCGCGGCCGGTCGCATCTGCGGGACTTCGCCGGCGACGTGGCCGCTAGGAGCCTTTTCGCCGGTAGCTGATCCATCCCCTGGCCTCTGCGGCCAGCAGGAGTCGGTCGACGACCAGGACCACCGCCAGGATCTCGGCGAGCCCGACGATCGTCCCCAGCATCTCCCTATCCGACGGGGATGATCTGTGAGCGCTGCGTCCCCACCGACACCCATTGGACGGGGGCTTCGGTGAGCTCCTCCAGGCGATCCAGATATCGGCGCGCGTTGGTGGGGAGGTCCTCGAGTTTCCGCACCGCCCCGGTGGGAGAATTCCATCCGGGGAGCGTCTCGAGGACCGGCTCGACCTTGCCCAGGGACCATGTGTCGGCCGGGAAATCCTCGACCACGCTCCCGTCGGGCATGCGGTAGGCCGTCGCGACCTTCAACTCGGGAAGCGTGTCGAGCACGTCCAGCTTGGTCACGGCGACGCCGGTGAGGCCGTTCACCTGGGCGGCAAAGCGCGACAGCACGGAGTCGAACCAACCACACCGCCGCGGGCGACCCGTGGTGGCCCCGAACTCGCCGCCGAGCCGCCGGACCTTCTCGTCCATCTCGGCCGCGAAGCCCGTCGGCAGCGGTCCTTCGCCAACCCTCGTGGTATATGCCTTTACGACCCCTATCACGGCGTTGATGGCCGTGGGGCCGATGCCCGTCCCGGTGGCGGCGCCCGCCGCCGTGGTGTTGGACGACGTCACGAAGGGATAGGTGCCGTGGTCGAGATCCAGCGCCGTTCCCTGCGCCCCTTCGAGGAGGATGCGCTTGCCGGCCTTGAGTGCGCGGCTGATCTCCGGGCCGGTGTCGGTGGCCACGGAAAGCAGACGCTCACCCAGGGCCATGGCGAGATCCATCTGGCGCTTCAACTCGTCGCCGCCACCCTGCCCCAACTCATCGAGGCGGGCGCACACGCGATCCATTCCCGCCTGCACCCGCTGATCGAGGCGCTGCGCGTTGCCGAAGTCGGCGACCCGCACGCCCCGGCGCCCTGCCTTGTCTTCGTACGCGGGACCGATGCCTCGCCCGGTGGTGCCGATCTTCTCCACCGCCGAGTTCTCCGAGGCTTTGTCCAGGAAGCGATGGTACGGGAGGAGGACGTGGGCCCTCCGGCTGACCCCGACACGGCCGTCGAGGGAGATCCCCCGGGCCGCGAGAGCGTCGTATTCCTGGAAGAACTGCTCCACGTCCAACACGACGCCGTTGCCCAGGAGGCAGCGCTTGCCCTCGTGCAGAATGCCCGACGGGATCTGGTGAAGGATGAACTCGTCGGTCCCGACGTGGACGGTGTGTCCCGCGTTGGCGCCCCCCTGGTAGCGGGCGACGATGTCCACGCCCTCGGCAAGGACGTCGACGATCTTTCCCTTGCCCTCATCGCCCCACTGACATCCGACGATGACGGTGCACGTTCCGGTTCCGGACATGTGGCTCCAGCGTATGAAAAAAGGCCCTTCCCCCTCGGTGGGGGGACGGGCCCGATGACCGCTGTATCCTTTGGGAAAAGCTAGGCCGCGGAACCCCTCAAGGGAAGCCCCCCCCCGCGGGCCCGTCGCCCACGGCGCACGTGCAACCCCGTCCCCCCAACGGGGTCACTCGGACCGAAGGGCCATCAGCGGGGACACCCGAACGGCACGCGCCGCCGGTATCGCCGACGCGGCGGCGGTGACCAGGGTCATCACGATACACCCCGCCGCCAACGTGAGTGGATCCACCGCGTGGATGCCGTAGACGAGGCCCTCCACGACGCGGGTGGACGCCCACACGCCGAGCAGGCCTGCGACCACGCCCCAGAGCGCCAATCGCACACCTTGCCTCACGACGAGCCCCAGGATCCCCGTTCCTGCCGCGCCGAGCGCGATGCGTATGCCCAACTCGCGGACGCGGCGCGCCACGAAGTACGAAACGGTGCCGTACACCCCAGCGGCGGCCAGGAAGAGCGCCGCCACCGCGAAGAGGGCTATGAGCGTGGTATAGAAGCGACGCTGGGCGAACGTTCGGTCCACACGTGCATCCATGGTCTGAACGTCCGAGGGCGGCTGAGCCGGGTCCACCGCGAGGATCGCCTCACGGATCTGCGGCACGAGC
The DNA here is from genome assembly GCA_035458765.1 of Longimicrobiales bacterium. Taxonomy (GTDB): domain Bacteria; phylum Gemmatimonadota; class Gemmatimonadetes; order Longimicrobiales; family Gaopeijiaceae; genus SZUA-318. The sequence goes on from DATHZE010000139.1 coordinate 13,377, forward strand.
CCCGCCAGGTCCCCAGACGCGCGGACGGTGAGGTAGCTCGACCGGGACCAGCCGCGCGTGAAGGGTGAGTAGAGTTGGGCCTGCGCCGGGCGTTCCGGACCCCACTGGCGCACGTCCCCAACGACGCCCACCACGGTGATCCACTGTGGCGGCTCGTCGCTGAAACTGAAGCGTTTCCCGACAGGATCCTCGCCGGGCCAGGCCAGGTCAGCGAACCGTTGGTTGATCACCCCCCCCGGGGCCACAGAGACCGAGTCCGCCGCCTCGAGGAGCCGACCTTTCACGAGGGGGATCTCCATGGCCGCGAAGTAGTCTCCGTTGACGCTGGTGACCTCCACCAGGGGGCCCTCGCCTTCGTTCTGGCGCGGTGGGGTGCCTTCGACCCACACGTTGCCGTTGCTTCCGCCGAAGAGAGGCAGGCGCGAAACCGTCCCCACGCTCTCCACGCCAGGAATCGCCCCGACCCTTGCGAGCACCTCGTCGTAGAAGGCCACGAAAGCGTCATCCGACTGGTAGCGGGGCCCGGCCGGAAGCAGCGACATGGTGACCACGCCCTCGCTCTCGAACCCGAAGTCCTGGCCACGCACCGCGGCGTAGCTCCGGACCAGGAGGGCCGCTCCGTTGGCCAGCACGAGCCCCAGCGCGATCTGCCCCACGATGAACGCGTTGCGCAGGCGCTCCTTGCCGGGGGCGAGGGTACCGTATCCACCCTCCTTGACGTTCGCCGCGAGGTGGGTCCGCGACGCGAAGAACGAAGGAATCATTCCGAACACCAAGGCGGTGAACAGCGACGCACCCAACGCGAACCCCAACGCCCATCCATCCACCTGAATCTGATCGATGCGTGGGATCGAAGGAGGAAGCACGACCTTGAGGCCGTCGATGGCCACAAACGAGAAGAGAATGCCGAGCAGACCCCCCGCGAGCGCCAGCACGAGCGCCTCCGAGAAGAGGAGCCGTACCATGGCCAGCCTGCTCGCGCCGAGAGCCGCGCGCACGGCCAACTCGGTCTCCCGCCCCGCCGCCCGCGCCAGAAGGAGGCCCGCGACGTTCCCGCACGCGATCAGAAGCACGAGCGCTGCGGCGCCGAGGACCATCCCGAGAAGCTTGCCCGCCCCGCCGAAAAGGTACTCGTGCACGGTGAACACCTTGGTGGACCGGTCGCCGTTGGTCTGAGGGTACTCGACGGCGAGTTCCTTCATGACCCGGTCCATGTCGGCCTGCGCCGTCTCCTTGGTCTGCCCGGGAGCGAGTCTCGCCACCACCGGAAAGCTGTGATTGCCCCGGTTCTCCCGCAGACGTTGGTCTTCGAACGGCAGATAGAGCTTGTGGCTTCCCATCTGCCCCCACGGAGACGGGACATCGAACCCCTCGGGCATGACTCCCACCACGGTGTAGGTGGTTTCGTCGAGCTCCAGGCTGGTGCCCAGGACGTCGGCGGATCCACCGAGCTGGCTTTGCCAAAGGGCATGGCTCAGCACCACCACGCTCGGAGCTTGCTGATCCTCGGGCAGGAGGGTCCTCCCCATGAGCGGGGCTACGCCCAGCATGTCGAACGCACTGGCGGTGACGTCCATGCCGAATACCCGCTGCGGGTCGTCCATCCCGGTGAGGGTGAAGGGCTTCGGGCTCATGGCCGCCATGCCTGAGAACGCCCGGTTGCGCTCCACCCAGTCCAGGTAGTCGGGCCCTGAAGCCGGGCCGCAGCACCCGAAGCCCCCCTGCTCCATGACCACCATGAGCTGGTCGGACTGAGGAAGTGGCAGGGGCTCCAGGAAGACGCTCCGAAACACGCCGAACAGGGCCGTCGTCGCGCCCACCCCCAGGGCCAAGGTCACCAGGACCGTGAGCGAGAAGCCGGGCCGCTGCCGCAGGGCCCTGAGCGCCAGTTGGAAGTCCTTGAACCACGTCCCCATCCGCTTCACCCCCTCCGTCTCCCGTGACCATCGGCCTCGCCTACATGACCACTAGACGGTCCGAAGCCTCCCAGGGTTGGAACCGGGCCGGGTGTCGCCGCGGGGTTTCCTTCCCCACGGGCGGAGACGTCAGGCCGGGGCGACCGTCAGCAGTCCGGCCGTCTCCAGAATCCCGCGAATCTCGTCCCGACGACTCTCGGGAACGGGGGCCAACGGAGGCCGCGGGTCTCCCCCACGCAAGCCGAGCAGGTCCAGCGCGACCTTCACGCCGGGCACGCCCATGCCGCCGACGATCTGGGTGTGGACAGGTGCGATGCGCTCCTGGAGGCGCCCCGCATCGGCCGGCCTGCCGTCGTAGAAGGCCACGGAGACCTCGGCGGCCTCGGCGGGCGCCATGAGTCCCACGGCGACGATTCCCCCCACCGCGCCGATCTCCAGGCCGCCGTACAGAATCGAGCCCGCCCCCACGAGCACCTGGAACCCTGCGGCGCACTGGGCGACCAGCTCACCCACGAGGTCGAGATTCCCGCGCGAGTCCTTGATGCCGACGATGTTGGGGTGCTTCGACAGTTCCGCCACGAGCCCCGTCGGGAACTCCAGCGTGGAGAGTCTGAGCGGCACCTGGTAGATGATGACAGGCACCGGCGAGGCGTCCGCCACGGCCCGATAGTGGCGGGCCAGAACCTCGGGCGTCATGGCGCCTTTGAAGTACGCCGGCGGCTTCACCAGGACCGCATCGGCGCCCGCATCGGCCGCTTTCTTCGTCTTGGCGATGGCGGCCCGCGTGGCCTCGGCACCCGTGCCTACGATGATCAGGCGGTCTTCGGGGACCACGTCGCGTGCCGCATCCATGAGCAGGCTCAACTCGGCATCATCGAGAAAAACGGACTCGCCGGTGGATCCCGCGATGAGAAGGCCGCGAACGGGGTGCTGGAACCATGCACGGAGGTTGGCCCGAAAGGCCACCACGTCCACGTCCCCGGTAACCGGATCGAAAGGCGTGGTTACCGGAAGGAAGGTGCCCCGAAGATCGATGTTCATGGCCCGCTATTCGCCCTTGTTGAAGAGTTGGTCCATCTCGTCCTGCATGGTCGACTGTCCACGCGCTCTGGCGTGCGGATCGTTGAACATGTTCATCTTGAGGTCGAAGTCCGCCGGATTGTTGGCGGCGGCCTTGGCGATCTCGAAGTCCACCACGTCCCGATGGACCAGGTCCATGAGATGCTGGTCGAAGGTCTGGGATCCGTAGTGGTCCTTCCCTTCCTCGATGAGGTCGCTGATCTCGTCGAGACGATTCTTGTCGCGGATGCAGTCCCGGATGGTGGCCGTGACGGGCATGATCTCCATGGCCGCCACGCGCCCGCCGGCCTTCTTCTGCACCAGACGCTGGCTGATGACCGCCTGGAGCTGTTCGGACACGCGGATCCGGATCATCTCCTGCTCGCCTGGATCGAACACGGCGATGATGCGGGAGATGGTCTGGACGGCGTTCTTGGTGTGCAGCGTGGAGATGACCAGGTGGCCCGTCTCGGCCGCCTTGAGCGCCGTCTCGATGGTGATCTTGTCCCGCATCTCTCCGATGAGGATGACATCGGGGTCCTGCCGCAAGACCGATCGGAGGCCGGAGACGAACGACTCCGTGTCCGTGCCCACATCGCGCTGGGTGATGGAGCACTGGTTGTCGCGGTGGAGGAACTCGATGGGGTTCTCCAGCGTGACGATGTGGAGCTTCTTGTGCTGGTTCATCCAGTTGATCATTGCCGCCATGGTCGAGCTCTTGCCGGAGCCCGTCACGCCGGTGACCAGGATCATGCCACGCTCGTGGTTGGCGATGCGCTCGATGATGGGAGGCAGACCCAGATCCTCGACGGTGGGAATCTCGAAGGGAATCACCCGCATCACGACCATGGGCGAGCCGCGCTGCCTCATGATGTTGACCCGGAATCGCCCGACCCCCGGTAGCCCCCAGGAACAGTCATAGTCCAGGAGCTTGTCGAAGTTCTCCTTGTCCTCGTCGTGGGGGATCAACTTCAGGGCGATGCCCTTCACCTGATCAGCGGTCAGCCGCTGCTGGGTGAGGGGCACCAGATCACCGTGGACCCGGGCCCGGATTACATCACCCGCCTTGATGTGGATATCGCTGGCCCCGCGCTCGATGGCCGCCTTGAAGAGTTCCTGCATAGGAGAACCTCCAGAGGGTGAACAATCCTTCAAGATACTATCGGGCCCGGCCAAGCGCTTCCCTTCCCTGCTCGGTCAGATCTCGGGGGAAGGCCCCGACCCGGGATCGTCCTTCTCGCGATGGTGCTGCCCGGATTCGGCCCGGGCCTCCAGGGACCGCAGCGGGATCAGGACGATGAGCACCAGAATCGTCGTGCCCGCCGCCTCGACGACGGCGCCGAAACCGACCGCCATCCCGATGGCGGCCACCACCCACAAGGTCGCCGCGGTGGTCAGACCGGTGACGCTCCCCCGGGACTGGATGATGCTGCCGGCTCCCAGGAAACCCATGCCGGTGACGATCTGGGCAGCGATCCGACCCGGGTCCGCGGGCCCCGTCCCCATCTCCGAGACGCGGGCCGACAGGTCCGTGAAGAGAGCGGCGCCCATGCAGATGAGGATGTTGGTGCGCAGGCCGGCCGGCTTGTGTGCGTGCTGACGCTCCCACCCGATGGCGCCACCCATGATGGCCGCCATGACGAGTCGCCCCGCCAGCTCGAGTCGCAGCTCGGGATGGGATTGGTGGAGAGAGAGAATCCAGTCGAGGACGCCGCCCATGGGAGCACTCCCGTGCGTTCGGAGGCCGGCCCGGACCGGCCCGCACCTCTACGGTAACGTCGCCGGCTTCTCAAGGAACGGGGTGAGCCCCTACTGAACGGCGTCCCGCCACCGCAGTCCCATGCGCCGGCGCACCTCGGCCAGGGTCTCCCGGGCGATGGCTCGGGCCTTCTCCGCCCCCTCGTCCAGGATGCGCCGCACCTCCTCGGGGTGCGCCCTGTAGTGCGCGGCGGCCTCCCGGAAGGGGGCGAACGCCCCGGTGACGTTCTCCGCGAGCATCTTCTTGCAGTCCACGCATCCGATCTCGGCGGCGCGGCACCGACCTTCGATGTCCGCGCGGGTGGCTTCGTCGGTGAAGAACTTGTGGAGCGAGAACACGTTGCAGACCTCCGGACGGCCCGGGTCGGTCCGCCGAACACGCTGGGGATCGGTGACCGCCGTGCGCACCTTCGCCCACACCTCGTCGGCCTCGGCCAGGATCCCCACGGTGTTGCCCAGCGACTTGCTCATCTTGGCGTCGCCGTCCAGGCCCAAGATCTTGCCGGCGTCGCCGATGATGGCGTCGGGCTCGGGAAAGGTGTCGCCGTAGGCCGCGTTGAACTTCCGGGCGATCTCCCGGGTGAGTTCGAGGTGCTGGCGCTGGTCTTCCCCAACGGGCACCGCCCCGGCCTTGTATACCAGAATGTCCGCGGCCTGGAGGATGGGATAGTTGAGGATCCCGGCCGGCACCGACTCGAACCGCTGGCTCTTGTCCTTGTACTGCGTCATGCGCTCCAGATCGCCCACGGGCGTGACCGCGTTGAGAAGCCACGCCAACTCGGTGTGCTCATGGACGTCGGACTGGACGAAGATGATGGCCTTCTCCGGGTCCAGCCCCACGGCCAGGAAGCTCACCGCCAGGTCGAAGACGTTCTTGGGCATCTCCCTGGGGTCGCCGCCCGCCGTGATGGCGTGGTCGTCCACGATGCACCAGATGCACTCATGGGTGTCCTGCATCTCCACCCACCGCCGCAGCGCGCCCAGGTAGTTGCCCAGATGGGCCTCGCCGGAGGGCTGCATGCCGCTGAAGACGCGCTTCTTGGTGCCGGGGGCAGGAGCGTTGCTCATGTCGAATCCGCGTGATGCCGGAAAAGCGTTAACGTGAAGCCGCAAAGTTAGCCCCGCACCCTGCGCCGCCCAACGCCCTCACCGCCCTCGACCCATGAACGACCTCGCCTGCACCGCCCTGGCCGCCGCCGACGCAGCCGCCGCCGTCCACCGCCGGGACCGCGGGCGCGTCCTGCTGGAAGGCGCCACGGAGAAAGGTCGCGCCGACTACGTATCCCAGACGGACCTGGATGCGCAGAAGGCGGCTATGGGCGTGATCCTGAGCCGGCACCCCGACCACCAGGTGCTGGGAGAGGAAGACGAACGTCCCCTGGGGGAACGCCTGGCTGAATGGGACGGGTCTCCCCTCTGGGTGGTGGATCCGCTGGACGGGACCGCGAACTTCCTCCATGGCCACCCTCAGTTCGCGGCCTCGGTGGCGGTGGCGGTAGAGGGACGCCCGGTGGCGGGCGCGGTGTCCTCGGGCACGACAGGCGAACGCTGGTGGGCCGCCCGGGGAGAAGGCGCGTTCAAGAACGGTCGGCGCATCCACGTATCACGCCGCCCTTCGCTTCGTGACGCGTTGGTGGGGACGGGATTCCCCTTCAAGCGTCTGGAGCAGTTGCCGCCCTACCTGGGCCAGCTGGGCAGAGTGCTGGCGGCCTCCTCGGGCGTGCGTCGAGGCGGCGCCGCTGCCCTGGACTTGTGCTATCTGGCCGAGGGATCGCTGGACGCCTTCTGGGAGTTGATCCTGCATCCATGGGACTTCGCCGCGGGCTGGGTACTCGTGGAGGAGGCCGGAGGCGTCCTGGTGAAGCTGGACGGATCGCCGCTGGAGATCATGGACTCCGCGGTCATGGGAGCCAGCGACCCGGAGCTGCTGAACGCGTTGGCGGAGGTGCTGCGGGGCTAGCTGGAACCCTGGCTCGGCGTCCTGCACGGCACGATATTGGCCACCGGCGCGCTCCCTTGGCCGAATCACCCTCATCGAGGGGCCGATGAATCTCGGACGCATGAAGTGGCCTGTGGCAGGCCTCCTGACTCTCGCGTTTCTGCCGGAGCGGGTCCGGGTGGTCTCCGCCGTCACCGGCGACCCCATCCCGGGCGTGTCCCTGGAACTGCCGCTGGCCTACCTGCTGTTGACGCCCATCACCAGCACCATGGACTACGTGACACTCCTTACGCCGAGGCAGCACCTGCTCTTCGTGCTCCTGGTGCTCACGTTGTTCACGACGTGGACGGTGCTCCGTGCCGCGGATCGGCCACCGGGGCGTCGCTGGGCTGCGGCTGGAGCCGCGGCCGCGAAGCTCCTTCTGTGCTTCCTGGGACTGTTGTGCTTCTACACCTACGGAGCGCTCGGGCCTCGCCCCATGGCCCGCCTGACCGTCGAAGATCGGGACGTCGTGGTCATCGACTTCCACAGCCATACCGCCTCGTCCCACGACGGGCGTGCGGGATTCACGAACACCCGGAACCTGGCCTGGCACCGAGCAGCCGGTTTCGACGTTGCGTACATCACGGACCACGACAGCACCAGGGCTGCGCTGGAAGCGGCGTCCCGGAATCCCGTTCTGGCAGGACAAGGCATCGTCGCGCTGCCCGGTCGGGAGGTGGTCTTCAGGGGCAGCCACGTGGTGGTGCTGGGAACGAGCGACCCGCGGGAGAAAGAGGCGGAACCCGGCGCCCATCACCCTCCGGATCGGTGCGAGAACTTCCCCGTCCTGATCCAGACCATTCCGGCGGATCTGTCGCGCGTCCCGACCCCATCCTGTCCGGACGGCGCCGGCGGGGTTCGCGCCACGGAACTCGTCGATGGAGCCCCCCGCGGGCTGGAGCAGGGAATCCGGGAACGACAGCGAGTGTTCGCCCTGGCCGACAGCCTGGATCTGAGCATGGTGGCCGTGTCCAACCTCCACGGATGGGGGCGCGTCGCGCCGGGGTGGAGCCTGATGAAGATCCAGGGGTGGCGGGAAATGACGCCGGCACAGTTGTCGGCGCGGATCGAATCCGACATCCGGTCGAAGGGCGCGCAGGCGGTGACGCCCGTCGTTCGCAGCGTGGCCACGGGGGCGCCGCACCGATCCTGGCTGACCGCGGCCGTGCTTCTGCCCGTCGATGCGGTGACGCTGCTCAGTCGTGGGGAGCGGCTTGCGTGGATGGCGTGGGGCGCCCTGGCCCTGCTGCTGTACCTGAAGGCCTCGGGCAGCCCTGCGCGCCGGGAGGCCCCAGGGGCCTGAGATGGACCCATGCGGCGGCTCGATCCCCATGCGCCGCTTTGAAGGTGGGGCGGACCGCATCCCGGAAGCACGGAGGCTCAGGGGGCCGTCCAGCCCCCTGAGCCCCGATGCCCAGGGTTCAGAGATCAGCTCTTCTGGATCTCGATCTTCCGGGACTTCGCATGAGCCACCTTCGGCAGCCGGATCCGGAGGACCCCCTGGTCGAAGTCCGCCTTGATGTCGTCGGCGTTCACGGTCCGCGGCAGGGTGAAGGACCGCTGGAAGGTGCCGAACCGACGCTCCCACAGGTGGTAGCGGCGCTCCTCGTCGCCTTCGGTGCGCTCCTCGCTCTTCTGGCCGCTCAGGGTCAGGACGTTGTTCTCCAGTTCGATGGAGATGTCCTCCACGCCCATTCCGGGGAACTCGGCGGAAAGCAGCAGTTCGTCCTTGGTCTCCTCCACGTTCACCGCGGGCACCCAGGTGCCCCCGTTGGTCCCGGTGGACAGGGGCGACTCATCGAACATCCTGGCGAGCCGGTTGGAGACTTCCTCGAGCTCCCGCCAGGGCCCCACCGTGGGCCGCATGGTATAGCGCGTGATGGCCATGGTTTCCTCCTGATTGCTGGTTCACTCTGGCTCTCGTCGGGACGCCCCACCCCGCGCTCGGGGGGGTGCCCGCCGTAACGGTTGTCACGCTCTTCAACCATGCAACGCGCGTGCCAAACCTCACCCGGCGAAAACCTGCCAAAGTGAACGAGACCATGGAGTTACGGAACACAAAATCTGTCGTTCCGACACTCCGCGCACTCCGAGATATGCCAGAGTGACAAGCGGGTCAGCGGAGGCTCTGCAGGGCCAGGCGCGCGGCGCCGGAAGCAGGGTCCAACGTGCGGTCGAGAACGGGCAGGCGGTACCGTTCGAGAAGGGTCTTCAGGGGGTCGCGAAGCGCCCGACCTGGCCTGAGGAGCCCACCGGCCAAGGCGACGTGGGGGGGGGTTTGCCAGGGCCCGAGACTCTGGAGAAGCGCCACGACGTGACCCTCCAGTGCCTCCACGGCCTGGACGAGAATCTCTCCCGCCACCTCGTCGCCCTCCCTCGATGCCACGGCCACCAACGGCGCCAGAGCCGCCACCTCCGCCCTGGACGCCGCAGCCGCCCACTGGACCAGCTCGCCCACGCGCTCGAGCCCCAGGCGGTCCAGGACCATCCGCTGAAGGCCGGTGTGGGGCGCACGACCGTCGGCGTGACGGGCCACCCGACGGAGCGCGTCCAGCCCGATGGCGTATCCGCTGCCCTCGTCGCCGATGTGGTGCCCCCATCCCCCGACCCGGCCTTGCCGCCCGTCCTCGCTCCGCCCCCATGCGATGGAGCCGGTCCCGGAGATGAGAAGGATTCCCGGGCCACCTCCGAAGGCATCGTGGAACGCGGCGCCCACGTCGGTATCCACGTGGACCGCTGCCGCCACGCCCAGGCGCTCCAATGCCATCTCGACGGCGGACCGGGCGCCTTCCCGGCCCGCACCGGACAGCGCGGCCCACACGAAACCGGCGGGAAGCGGGCGCCCTGCTTTCGTCGCCGCCGCGGAGCACACCTCGGCCACCGCCCCAGCGGCCGCTTCGGGATCGCGCTCGTCGGCCACCGCGCTGCGCCCTTCGGCCCGCCCGACTTCCTCACCGGACTCGTCCAGGGCCACCGCCCGCGTGTGGGTGCCGCCGCCGTCCACCCCGATGACGATCCGGCTCATCCGACGTTCCGGCCGAGGCCCAAGCGTCCGGCGAGCACCCCCACGACGAACGTCACCGCCGTGCCGACCAACGCGTACCAGGGATACGCCATGGAGCTCCGAAACACGGTCACGACTCCGATCCCCGCTGCCATCCCTACGATGACCGCTCCCTGCCCGGGCCGCTTCGTGAAGACTCCCAGGGCGAAGGCGCCCAGAAGCCCCCCGTACACCAGCGACGCCACGCCCAGGGCCACTTCGACGGCGGTCGTCCCCTTGGACAGGGGAATGAACAGGATCGCACCGGTGATGAGAAGTCCGGCCCAGATCAGCGTGAATACCTTCCCGGCCCTCAGGATCCGCGCCTCATCCCCCTCGGCGTTGGCCAAAGGAGCCCAGTAGTCGTAGGCCGAAGCCGAAGCCAGGGAGTTGATGGACGAGGACAACGACGACATGGCCGCAGCGAAGACCGCGGCGATCAGCAGACCCGTGATCCCCGGAGGAAGCTGTTCGAGAATGAAGAGCGCGAAAATCTCGTCCGAGCGTTCGAAGACCCTGCCCTGGTAGAAGGCCCAGAGACCCAAGCCCACCACGAGGAAGAGGACGAACTGGAGAATCACGGCCAGGCCGCTCCCCACGAGCGCCTTCTGGCTGGAGCGCAGGTCCCGACAGGTCAGGAGGCGCTGTACGATCAGCTGATCCGTCCCGTGGGAGGCCATGGAGAGGAACCCCCCGCCCAGGAGGCCCGCCCAGAAGGTGTAGGGGGTGTTGAGCGCGAAGGAAAAATCCAGCGCCTGAAGCTTGCCCGCGTCCGAGGCCGACGAGAGGATGCCGCCCCAGCCGCCGGGAACGAGGCCCTGGAGTGCCACGACCGCCGCCAGGGCGCCGCCCAGGTAGAGCGTCATCTGGAGCGAGTCGACCCACACCACCGCCTTGATTCCGCCGAAATACGTGTAGATCACGGTGAGGAGGCCGATGACGGCGATGGAGACCGGATACGGCCACCCGGTAATGAGCGCCAGAGGGATCGCGGTGGCGAAGAGCCGCACCGAGTCCGCCAGCAGGCGCGTCAGCATGAAGATCGCCGAGGTGAAACGTCGCGCTCCGATGCCGAACCGGTTCTGGAGCAACTCGTACGCCGTGGTGAGTTCGCCCCGGAAGTACGCCGGCAAGAGGACCAGCGCCACCACGGTGCGGCCGGCCAGGTACCCCAGCGTAAGCTGCAGGAAGACCATGCTCCCGCCGTAGGCGACACCCGGGACGCTGAGAAACGTCAACGTGCTGGTCTCCGTCGCCACCACCGAAAGCAGGACGGCCCCCCAGGGGAGGGATCGGCTCCCGAGGAAGTAGTCGGTGCCTCCCTTCTGCCCACGGCCCAACCAGGCGCCCCACGCAGTGGTGCCCACCATGTAGGCCACCAGGACCACCATGTCCAACGAAGTGAAGGCGCTCACGACGTGCCCCGGCGCGGAGGGTCCGAGACCCGGGTCAACGGGCCGGCTCGCGTCTGCGGACCGGCTGGTCGGTGATGGCGAGGGCCGCGGCGTCGGCCACCGCGCGGCGCAGCGGCACATGCTTCTGGTTGTCCCGCGTGGGGTGCACGCGGTTGGTGAGCAGGATGACCCACAGGTCCAACCCGGGATCCATCCAGATGGACGTGCCCGTGAAGCCGGTGTGGCCGAAGGCCCGTGACGTCACGTAGTCGCCGCCGGAGGATCCCTCCGAGGGCGTGTCCCACCCCAACCCTCGGGACGACGTCGCATCAAAGCGCATGGTGAAGCTGCTCAGGACCTCCCGGTCCAACAGGTGCACATCCGCGGGACGTGCGACGGGGCAAGGCTCCCCGGGCACCTGACCGGGCACGCACGCCGGCGACACGCCTCCGTTGAGCATCATCCGGGCGAAGACCGACAGGTCCGTGGCCGTGGAGAAGAGGCCCGCCTGGCCGGCGACGCCCCCCATGGCGTCGGCGTTCTCGTCGTGAACCCGGCCCCACACCATCTCGTGGCGCCACAGCGTATCCATCTCGGTGGCGGCGATGCGCAGACGGAGGCTGGGATCCGGGTTGTACCGGGTCTCCACCATGCCCAGAGGCGCCCACACCCGCTCCTCCAGAAACTCGGCCTGATCCTGTCCGGTGATCTCCTCCATGATCCAGGAGAGCGTCATGATCCCGATGTCGGAGTAGACCGTGGCGCTTCCCGGGTCCGCTTCGAGCGGCTCGTCGGCGGCGGCGTCCTGATACTCCTGCTTTCCCGCGCGGTCGAAGAACCAGCGTTCGAAAGCCGGCAGCCCGGTGCGGTGCAGCAGAAGCTGGCGGACGGTGACCGTGTTCTTCCGAGGATCCCCACGGGACCACCACGGCAGGTAGTCGATGACCCGGGCGTCCAGGTCGAGCTTCCCTTCCTGCACCAGCATCATGGCCTCGGTGGTGGTGCCCACGACCTTGGATACCGACGCCAGGTCCCACAGCGAGGTAGGAGTAGCCGGGCGCCCGCTGCCGTACGCCAACTCGCCGAAGCCCTCCAGCATCACCAGCTTGCCGTGCCGGCCGATGGCCACCGCAGCACCCGAAGCTGCGGAGTCGGCCAGGGCCTCCCGGATGAGCGAAGCCACCCTCGTCAGCTTCGAGGCGTCCATGCCCACCGCGGTGGGGTCCGCCAGGGACTGAGCCACCTGGCTCGCCCCCCCTCCCCGTTCCTCCCGGGTACGGATGCCCGCGGCGACCAGGGGGTCCTCCACGGCGACCCGGGGCGTGAACGTGGCGACCTTGGCCCGGGTCAGACCCTCGCCCATTTCATGGAACGGCGGCAGGGGAATGGGCAGACGCCCGTCGATGCCTTCCTCGCCGAACAGCGCCTTCAGGGCCGCGTTCTGGGATACTTCCCGGTCCCCCCACGCCACGAGGTAGCTGCCCACGGTCGGGAAGGCCGCAAGGAGATACGGGTTGCCGAACGACAGGAGCACCGTCGGCTTGGCGGCCACCGACTTTTCGATGAGCTCCCGCAGCGCCTGGGGAACCGCCTCGGATCCCGAGCCCGCCGAGGGCGACACGTACGCGCTCACCAGCACCCGGTCGGAGCCTCCGATCAATTCCATTGCCGCAGCGTATCCGCTGCTGTCGCTGCGTTCATCCAGGTTCACGGTCCGTACCGCCGTCACCCGCTCGGCCAACCCCGCGGCGAAGGCGCGACCAGCCCAGAGCCAGGTGGATGGAGCGTACCGCACGTGGACAACCCTGCCGGCCGCTTCGGCGCGGAGTGGCACCAGGCCGTCGGCATCGCGGGGCAACGTGATCGACCGGCTCGCTGCCGTGTCGGCAAGCGCCAGATGCGAGCCCGAACCCACCACCCGGTCGACCCGTTCGAGGGAGGTGAGTCGGGCTCGGTGAAGCCCCAACCGGGCTTTGGCCGCCAGAATCCGCCGCGTCGAAGCTTCGATGCGCGCCTTCGTCAGGCGTCCCGACTCCACCGCATGCACCACGGCGTCGATGGCCCCGGGCACGTCCTTGGGGGACAAGAGCACGTCCGCGCCAGCCTCCAACGCCCGGATGGAGGCCTCACCGATCCCGTACCCATCGGTGATGGCACCCATGGTCAGGGCGTCGGTGAAGAGGAGGCCTTCAAAACCCAGGTCCGCACGGAGCAGTCCCGTGAGGATCTCCGGGGCCAGGGTGGCCGGAGTGGCGTCGGCACCAAGGATGCCCGGCATCTGGACGTGAGCAGTCATGATTGCGTCCACGCCCTCTTCGATGGCCCGCGCGAAGGGCACGAGCTCGACGGCGTCGAGTCGCGCCCGGTCCCCCGCCACCACCGGCAGACCGACGTGGGAGTCCACGTCGGTGTCGCCATGCCCGGGAAAGTGCTTGCCCGTCGTCATGGCGCCGCCGTCGCGTGCACCGCGGATGAACGCCGCCCCCATGCGAGCCACCAGTGCCGGGTCGGCGCCGAAGGAACGCGTGGCGATCACGGGATTGTCGGGGTCCGAGTTCACGTCCAGGACGGGCGCGAAAAGGACATGTACCCCGACGGCCCTGGCCTCCTGAGCGGTGATGCGCCCGTACTCGTAGGCGAAGCGCTCGTCCCCGATGGCGCCGAAGGCCATGGTGGGCGGAAAGGCCGTACCTCCGCCCTGGGCCAGCATGGACGGAAGCGCGTACGCACCGTTGATGCGCATCCCAGGCCCGCCGTTCTCGAAGTCCGCCCCCACCAGCAGCGGTATCCGGGAACGCTCCTGGAGCGCGTTGAGCTTGGCCACGTAGGAGTGGGGGAGCCCGATGCTGGGGGACACTCCGCCGATGCGGTCGTCCTCCACCCACCGGCGCAGAGGCTCGAAGTCCGGCGCAGACGGCGAGACGTAGCCGGCCGGGATCCATTCGATGACGAGCTGGGCGACCTGATCCCTCAGGCTCAGTGACGCCAGGGTCTCGTCCACCCACCGCCGAGCCTCACCGTCCAGGGTGGGAGGGAGTCGCTCGACAGGGCCCTCGGCGCCACCGGAAACGCTGGCGCCCCCGCCACACCCCAGGGTGAGGGCCGTGACCGCAATCACCCACGTCCGCATTCTATTCGCCACCGGAACCTGCCTTTGCGGGAACCTGAATCCCGTCACCGATCTCGGCGAAGCCCGGGATCCTGGTGGGGGTCCGTCCCTGGATGCCGATGCCCCCCAGAAGGGCCTCGGCGGCGGCCCTTTGGCTCGCGGCGGATCCGCTCCACGCCACGAGGTATGCCTGGACGTCGGGAAAGTCGGTGATGAGGTAGGGGTTCCCGAAGGAGACCACGATGTGCGGAATCCCCGCGTCGCCCAGCTTCTTCACGAAGTCGACCGTCTCTTCGGGGAGCGCCACCGTGCCGGCGTAGGAGACGGCGGTCACATAGGTGCTCACCACGACCAGGTTGGAATTGCGGGCCTGTCGCAGGATGCCCTCGTACAGGGCCGCGCTGGCGTCGCGGTCGATATCGACCGTGGTGAGCCGAGCATACGTCCGCCGCAGACGCTGGTTGAAATACCGGCCCGCCAGCACGTCGGACGTGCGCCGGTACGTCACCGACATGACGCGGGCGCTCCGCGTGCCCAGGAGGGGGAGCAGGTTGCGGCCATTGCGGACCAGCGTGACCGACTTCTCGGCGATCTCCCTGGCGATCTCGGTGTTCGCCGGGATGCCCACCTTCGCCGGGATCGCCGCGAGGTCCACCTCCCGCTGGCGGTCGAGACCCAGCGCCTCTTTCGTCCGAAGCAAGCGGAGCACGGAGGCGTCGAGACGCTCGAGGCTGATCCTCCCCGACTCCACCGCATCGACGATGCCTTCCACCGCCCGTTCCACCGACGCGGGCATGAGGATGACGTCGGCCCCCGCCAGGACCGCCTGAACGGCGGCCTCCCCCGACCCGAGACGTCCGGAAATGGCGGTCATGTCCATGGCGTCCGTGAAGACCAGGCCATCGAAGGCCAACTCGCCCCGAAGCAGATCGGTGAGGACCCTCGGCGACAGCGTGGCCGGCTCCCCGTTTCCGCCGTTCAGTGACGGTACCGTGATGTGTGCGGTCATGATGCCGCCCATCCCGGCCCCGATCGCCTCGCGGAAGGGGCGCAGTTCCACCGAGTCCATGCGGGCCCTGGAAACCTGGATGGTGGGCAGCGCGAGGTGCGAATCCGTACCGGTGTCTCCGTGACCCGGAAAGTGCTTTCCGGTGGCGATGCCTCCATGCTCCTCGATCCCGCGGACGAAGGCCGCGCCAAGGCGCCCCACCATCGTCGGATCCTCTCCGAAGGAACGGACGTTGATGATGGGATTGTCGGGATTGTTGTTGACGTCGAGCACCGGCGCGAAGGGGACGTGGATGCCCACGGCCCGGGCCTCCTCGGCCGTGATGCGGCCCATGGCATAGGACAGCGTGGTATCCCCCGTGGCGCCCAGAGCCATGAGGGTGGGGAAGTTGGTGGCTCCCCCGAGTTCGATGGTGCCGGGCATGTAGACCGCGCCCCACATACGGAAGCCCGCCCCTGTCTCCAGGTCCGCGGCCACGAGGAGCGGGATCTTCGAGTGGCGCTGGAAGTCGTTGACCTTGGCAGCCACTTCGGTCGGAGAACCGACCGACATGATGATCCCTCCGACGCCCTGCTGCTCGAGGTAGTCCAGCACGCGCTGGTGGCTCGCCGACCCCTCGGGGGCGAAGTCGCCGATGACCCACGGCATGATGAGTTGGCCCGCCTTCTCCGGCAGGGTCAGCGAAGCCAGGGTCTTCTCCGCCCAGGACCCACCGGGTAACTCATCGTGCGGCAACACGGAGACGAAGGGCGCCTCCTCCGGAACGGGATCCTCCCGCGCCGCCGGCATCTCGGGTTCGGCGACGGGGACGGGACTCTGGGCCGCCGGAGGGGGACCGCCGCACGCAGTCGTCGCGAGGAGTGCCAGCCACCCCGTGACGTACCGGCCGGAGCGAGGGGAGGGAGCGTGGCCGGAACGGGGCATTGGGCGGGTGGATCTCCTTGGAGGGGCGCGGATCGGCGCGCCAGGAATCAATTCGCCGGGAAGGTACCCGGATGCCGAAGACGTCACAATCCTACGCGCAGCCGACACCGAAGATCCGATGCTTCTCCCCACTCGACGTTGACGCCGGCCCGGCGGACTCCGAAGCTAGCCCATGATCAGACTCCATCGAGCGGCCGCCGCCGCCCTCCTCTCCGCCACGGTTCAGGCCTCCGGCTCGGCTTGCGCGCCTCCTGCCGCCGATGCCGAGGCACGGCACGCGGAGCCCGCGCCCGCCCTGCGTGCCGGCGTCGCGGTCCTTCTCTCCGACTCGCTCCACCTGGTTCGGGGAAGGCGCGTGGGGCTCGTCACCAATCACACGGGCGTGTTCCAACGAGACGTGGGCCAAGCCGCCGGCGCGCCCCGGGAAACCGGTGGCACCATCGACGCGCTCCATGAGTCGCCCGAGTTCGATCTCGTCGCCCTCTTCGGCCCGGAGCACGGCATCCGGGGCGTTGCCGAGGCCGGTGCCCGGGTGGATAGCGACACGGACCAGAAGACGGGACTTCCCATCCACTCCCTCTACGGAAGCACGCTGCGCCCGACGCCGGACATGCTGGAGGGCATCGACGTTCTGCTGTTCGACATGCAAGACGTGGGCGCGCGGTACTACACGTACCCATCCACCATGGCGTACGCCATGGAAGCCGCCGGTGCCGCGGGCATCCCCTTCGTGGTCCTGGACCGGCCCAACCCCATTCGGGGGGACGTCACCCAGGGCAACGTCCTCGACACGGCGTTCAGCACCTTCGTGGGGCTGTACGCCACGCCCATGCGCCACGGAATGACGCTCGGGGAGTTGGCCCGCCTCTACGTGGGGGAGTTCGGCATCGATGTCGAGCTCCACGTGGTGCCGGTGGACGGCTGGCGCCGCGACATGGCTTTCGATGAGACGGGACTGCCCTGGGTCGCCCCTTCGCCGAACATCCCGGACCTGGCGAGCGCCCTCGCCTACCCGGGGACCTGCCTGTTCGAGGGAACGTCCTTGTCCGTGGGCCGTGGAACGGAGCGCGCGTTTCAGTGGGTCGGAGCGCCGTGGCTGGACGGCGCAGCTCTGGCCGACACCCTGAACGGCTACGGATTCGAGGGCGTCCGCTTCGAGCCCGCGACCTTCACGCCGCACCAGGCCGGCGACGACAAGTTCTCCGACGTCGAGGTCCACGGAGTGCGCCTGGTGGCCGGTTCGTCGACCTACGACGCTCCGGTGGTCGCCGTCGCCATGCTCGTGGAGGCGTACCGGCTGTCCGGCGACAAGTGGTCGTGGAACGAACGCCATTTCGACCGTCTGGCGGGAACCGACGCCCTCCGCCTCGGCATCATCGCAGGGGAGGACGTCGCGACCCTCACGGCGGGCTGGCCCGCCGAAATCGCAGCCTTCGAGGCGCTTCGTGCGCCCTACCTCGTCTACAGATGACCCCCATGAAGCTTCGTCCGCTTGCCCTCGCGTTCCTCATGGCCGGCTGCGCCGGCGGCCCCGACCCGGCGGCCCCTCCTCCCCCGCCCCTCACGACACCGGCGGAGCTGACGACCCTGTACGATGCGGTTCGGGTGCCGGGCCTGGAGGAGCGGACCTTCGACCATGACACCTACTGGGGCGTCATGGCCCCCTTCCTGAACGGACCCGTCTCGAGCGAGGTGGCGGGCCGGAGCGCGGAGGGGCGGGACATCTACCATCTGACGTTCGGATCGGGACCGGTGACGGTGCTTCTCTGGAGCCAGATGCACGGCGACGAGAGTACGGCCTCCATGGCGCTGGTGGATATCGCGCGCTTCTTCCACGACCAGCCGGATCACCCCCTGGCCCGGAGAATCGCCCAGGGCGCGACGATCCACCTGGTGCCCATGCTCAACCCCGACGGCGCCGAGCGCTTTCGCCGCAGGAACGCGCAGGGAATCGACGTGAACCGCGACGCGCGCATGCTTCAGACGCCGGAAGGCAGGCTCCTCAAGGCCATCAACGACGAGCTTCAACCCGACTTCGGCTTCAACCTCCACGACCAGAACGCCGCAGTCCGGGTAGGACGGTCCGACCGAGGCGTGGCCATCGCGCTCCTGGCCCCGGCGTTCAACGAAGCCAGGGAAGTGGACGCCAAGCGCCACCGCGCCATCCAGGTCGCCTCGGTCCTGGTGGAGTCCATGGGCACGCTGGTCACCGACCACATCGCCAAGTACGACGACACCTTCAACCCGCGGGCTTTCGGTGACCTCATCGGCGCGTGGGGCGCCAGCACGGTCCTCATCGAGTCGGGCGCCTGGGCGAACGACCCGCAGAAGCAGTACCTGCGCAAAGCCAACTTCGTGGGAATCCTGTCGGCGCTCGACGCCATCGCCACCGGGCGATACGCCCACTACGACCCGGCCCTCTACGACAACCTGGAGTACAACGGTCGGCGCGTACCCGACCTGCTCATCGCCGGCGGGACCCTGGCAGTTCCGGGACTCGCCACGCTGGCGGCGGACGTCCTCGTCAACTACGCCCGACCCCTGCTCAAGGAAGGCGGCGTCATTGCCGACATCGGGGACATGGGCGAGTCCGAGGCCCAGGACACACTGGACGTACGCGGCCTCTACGTGATTCCCCTGCCCGCTGCGCTGGACGGCACGGGTGCCATCAACACGGGGGCGCCGGCGCACTTCATCGTCGCCGAGGACCCCCAGGGGACCCGGGTGCGCTTCCGCTTCGAGGGAGGGCCGGCCAGGCGGGAGGAGTAGCCGGCCGCTACTCCTGACGCCGCACCGGAAACCGAAAGACCGTCCCGCTTCCCGGCCTCCAGCTCTCCCCGTCGAAGACCCGGTGCAGCCGGCCCCGGAAGTGCTCCATGTCGGTGAGCATGAGGGACCGCGGGGGTTCCGTGGGCGGCACGAAGAAATCCTCCCAGTGCCCCAGGAGCACCCAACGGGGCCGCAGGTTGGCCACGAAGGCCTCGGGGTGCCAGTCCACCTGGTCGAAGGTGGCGGGCACGAAGATGGCGACGTCCACGGGTCGCTCGGCCATGAGTTCGTCGGGCGCGAAACCCCGCGGCGGCGCGGCCACGGCGTCCTGGTAGTAGACACGGAACACGACGGCCCCATCGGGATCGAGAAAGTCCACCAGGTAGGCATAGGTGGGCCCGTCCACCCATTCCTTGGCCCAGCGAGGCTCCTCGGCCAAGGGTCGATCGGTGGTCCCCTGGTAGAGGGTGTACCCGTCGAAGTGGGGGGCGTGGTGAGACCGTAGCGGCAGCACGCGCACCCCGGGCGACAGGAGCACCCAGCTTCCTGGATGGTCCTGATCACCGGCCAGGGAATCCACCACCAGCACGCGGTCGGCGACGCCGCTCCACTCCCCCAGTGTATTCCTGACGGTGCGGCTGCCCAGGATCACGGCGCCAGGCGCGAGCCCTCGCGCCACCTGTGGCACGTCCATGAGATGGTCGTAGTGGGCGTGACCCACCAGGATGGCCGCGGCACCGGACACATCGTGGGGAGCCATGCCGCGGTTCACCGCCGCGGTGTCGGACCGGATGCCGGCCAACCCCGTCCTCAGCAAGGACGGGTTGGTGAACAGGGGGGCAGCAACCACCTGGTCGCGTCCACGCTGGAAGATCCAACCGCCGACGCCCAGATACGTCATCTGGACCGCGTCGCCCCCCACGGGAGCAATGTCCACCTGTCCCGATATCCCCGGTCCGACGGGTCGCCAACAGCCCGAGGCAGCCAGGGCCAGGACCGACCCGGCGAGGTATCGAAGGCGCTTCCGGGCGCCGGGTGCCATGCTCACCGCGTCGCCGCGCGCGCCTCCTGCTTCACACGCTCTACCCGCTCGAGGAAACCGTCTGACAACGCACGCGTCACGGGACCCACCGCGCCGTTCCCCACGGGGCGCCCGTCCACCTTCACGCAGGGGCGCACTTCCCCTGTGGTTCCCGTGAAGAAGAGCTCGTCGGCACGAGCGAGGTCTTCCACCTGGATGGGGCGCTCCTCCACCGGAATCCCCTGCTCACCTGCGACCTCGAGCACTACCCCTCGCGTGATCCCGGGCAGGATGATCTGCGTCACCGGATGGGTGACCACCGTGCCGCCGAAGACGCCCCAGAAGTTCTGGTGGGCGCCCTCCAGCGCGACGCCGTCCTTGACCAGAATGGCATCGTCGGCCCCTGCGTCCAGCGCCTCCTGGAATCCCAGGACGTTGGGCAGAAGACAGATGGTCTTGATGTCCACGCGGCCCCACCGGCGGTCCGGCACGGTCTGGGCAGAAAAGCCCTGGTCCCAACGCCCGGGCGCCGGCCGTTCCCAGGCCTTCGCGAAGGCGTATACCGTGGGCGTCACCGGCTCCTTGGGAAAGTAGTGGGTCCGGGGAGCCACGCCGCGGGTGATCTGCAGGTAGACCAGCGACGTGACGGCGCCCTCCAGCGCGTTGAGCGCGATGAGCTGGCGGCTGACCTCGTCCATGACCTGGGCCTCGAACGGAATGCGCATCCACTCCAGCCCGCGCCGCAGACGGGCGAGATGCCGGTCCTGGTAAAAAGGCACGCCCTCGTAGAAACAGGTCACTTCGTAGACGCCATCGGCCAGTAGGAAGCCCCGGTCATCGACGGAGATCTTCGCTTCGTCCTTCGGGAGGTACTCGCCGTTCAGGTAGACCGTGCTCATCGGGCTCCGCCGCGGTTGAGGTGAGACTCGCCGAAAGATGCGGCGAGGAGGGGGAATGGAAAGGGGGAGCGCCCACCATCGGGCGCTCCCCCTGACATCCCACCGGCCAGAGGACTCAGGCTTCGCCGGCCTTGTCCCCGAGGCGGTCGAACTCCTCGAGAAGCTGGGCCTCGGGGATGTTCGCGGCATCGGCCTCGGACATCTCCTCGACCTGGGCCTCTTGCACATCCTCGCCGGCGCCCAGCTGCTTGGCCTCGGCACCGTCGGAGGACGCAGCAGGAAGCAGACCCATCTGCTGCTTCAGGGCGGCGAGCTTGTCGTCCATGTTCGCATCGCCTCCGCCGGCTTCCAAGCGAAGGAACTCGGTCTCCAGGGTATCGCCCTGCAGCGCCTCGGTGACCTCGGCGTGGGCGATGCTCTTCCGCTCTTCCTCCTCGATCTTGTCGGCCATGCGGTTGAACGCCTCGAAGGCCGACGTATCCGAGAGCCCGGACATGGTCTCGTGGATCCGCCGCTGGGCCTGTGCCCGCTTCTGCTTGGCGATGAGCAGATTCCGCTTCCGCTTGGCCTCCTCGATCTTGTCGTTGAGCTGCCGGAGCGACCCCTTCAGCTTTTCGGTCTCGGCGGCCTGCGCCTGCCAGGTCTGCTGGAGGACCGTGGCCCTCTCGGCGTGCTCCTGCTGACGCATGAGCGCCTGCTTGGCCAGGTCGTCCCGCCCTTCCTTCACGGCAAGCATGGCCCGGTGTTCCCAATCACGGGCCTGCTTCACTTCGTCTTCGAGCTGGGCCTTGAGCTTGCGCTCGTCGGCGATGGCCGCAGCGACTTCCCTCTTGGCCTTCGCCAGTTGGTCCCGCATGTCCAAGATGATCTGATTCAGCATCTTCTCGGGATTCTCGGCCCGGGAGATGAGGTCGTTGATGTTCGACTTGATCACCGTGGACAGCTTCGTAAAGATGCCCATTCGCTCAGTCCTCCGCCTGGGCGCCGGCAAGCTCCCGGATACGCCCCATGTGTGACGTCGCAGCCAGTTCCATGGACTCCATGGAAGCCTGAAGCTCGAGGAAATCCAGGGTCTCCAGTTCCAGCGTGTCGCTCAGAATCAACTCGTCGTCCTCGATTCCGTAGGCGCCGTGAACGATGTCCGTGGCATTGAGCTCGAGGAGCGTCCGGTAGAGCTGAATGGACTTCCCGTCCATCTCCGGCAGATCCATGACCTTCATCCGGATCAGAAGGAGGGCATCGGCGTGGTGAACCACCGTGGGAAACCCACTGTGGCGTCCACGGACCAGATACATCCCCTGCTCGATCTCCTGATACTCCAAATCCATTCGGATGAAGAAGCTCTCTAGATCCTCTCGCGTTACCATGACCGTCTCCGTTCTCTAAGCCTCCGCGTGGCGGAAGCGGTCTTCCAGTCGTGCTCGCCGGACCCTACGACGCCGTCGGGAACCGGGTTTCCAATACTAGTCACTCACGCCCTCCTGGGCGATGTCTTTCGTTGTTTGGCCGGCAACAGGGCAGCCAGGTGCTGGCCGGTATAGGACCCCGGATGCGCCGCGACCTCCTCCGGCGTGCCCTCCACAACGATACGGCCGCCCCCCGCACCACCTTCAGGACCCAGGTCGATGACCCAGTCGGCGGTCTTCACCACGTGGAGGTTGTGTTCGATGACGACCACGGTGTTGCCGAGGTCCACCAACTGCTGCAGGACCTCCAGGAGCACTCGCACGTCCTCGAAGTGGAGGCCCGTGGTGGGCTCGTCAAGAATGTACAGCGTGCTGCCCGTCGAGCGCTTGGAAAGCTCCGTGGCCAACTTCACCCGCTGGGCTTCGCCACCGGACAGCGTGGTGGCGGACTGACCGAGGTGGATGTACCCGAGGCCGACATTCGCAAGAGTCTCCAGCTTGGCCTTGATGCGAGGCACCGCGTCGAAGAATTCCAGCCCCTCGGTCACCGTCATGTCCAGGACGTCGGCGATGTTGTGGCCCTTGTAGTAGACGTCCAGCGTTTCCCTGTTGTAGCGGCGTCCCCGACAGACGTCGCAGGGCACGTAGACGTCCGGCAGGAAGTGCATCTCGATCTTCACGAGGCCGTCCCCGGCGCACGCTTCGCACCGACCGCCCTTCACGTTGAACGAGAACCGGCCCGGCCCGTACCCCCGCATCTGCGACTCGGGGAGGTTCGCGAACAGGTCCCGGATGGGCGTGAAGAGCCCGGTGTAGGTCGCGGGGTTGGACCGCGGAGTGCGCCCGATGGGAGACTGGTCCACGTCAATGACCTTGTCCACGAGATCCAGCCCGTCGATGCCGTCGTGATGCTCCGGAACCAGCTTGCTGCGGTAGTGGTGGCGGGCCAACGCGTGATAGAGCGTCTCGTTCACCAGGGTGGACTTGCCCGAGCCACTGACGCCGGTGACGGTCACGAATGTCCCGAGGGGGATGGCGACATCGATCCGCTGCAGGTTGTGGCCCGAAGCCCCTCGAACGACCAGGGCGCGATGGAGGTCCACGGGCCTGCGCGCTGCGGGGACCGGGATCTCCCGATCGCCGCGCAGGTAGGCTCCAGTCAGGGACTTCTGGGACTTCGCCACCAGGTCCACGGTGCCCGCGACGACGACCTCGCCTCCGTGACGTCCCGCTCCAGGTCCCAGATCCACCACGTAGTCCGCGGCCCTGATCGTGTCCTCGTCGTGCTCGACGACCACCACGGTGTTGCCCAGGTCCCTGAGCCTCTTCAGCGTGTCGAGCAGCCGCTCGTTGTCCCGCTGGTGCAGGCCGATGGACGGCTCGTCCAGGATGTATAGCACCCCCACCAACCGGCTCCCGATCTGGGTCGCCAATCGGATCCGCTGCCCCTCGCCGCCCGAAAGCGTGCCCGACGCGCGCCCCAAGGTGAGGTAGTCCAGGCCGACGTCCCTGAGAAAGCGCAGGCGCTCACCGACCTCCTTCAGGATGGGACCGGCAATCTCGGGGGACAGCGCGCCGCGCGTCTTCCCCCCCACGGGCAACGCCTCCACGAAGCCTGCGGCCTCCGCGATGGACATGTCGACGATGTCGCCCAAGGACTTGCCGCCCACCGTCACCGCCAGCGACTCGGGCCTGAGCCGCGTGCCGTGGCAGGCGGTGCACGGGAGGGTGGACATGTACTCCTCGAGCTGGGAGCGCACTCCGTCGGATTTGGTCTCCGCGTAGCGACGGGCGACGTTGGCGACGATACCCTCCCACCGGTCCTCGTAGTGCCCCTTGAACTTCCCCGTCCCGGACTTGTAGGGGAAGCGGATCTTCATGCTCTCCGATCCGTGGAGAATGGCGTGACGCACGTCTTCCGGGAGCTTCCCCCACGGCGTGTTGGGCTCGAATTCGTAAGCCTCGGCGAGCCCGGGTATGACGGATCGGCGAAGGTGCCCCGAAGGTTCTCCCCACGGCAGGATCACCCCTTCCAGAATGGAGATGGACGGATCGGCCACCACCAGGTCGGCATTGACTTCCTTCCGGGTGCCGAGGCCGCCACACTCTTCGCAGGCGCCATAGGGCGAGTTGAAGGAGAACTGCCGAGGCTCCAACTCCCCGAGGCTGGTGCCACAGTTCACGCACGCGTAGTGCTCGCTGAACAGGTGGGGCACCGGATCGCCCTTGGCCCGGTGCTCGAGCACCTCGACGATGCCGCCCGAGGTTCGCAGCGACGTCTCCACGGAGTCGGCCATGCGGTCGCGGTCCTGGCTCCTGACGACCAACCGATCCACCACCACGGCGATGTCGTGGTTCTCGTACCGGTTGAGCTTGGGAGGTTCGGAGACCTCGTACGTCTCGCCGTCCACGCGCACCCGAACGAAGCCCTCCTTCCGCGCCCGCTCGAAGAGGTCCCGGAATTCGCCTTTCCGCCCACGCACCAGCGGGGCCAGCAGCTCGATGCGGGCCCCCTCCTCCAGATCAAGGAGGCGATCCACGATCTGGGTGGCCGACTGACGAAGGACGGGTTCGCCGCAACTGGGGCAGTGCGGCGTCCCGGCCCGGGCCCACAGCAGGCGCAGGTAGTCGTAGATCTCCGTGACGGTGCCCACTGTGGAGCGCGGATTCCGACTGACGGTCTTCTGCTCGATGGAGATGGCTGGAGACAGCCCTTCGATGCTGTCGACGTCGGGCTTCTCCATGAGCCCGAGGAACTGGCGGGCATAGGCGGAGAGGGACTCCACGTACCGCCGCTGGCCCTCCGCGTAGATCGTGTCGAAAGCCAGGGACGACTTCCCCGACCCGGAGAGCCCGGTGATGACAACCAGGGCCTCCCGGGGGAGCTCCACGTCGATATTCTTGAGATTGTGCTCCCGGGCGCCCCGGACGATCAGTTTTTCTTGGGACATAGACCTCTAGTGTATCCCTGCAGCGATACCGGTTCAATCCGCCCGACCCGACCGCGCCTCCCTGGGGGCAGACCCCTACACGGGCAGCGGGGGATGCCCGACACATTGAGCGCCCCCTGTCGCCTATCTTATTGATGCGGAGGTGCGTGCCGACTCTCCGCTTTCCTATCCCCCCCCCGTCCCGCAGGAACGGGACGAAAGGAGAGACCGATGCTCCAGTCGCTCCTGGTGCCCCTGGACGGATCCGAGTTCAGTGAGCGGACCCTTTCCTTGGCCTGCGATCTCGCCAAAGCCACGGGAGCCTCCCTGCATCTTGCCCACGTCCACGTGTCCCATCCGCCCGATCATTTCCTGTCCAACACCCAGTTCCATTTCGAGGGGCTGGACATGGAGGAGTACGAGGCCCGTCATCGCGACGAGGAAAAGGCCTACCTGGCGGACATCGAGGCGAAGTATGGACAGGACGCACCGGTGGATACGGTGCTTCTGGAGGGCCACGTCGCCGAAGAGATCGCCGCGTACGCGGACCGGGTCTCGGCCGACATGGTCCTCATCACCACACACGGCCACACGGGCATGAGCCGCATGTGGCTGGGAAGCGTGGCCGACGCCCTGGTTCGCCTCACGACGCTTCCCCTCCTGGTGGTCCACCCGGCCCAGGGAGGCCACGTCCCCGAAGACGTTTTCTCGTTCAAGCACGTCATGGTTCCCCTGGATGGCTCAGACCTGTCGGCCACCATCCTGGGGCCGGCCGCAGACCTGGCCCGGGCCAGCGGTGCCCGCATGACCCTGGTGCACGTCGTGAGTTCGTCGGCCGTGTTGGGCGCCCGGATCTTCCCCCTCCTCCCCGACGATCTGTCACCGGCGATAGCCAAGGCCGGTGAGTATCTGGAGAAGCTCGCCGACGAGCTGCGTGAGGACGGCCTTCAGGTGGACGTCCACGTGGAGGAACACGAAGCGCCGGGCCGCGCCATTGCAGCCCTGGCTGACAAGCTGGACGCGGATGTCATCGCCCTGGCGACGCATGGGTACGGCGGATTCAAGCGCGCGCTTCTGGGAAGCGTGGCCGACAAGGTGCTGCGGAGCAGCGCGCTGCCACTCCTCGTCCAGAGTCCCAGCGCCTAGCTGGCGCTTGGCACCGCACCCGGCACCGAAGGGCCGGGCGGCACGACGCCGCCCGGCCCTTCGAGCACCGGTGGATTCCCTCAGCGGCCGGCCAAAGCGCGCAGCCGGACGATCCTGTCCTCGGTGGCGGGGTGCGTCCGGAACAGCCCCAGAAACGCCTGTCGGCGCCCGGTCAGGGGGTTGATGATGGCCAACTGCGCCGCGGCGGGATTCACCTGCATCGGGATCTGTTGGGCGTATCCCTCGATGTGTTGGAGGGCGCTGGCGAGCCCCAGGGGGTCGCCGGTGATGCGCGCCGCCGTGGCGTCGGCCTGGTACTCGTTCTGCCGGCTGATGGCCAACTGCACGATCATGGCCCCGATGGGCGCCAGGATCGCCATGACCAACAGCACGATGGGGTGCCCGTCCCGATCGTCGCGTCCCCCGAAGCCGCCGAACATCATCCCCCATCGGACCACGCTTCCGAGCATGGCCACGGCGCCCGCCAGGGTCGCCGCCAGCGTTCCCACCAACATGTGGCGGTGCTGCACGTGGCCCAGCTCATGGGCAAGGACACCCTCCAACTCCCGGGGCGGGAGCAGGCGCAGGATGCCCGCCGTGACGCAGACCACGGCATGCTGGGGGCTGCGCCCCGTGGCGAACGCATTGGGCTGCTCCGACGCCGCGACGGCGACCGTGGGCATGGGCAGCCCCGCACGCTGACGAAGCCTGTCCACCATCTGGTAGAGTTCCGGAGCATCCTCCGGTCCGATGACTCGTGCGCGGTACATCGCCAGGACCGCCCGGTCACTGAACCAGTACATCCCGAAGTTCATGGCCGCAGCCAGCACGAAGAACAACACGGCGCCGTTGGCGCCGCCCATATAGGCGCCGAAGCCCACGAACAGCATCGTGAGCACGGCCATCATCGCGAAGACCTTGAGCAACTGCATGGCTAGTATCCCCACTCCCGGAAGATGAAGACCCCGACGATCTGGGAATTGGGCACGATCTGGCCCAATCCAGAGAAACCGCTCTGAAGGAATCGGTCCTCCCAGAACCCCTGGACGTTGTAGTCGTCGTTCAGGGCGACCTCCATCCTGGCGCCGCCGAAGAAGCTCTGCCCGGAGCCAGGCTCGGGCTTCGGCCGGAAGACCAGGATGAAGAAGACGTTATCCGTCAGATATTGACCCACCTCTACCTGGGTACCAGCGAGAGGGTTCCCGCTGATGGAGGCGACTCCGAAGTTCCCCGCCTGGGTAATGGAGAGGTAGTCCAGACCTATGCGCTGGGAGAGCGCGGCGCCCAGACGTGTGGCCAGCGTTCCCGAGAGGAACGTGACCCCGGCGCCGGCTGCGGCACCGACCAGGGCCTGCTGGTTGTTGGCGAGCTCGTACGAGGGTCGGCCGAAGATGAGATAGCTCACCAGGTCCGACTCGGCGACGCCCTGCTCTGCGCTGGAAAGCGTCACGCGCGGCTGGGTCAGGGTCCCGGCCACCGTGGCCGTGACGTCCAGGGGATCACCCTCGACGCGACGGATGCGGCTCACCGCCTGGATGTCCAGGGAGGGGTTGATTCCCGGCGTTCCAATGAACCCGATGGTCCCGCTCTCCACGTCGAAGCGCCGTCCCAGCACCGAGTATGAGCCCCGCAGCGCCTGGAGTTCGCCCACCATCACGACGTCCCGCCTCACGCGGTCGTACCGCATGAAGAGACTCCCCCCCATCTCCACGTTCATCTCCTCCGAGCGGAGCCAACTGTCCCGGGGAACGGAAAGATCGACATCGACCCGGAGGTTGTCGAAGAACGGGTTGCGGATCCCCGCCAGCAGCGGGCGGGTGGAAAGAGCCGTGGTGTCCACGACGTCGAAGATGCGCGGGTCCGTGAGGTCCACTACCGTCGCGCTGCGCACGAACTCATCCAGGAAGATGGTCCCCCGATCCACCGTGAGGTTTCCCTCCACCCGGGGCGCGCGGTAGCTCCCGGCCAGCATTACCTCACCGGTCATGAGACCCGTGATGTCCCGCCGGTCCACGGCCTGGAAACCCTGGAATCCGATGGTGAGATCGAGCCGCGGATTCGAGAGGGGGTCCAGGACGACCCGCCCGCGCACACTGGAGGTTCCCCCAGCGCGCCCATCCAGGGTCACGTCCACCGTGCGGTCGGGGTTCAAGGTCAGGCTCCCTGAAACCCCTCCGTGACGCACCTCCAGCGCCTCGACGGTCCACGCGGCGCCATCGAGGTTCATCACCCCCGAGGGCTCTGGGCGGTCCAGCGTACCGCGGATGCGGAAGTCACCCGACACCAGCCCCTGCACGTCTTCCAGGAAGCTCAACGAGCTGAACGCCACCGCGGCGTCCAGGGAGTCCGCCGTTACGTGGACGTCCATCTGCCGTTGAACGACCCGGCGGCCCTCCAGGTTCAGGGCGAGATCAACGGGCACGGTTCCGGACGCCCGGAACACCAGCCTCATGCTGTCCGGAGCCACGCTGTCCCGGGCCTGAAGCTCGATGACCGCCTCCCGCTCCTCGTACTTCAGATTCGCCGTGATCTGGCTCAGCGCGAGATCCTTGTAGCGAGGCTTGTCCAGGAACAGGGAGCCGTCGATGACCGGGGCGCCCGCGGGACCGGAGACGTCCAACTCCATGTCCAGGTGGCCCCCGAGGCCCAGCTCTTCCCACTCGGCCACCCGGGCGAGTCGATCCAGGTGCAGCCCGTCCGCCCTGATCCGCAGGTTGGACGAACCCGCGCTGGACAGGGTACCTGTGGCGGTAATGGACATGGGATCGACGCCTTCGCGGATCACTTCCAGGTCCCGGAAGGTCACGCTCGCGGTGTCCCAGAGGACCTCGGACGGGCGTGCCAGGTGCCACTCCATCGAGTCCAACGCGATCACGGCGGCATCCACACGGAGGTCTCCGCCGCCATCGGAGTCCAGCGCGAACGCTCCATTCGCGGAATACCGATCACCGCCGGGGCGCTCGATGGCGACGGACCCTTCGCCCCGTCGACCCTCCAGCAGGAGGTCGGCGGCCACGAAGGGGAAGTCCCTCTGGTACGCGGCGACGTCCCGCGCATCCAAGGAGAGGCGCACCACCCGATCCGACGTGGTGACGGTCCGGGCGTCGAGTCGCACGTCGAGGGACCCCGCGTGGTCACGCCCATACACGCCATCGCGAAGCGCCAGCGTGCCCGTAACGTCCAGGGCGGAAAGGCCGCCGGTGAAGGTGAGGTCGCCCGTGAGGACACCGGACATGGCCACTTCAGCGCTGTCGGGCAGGGACTCGATATCCACACCCTCGAAGCGAAGGGACGCCCTCTCAAGCACCGAAAGCGTGTCGCCTGCCACGACGCTGTCGCCCATGAAAAGGGGACGGAGGCCGAAGATGTCCTCCGAGCGGAAGGCGACGTGCGCGGTGCCCCGGGCATCCGACGTCATGCCCAGCTCGCCGGACCCCTCCACCTCCACGCCCCCCAGGACGGCCTGCACCGTATCCACCCGCAGGACCCCTTGCGAGGTCCGCACCGATGCGACCAGGGTATCGACCGCCAGACCACCGACCCGCGAGCGGAAGGCCGTCACACTGCCGGTGGCCTCGACGGAGTCCGCGCGGACGCCTCGCCCCTCGAGCTTCAATCTCCCCGACCAGATGGAGGGCTCGGGCAAAGTCGCAAAGAAGTCAGAAAGCCGGACTCCTTCCGCCGTGGTGTCCAGACGGTAGGTCCGACCGAAGTCCGTGGCGTCCACCGTGCCGTCCAACCCGAACCGTCCCTGGGCCGCCGCGAACTCTCCCGTGAGATGCAGATCCCTGAGAGGACCCACTGCGCGGACGGAGCCCGACACCGTCCCGGCCAGGGCAAGGGCCGGCGCGAGCTCGCCCAAGGAGGTCAGGGAGAGAGGAGACAGGTCCCCCTGTACGTCCAGGACCCACGCTCCATCGTCGTTCCTGCGGGTCGATCCCCGCGCCAGCACGCGGGTCGTCAACAGGGAACCGGCACCCTGGCTGACATCGGCGACGAAGCGGAGAGCCTCGCTCATGCGGCCCGATATCTGTAGATCCACGCGCCCGTCTCCGGAGAGTCGAACCGCGGGATCGAGGGCTGCGAGAACGTCGTAGCTGAGCGGGTCCAATACGGCACGGACGTTGGTGAAGCCGAGATCTGTGCCCAGGTGAAGCGTACCTCGCACGTCTGCGGTGGTGGGGCGCCCACCGAAGCCCGTGGGAACCAGGGTGACTCGACCGTCCGTGGCCAGCGACGCCAGTGTTCCACTCAGAGTCACCCGACCCGACAGCCAGCCGTCCAGACCCAGATCCATCCCGATCCAGGGCTCCAGGCGACTCAGCGCCAGGGGCGTCGCCTCCGCCGTGAAGTTCCGCAGGGACATGCCCCCGTCCACGTGGATCCCCCCGTCCACGGCGAGGCGGCTCGCCTCGAGTTCCACCCGCACCTGGCGCAGCCCGACGTCCAGCGCCTCACCCACCGCCACGTCGATCCCTCCCCGAAACACACCCTGCGGGAGCCGGTCGTCGAGCCACAGGAGGTCCCCCAGCGAAGCCGGTCCCTGGGTCTGCAGGGCGACCTGGAGGCTCCAGGCCCCTCCCCCCTCACGAGGGCCCAGCGTCAAGCCGGCGCCGAGGATCGACCCCGGCGTCCTCAGCGTGCCCTCGCTGAGCACGAGTCCTTCCGCCCCGAACCGCACCTGGCCCTGCAGGTCCTGGACGACCAGGGGCCGGTCGAGAACGGCGACGTCCATGGACAGCCCGTCCAGTACCGCGGAGAACAGGTCCTCCCGGCCCCCCAGCCGAACACCCGTCAGCTGAAGATCGATCCCCTCCAGGCCCACCCGACGCAGGAGACCGTCTCCGCCGGGAGCCGGAACGCTGGGAATGCGCGGAGAAGGCGGGCCGGCCATCGGGGTGAGAAGCTCCACCCGGCCCCCGATGACCGTGAGGCGTCCGAGACGAGCGCCGCGAGGCGGCGGGACCGCGCTGTCCACAGCCTCCCGAGGAGCCACCAGGCGCGCCACGTTCATGGCCTCTTCGCCGGGGTATCGGCTGATCTCCACCCGAGGCCCGAAGAGCGTTACGGAGGCGATGCGCGGCGGCGCGCCCAGAAGGCTGAGGAGGGAGTAGCGCACCGATGCCGAGTCCGCTTCCAGGAAGCGCCTTCCCCCGGCCGCGTCCAGGCGGACACCCACCAGAACGGCACCCCCCAGCAGGTTACCGCTGCGAATGCTGTCCACGGTCAGGGACCCGGCCAGCGAGCCGCGCGTCCGCGACAAGACCAGGTCCAGCACGTATCGCTGTCCGGAGCGGGACTTCATCGCAGCGGTGGCGACCCCGCCCAGGACCAGGCCCACTGCGAAGAGCGCGAGCAGGAATCCACGCCTCCAGCCACGCCGGGATGCCGGGATCTCCTGGACCTCTTCCTCCACGGGGTCGCGGGTGTCCATGTCAGAACGCCTGCCCGATGGAGATGTGGAGCTGCCAACGACGCAGCGACGCGGCGGACGACTCGTTGAAGAGGACCCTGGGCCTGAGGATCGCCAGGGCCTGGGTCTGGAGGAAGGCGCAGTCGGCGCCCAGGCACGTCGGGTCGGCCTTGCTGTCGACCCCCACTTCGAAGGGGCGCAGCTGATTCGTCACCACCGAAAGGGCCTCGCCCCCGGACGTGCGGTAGGCCACGTCCACCCGCAGAGGGCCGATGGGGCTCAAGTACCGGACCCCGAAGCCCGGCGTCACCCGGAGCGACGACAGGGAAACGGGAGCTTGATCTCCCCACACCTGCCCGACGTCGGTGAACACGGCGCCCTGGAACGCCGAACCCAACGAAAACCGAGCCTCGAGATTCCCCTCGAGGACTCGGGTGCCACCGATGGGACGGGACTGGAAACCGCTGTCGCCCAGAGCGGTGGCGTCGCAGGAAAGATCCAGGATGGACTCCGGAGTGCAGGCCACGCCCTCGACGTCCAACAAGCTCGGCAGACGCGCGAAGAGCACCTGGGGCCCGAGGCGCCCCTGGGCGTACCCGCGCACCGAGTTGGCGCCGCCGGCGAAGAAGCGCTTCTGCGGATGGACGATGTCCACGCTGGGCCGGTTCGACAGAAGCTGCCCGAACGCCCCGGCATGGACCCATCCCGCGCGGACGCGCCCGGCCAGCACCGTCTGGCTCGTGACTTGCGCATATCGGGCGAATTCACCCTGGAGACGGGTGTAGGCGAAGTCGGATCCCGTCCACGGCTCGGCGTGCTCGAGATCCAGCACCATGGAGTAGCCGCGCGACGCGTTCAGGAGATTGTTGGTCGCGTCCCTCGTGAAGTTCAAACCCACGGGAGCCAGCCAGTTCGCGCCCTGCAGGATCGCGATGTCGCCCGGGGTGCAGACCAGAAAGCTGGTGCAGAACAGCAGTTCGGCCGCCTCGAGGCGAGAAAGGTCCGGGCGGTAGGCCAACGTGAGGGGCGTGCGGGGCCCGATCGAGCGGGTGAGCGCGAAGGACAGGCCCACCGCCTTCCGGACGAAGGCCTCCGGAACGCTCTGGCGCTCAGCGTACAGAGACGCCTGGAACGCATTGCGCGTCGAGAAGACCCATGGCTGGGCGAAGTCCACCGAGGCGAGCCAGTTCAGGCTCGCGAACACGCCCTTCCCGCTCTGGGGGCACAAAAGGTCCTGGAAATCGCGCGCGAGGATGTTGGCGACCCGCCCCCGTACCTGAACCCGCCGGCCTCCGCCCATGAAATTCCGGCTCACCCATCTCGACTCCACATTGAGGCACTCCGACGTGCTCCAGCCGGCGCCGCTGCGGACCCGGTGGGGGTCGCCCTCCACGACGGTCACGTTCACGGGAATCACCGAGTCCGGGCCCGACTGGAAGTCGGGCACCACCGTCGCGCTCCGGATGATCTCGAGCCCGAACAGCCTGGCCTGGGCGTCCCTGATCTGGCCCAACCGATAAACGTCACCACCCCTGAACTGGAGGGTACGGAGGACGGTGGACTCGCTGAGGTTCGCGTTCCCCGCCACCGAGACGTGGCCGTACCGACTCCGGGGTCCCGGCGCGATGTCGTAGGTCATCTGCGCCGCGTACGGGTCGGCGTTGGGAATGAAGAAGCTCCGCAGCACCTCGACCCGGGCGTAGCCCAGATTCGCCAGCCGGTTGGACAGCGTGTCACGCGTCGCGTCGGCGGCGATGGCGCTGAGAGGATCCCCGACCTTCAGCGGGAGAT
The DNA here is from genome assembly GCA_035458765.1 of Longimicrobiales bacterium. Lineage (GTDB taxonomy): Bacteria > Gemmatimonadota > Gemmatimonadetes > Longimicrobiales > Gaopeijiaceae > SZUA-318. The sequence goes on from DATHZE010000139.1 coordinate 46,945, forward strand.
TCCGGAACAGGTCCGGCGTCACCAAATCCTCCACGCCGACATAGGCGATGGAGTCCACGAGAACAGGGCGGCCTTCGTTTATCGTGAACGTGACCCCGACACGCCCATCGGCCCCCACGACCGTCGCCGTATCGATGGACGCCTCCCTGTAGCCTCTCCGCTGATACCAGACCTGCAGGCGAAGCTGGTCCAGAGGGAACTCGGTGCGCGGCAGGTAGGCCCGGCGGATGGCGAATTCCGCGCCCGCCCAGCAGAACGGAGCGAATACAACCGAACGGCACTCGGTCCCACGCGTGACGATGGCCCACGCCAGGGAGTCGGACGGAAACGCCCTGTTCCCCTGGAACCCCACGCTGGCCACCTCCGGGCGGGCCTGGCCCTGGAGAGGCCCCGCCGAAATCACCGACAAGAGCGAGAGTGCCGTCGCGGTCGCGCGTAGCAACGGAGAGGGGGAGCGCACGATCAAGCTCCCCCTTCTCCACCCCGCCTGCCGTGGGCCCGCCCAGGGGGATCGTCTTCACCGAGCTTCTCCCGAGCCAACAGAAGCCGGGTCAGGTAGAAGGTGATGAGACCCACGCCCGCGGCTACGGCGCCCGCCGCGATGGCGGCACGGGCGCTGTCGCCACGATCGGCTGGAACCCGGATCCAGGGTCCGCTCATGCGTCAGCTCCTCGGCGGAGCGCACCTGCCGCCGAGCCGTTCCGCCCGGCGAAAGCTCGGGCCGGGCCCGGGATGAAGCCACCTCGTTCGGGATCGAAGCGGTGGGAAACCACTTCCACGCCGTCGGCACCGAGAGCGATCACGTTCAGCGTGTTCAATCCCGCTTCCGGTCCTCGGCCCCGGGAGGAGGCCGTGGTGCCGCACGCAACGATGGGAATCCCCGCTCCGGCGCCGCGGATCAGGTCCCGGGAGGTACGCAGGTGCGTCTGGTGCACGTGGCCACCGAGGATCAGTTCGACGCCCATCTCCTCGAATTCCATGAGCAGGCCCGCTGCTTTGGGAAGGGGTCGTCCCCCCTCCCCATCGTCCGTGGGCACGAAATGATGATGCACCACGAGGATACGGGCGTCGTCGGGCTCCGCGTCGAGGAAGGCGCTTCTGGCGAACGCCACCTGAGAGGCATCCACCCGTCCGCCGACGATGGCGCGCCGCGGAGCCGAGGAGTTGAGCGCCACGACCGTGGCACCGTCCAGGTGCGTAACGGTGTCGAGCTCGGGGCCCACGAACCGACGCCAGTTGGCGTAGGGGGCGAAGAGCCGTTCCCAGAAACGGTAGAGGGGAACGTCGTGATTGCCGGGCGTCACCACGACGGGCACCGACCCCAAGGCATCCATGAGCGACCGCACCACGCGGTACTGGCCGGCTTTGGCCCGTTGGGTCAGGTCGCCGGCGATCACGACGAGATCGGGGTCCAGGGCACGGGACAGTTCCAGGAACGCCTGCCCGACCCTCGGCCGGTAGGGCTTTCCCACCTGGAAATCGGACCCGTGGAGAATGACCATGACGAGCCTACCTGGTTCTCCGCGTGGCTGGCGCCGCGTGCAGGCGCATCATTCCCGCCATACCCACGGCCAGAATGGCCATGCTGATCACCTGGGCCAAGGTGAGGACGCCGAAGAAGCGGTCATCCTTGGCCCTGAAGAACTCGACCACGAACCGCTCGACGCCCGCGAGCGCCAACCACAACATGAACAGCCAACCCGCCGTATGCCTGTGGTCCCGGATTCTCCACAGGAAGAGAAAGATCAACGTCGATATCGCGACCTCGTACAGCTGGGTCGGATGCACCGGAATGACCTGACCGTACTTCGCGATGAGTTCCGGGTCTACGGTGATGCCGAACTGTTGCTCGATGTTCGTCACCGTGGTGGCCGGCGTGCCGCGGGGAAACGCCATGCCGACCCAGGAGTCCGTGGGCCGCCCCCAGTCGTCGCCCACCAGAAAACAACCCATGCGCCCCACTGCATACGCGATCGCCAGGGCGGGAGCGGCGGCGTCGGCAACGCGGCCCACGGGGAGCTTGCTCCGGCGGACCTCCCAGACCACGAGTGCCGCGGCCAACAGGAATCCCCCATACCACACCAGGCCGCCCCGGGAGAGGATCAGAGGCCATGGGTCTTCGATCAGTCTCGGGTAGTTCAGGAAGATGTAGTAGATCTTGGCCCCGAGGATCCCACCCACGACCGCCATGAACACGAAGTCCCAAGCCTTCTCCGGGTCGTAACCCATCCGGGCCAACTCCGCCCGCGTCGCGTACCCGGCGGTGAGGAAGGCGAACAGCATGAAGACGCCGAACGACGTGATGGGCGCGCCACCCACCAGTGGAATCCAGCGCGGAATGTCGAACAGGATGGGATACATGGAAGCCTATCAGGCGGAACGGCGCTGAAGCCCCGGGAAGGGCAGGTCTGCGGCCGCAGTGATCTCGAGGGGGGCGACTTGGCCCAGATCGTATCGGAAGCGGGCGGCTCGGGCCACCATGGCTCCGTTGTCCAGCGAGAGGCGGGGTGAAGCGAAGAACAGTCTGCCCGCCGCGCCCAGGCGGTGCCTCAATTCCTCGCGGAGGCGGCCGTTGGCGCTGACGCCTCCACCGACGAGGACTCGGGCGCACCCCGTCTGTTCGACGGCCCGCATCGTCTTGGAGGCCAGGACATCCACGGCAGCCTCCTGGAAGCCCGCGGCGACATGGGCCCGCTCCGCCGCGTGCGTCCCCTCCTCCTCCAGGCGTCGACTCAATTCGACGACGGCGGTCTTCAATCCGCTGAAGGAAAAGTCGTAGTAGTCCGGCGCGTCCGGGCGCTGGTTCTTCCGAAGCATGGGACGCGGCAGGCGATGACGGCGGGGATCTCCCAGGCGCGCCATCTTCTCCACCTCGGGTCCCCCCGGGTAGGGAAGGCCCAGCAGCTTGGCCACCTTGTCGAAGGCCTCGCCGGCGGCGTCGTCGCGGGTCTCTCCCAGAAGCGCATATCTGCCCCACGCCTCTGCGTGGAGCAGGAGCGTGTGCCCTCCCGAGACCAGAAGCGCCACGAACGGCGGCTCGGCCTCGGGGTCCTCCAGGATCGGTCCGAAGAGGTGCGCCTCCATGTGGTGCACCGCCACCATGGGTTTCCCCAAGGCGTAGGCCGCCGCCCTGGTCCAGCCGAGCCCCACCAGCAAGGCCCCGATCAGACCGGGTCCCGCCGTCGCGCCGAAGACATCGACCTGGCCGAGAGCCACGCCGGACCGGGTCAGCGCCTCCTGGACCACGGCATCGATCTTCTGGAGGTGCGCCCGGGCCGCCAGTTCGGGAACCACGCCCCCGAAGACTTCGTGGACGTCTTGGGACAGGATCACGTGCCCCAACAGGCGATTTTCACCGTCGAGGACCGCGGCCGACGTCTCGTCGCACGACGTCTCGATACCCAGGATCACGGGGCGGGCTGGACCTTCGGTCACGGGACGGCACCCGACCCGTCTCGAGCGTCGGGCACGCGTCGCACGGTCACCAAGTCGTTGGCGAGGAGATAGACCACGAGATCGGGCACTCCGTCCACCCGAACCGGGACCCGTCGCTCCTCCCCGGGCGCCATGCCCCGGACGAACTCCGGTGCCACCCAGGCCCGGAGGTCCATGGGGTCCACGGCAGTGACCAACGTGCGGGCTCCCCTCAACGTGACATCCATCGTGAGGGGGCTCACGACCACTTCGACCTGATTGCCCTCGGACTGCGCGATGACCGGGATCCCCGTCAGGAACCGCTCCACCTCGTCCTCCACCCGGAGACCGAGCGTGGCCGAGAGAGGCGTGACGCGCACCCCGCCGAGACCCGCCGTGTCCACGGCCACCTCGAACACGCCGGACGCGCTGACCTTGGACAGATCCAGCGGCCGGAGTCGTACCGAGTCCAGCCCCTCCACGCGGCTCGCCGGACCTCGCAGCCGGGCCACCGCGATGTTCACACCCACGGGGGTGGCCAGTGCCAGGTTCCCAGGCAGTTCCCCCGTGGTCCGGATGGCCACGGGCACCGCCCGGCTCACCGCCGGTTCGAAGGCGATCTGAACGGTGGACGGGGAGAGCGACTCGACGGAAAGACGGGTTCCGTCACCGAGGCCCACCCAATCGCGGCGCAACGTGATGATCGTGTCGGAGGAACCCACGGACTGGATCGGTACACGGATCCGCGTACCCTGGCGAGCCAACCGGATGATTTCACGGGCCGGCCCGCTGAGGCGAAGCTCCACCGAAGGAGGATCCGGGGGGCCGGACGCGGCCCACGCCGTGTCGGAAACCTCCACGGTCACGGGGATCGAGAAGGTCTCTGCGTTGCGGGGCTCCGTCTGGACGAGCGCCCAAAGGAACACCGAGAGCCCGAGCGCCGAGAGCTTCAGCCTCCAGTTGTGGACAACGACGCGAGAGACGAAGGCCACGGCGGCACCTATTCGCCCAGGAGACGGCGCACCAGCTCCTGGTTCACGGGTGCATCCCACTCGGTTCCGCCGGCGACCTTCTTGTAGATGAGCCCATCGCGTCCGACGAGAAACGTCTCGGGCACCCCCGTGGTCTGATAGATCTGCGAAATCTTGCCGTCCGGGTCAAGAAGGATGGAGAACGTCAGACCCAGCTCGTCCGCGAACGCCTTCACGTCGCCGCCGATCTGCCCGTCGGCGCTGCGCTCGCCCGCCTTCGCGTCGATGCTCACCGCCAGAATCTCGAATTCCGTATCGGCCAGAGCCTCGTACAAGCGCTGCATGGACGGCATCTCGTCGCGGCAGGGAGCGCACCAGGTCGCCCACACGTTGACCAACACCACCCGGCCCTTGAAATCCGACAGACGGACCGGGTTGCCGGACATGTCCGTAACCTCGAAATCCGGGGCGGACGTTCCGGTGATGACGGGTTGGTAGTTCTCGCGTCCGACCCACGCGATGAAGACCACCATCGCGGCAGCAGCAGCAGCCCAAAGGTAGGGGGATCTGTAGAACGCTCGTTTCATGGCCCGACGTCACCTGGTCTGCGAATGGATGCATTCAATGCTACGGAACCCCATGGGGATTGTTCCCAGGGGGGGAAGCCGATCCGGAGCCTGGCGCTGCGTCCGAAACCCCGCGTCAAATCTAGGCGTTTGCCGCCTCGGTGGAAGTCGAGGCCTCCTCGGGGTTTCTAGAAGCGAAGGCCCACCCGAAGGACCATCTGGTCTTCCGGATCCACGAACTCGTAGCGGGCTTCCGCATAAGCGCCCAACACCAGCGTCCCGAGATTGAGGCCCGCCCCCAACCCGAACCCCGTGTGTCCCACCGCGTCGGCGCCATCGCCCGCGTCCGAGCGCCTGTAGACGATGCCCGCAGTGCCATAGGGGGTGAGCACCGGGACCGGCAGGGTGAAATGGAGATCGGCCGAGCCGCCCATGTAGCCACAGCCATCGGCGGACCCACAATCCGGGAAGAAGTACTCCCCGGCCACGAAAACGTCGATGGGAAGCAGGGGAAAGTCGAGTTCCAGGCTCGCCCCGACGCCGTTGGAGCCGCCGAAGACGTCGGATGCCCGGGCGACGTGAAGGCCGGGGTTGAGCTGACTCTGGGCTCCAGGCGCCGAACCCAGGAGCGCAACGGCGAACAGGGCCGAAACGAGGGCGCGTCGCATCATATCAGGCTCCTTAGGTGGTGCGGACCGGCGACGCGTCGCCGACCCGTCGGTTACGCTATCCCCCCCGCCGGCCCACCGCCAGGCGCACGGTGGCGCCCCGCTCCATGGGGGTGTCGGCCGGCGGCTCCTGCTCCACGACGACCCCCTGATCCCTCCCGAAACGGAAGACCTCTTCCACCTCGCTGACGACGAGCCCCAATGAATCGAGCACCGAGTGTGCCTCCGCCTCGTCGAGACCGAGGAGCAGGGGCATGGGCACCCGCGGGGGTCCCTCGCTCACAAGGAGTCGGATCTCCGCAGGCAGCGCCACCGTCGCGTCCGCTTCGGGAACGGTGTACACCACGCGGCCACGAGAGATTTCCGACTCCATCGAATCGATGAAGACGACGAAGCCGCTGGATTCGAGTATGATGCGCGCCCTGTCGGCATTCACGCCCCCTACATCGGGGATGGCGCGCATCTGTGCACCCAGGCTCCGCGTTACGCGCACTTCGGTCCCCGGCTGCGCAAGCTGCCCAGGAAGGGGTGACTGGCCCAGGACGAGATCCCTGGCGACCGAAGGATGGCGAAGGGAATCCACCGGTCCCAGCAGCAGGTTGCTGCCCGACAGTCGCTCGCTGGCGGCGGCGACCCCCATGCCCCGTACATCGGGAACTTCGACCACGTCAGCGGGCGGCGGCGCCGCCGGGAAGAATACCCGGGTGGAGACGAGGTATCCCACACCCCATCCCACCAACGCCATGGCGAGGAGAACGGCGGTCAGACGGCGCTTCTCTCCGAGCGAGGCGATGCCGACGCGAGAACGCTTCCCCCGCGCCTTTCCCCGCTTCCGGGCCAAGGAACCCCCGAGCTTCACGATGCCCTCCGCATTCGAGCGGCGAACGCTCCATCGAAACCATGTCGCTGGGGAAGAACCACGAGGTGGCCTCGCCCGTCGAGGAATCCGTCCGACACCGCATCGGTGGGTGCCAACGTGAAGTCGGGTCGGCGCTCGAGGAACGCCGACACCTGGTCTTCGTTCTCCTCCGCCTCCAGAGAGCAGGTGGAGTAGATCAGGAAACCTCCGATGGGAATGAGCTTGGCCGCCTCATCCAGCAGTGCCCGCTGCAGTGAGACCATGTCGGCGAGGGCCACCTCGTCCAGACGCCAGCGCCCGTCGGGATGGCGACCCAGGGTGCCCGTGCCGGTGCATGGCACATCGAGGAGCACCACGTCGACGCCCCGGAGGGGTGGGCGCCTTGCATCGGCTACCACCATCCCCAGGGGGCATCCCGTCCGGCGGGCGTTGTCTCTCACCATGCGCATGCGTACCAAGGAACGGTCGGCGGCCAGGGTATAGGAGGCCTGGGCGGACACAGCGAGCGCTTTGCCTCCCGGTGCCGAACAGAGGTCTGCAACCTTCATGCCCGCGGGGACGTCGGCATAGCGTGTGACCAGATTGGCCGCGGGATCCTGGATGAAGGAGGGAAGTGCGCCCAGAGCCACCATGGGGTCCGTTCCGGCTTCCAGCTGTAGGCACAGCGAACCCTGGCCCACGGGTCGCGCACCGACGCCGACGCCGGCGAGCAGGGTTTCCGCCTCCGCCACGTCTCCGGACATCGGCACAAGAAACAGGGAGGGCTTCCGGTTGTTGGCTTCCGCCAGACCCTTCACCTCGGGAGCAGGCCACCGTCCCAGCCAGCGTTGGAGCAGCCAGCGCGGGTGCGAACCCCAGGTCTCCAGGTGAGCCAGAGCATCCTCTTCGAAGGGAGGGAACGCCTTCGGATCGATGCCGTGCTCGGCCACGCTCCGCAACACCGCGTTCACCAACCCCGCCGCACCGCGGCCGGAGACGGTGCGGGCCTGGGCGACCGACTGCGAAACGGATGCGTAGCGCGGGACGCCGTCCATATAGAGGATCTGATAGGCCCCGATCCGCAGGATCTCCAGGATACCCTGATCGAGGCGCTCCAGACCTCCGCTCACCCGAAGGCTGAGCAGGTGATCCAGGCGGCCACGGAGCCTGGAGACCCCGTAGGCCAACTCGTGGACGAAGGCCCGGTCCCGAGACTCCAACCCGCGTGCGGCCCTATCCATGGCAACGTCGAGCCGAAGTCCCCGCCCCACGTCGCTGCGGATCTGCAGCGCGGCCTGTCGGGACGCGGTGACCGGTTCCCGCCCGCTCGAACCGCTCAGTCCAGCATCCCCCTGACGGGCGACGACGGCACCGCGATCTCCCTGGACGGCATCCGACCGGCAAGGTAAGCCAGACGACCGGCCACGATGGCATGCTTCATGGCGTGGGACATGCGCACCGGATCGTCCGCGGCCGCCAGGGCCGTATTCATGAGGACCCCGTCCACCCCCTGCTCCATGGTGACGCACGCATCCGAGGCCGTGCCTACCCCGGCATCCACGATGACCGGAACCTGAAGGCGCCGCTTGATCTCCCGGATGAAGTACGGATTCACCACGCCGAGGCCACTCCCGATGGGACTCGCCAGAGGCATGACGGCGACACACCCCGCGTCCTCCAGCCGAAGCGCGGTGATGAGGTCGTCATTGGTGTACGCCATGACCTTGAATCCCTCTTCGGTGAGGGCCTTGGCTGCCACCAGCGTGGCCGCGACGTCCGGCAGGAGCGTGGTCTGGTCTCCGATGACCTCGAGCTTCACCCACTCGTTGAATCCCGCGGCGCGCGCCAGACGCGCATACCGGATGGCGTCCTCTGCGGTGTAACACCCCGCCGTGTTGGCCAGGAGAAAGAACTCCTCGGGGCTCAGGTGGTGGAGGATGCCCTCCTCCTGCGACCGATCCAGGTCCACGCGGCGAACCGCGACCGTGACCATCTCCGCGCCGCTGGCCCGGATGGCATCCACCATGATCTGGTTGGTGGTGTATTTCCCGGTCCCTACGATGAGGCGGGACGTGAAGGAGTGCCCCCCGATGACCAGGGGAAGATCCAATGCCCTCGCCTCGTCCAGCAGTCCGGCTTCTTCCGTCATGACTCAACCCCCGCCCACGAAGTGGACGAGCTCAATGGAATCTCCAGCCTGGATCGGGGTCTCACCGTACGAGTCCCGGGCCAGGATTTCCATGTTCAGCTCCACCACCACGAGAGACGGGTGGAGCTCCAACGACTCGATGAGGGAGCGCACGCTGTGCCCAGCGTCCACATCCCGGTCCTTCCCGTTGATGCGGACCTGCACTCTGGTCGCTTCATTCATGGTCGTCTCCTCGCTTCTGATCATGCCAGCGAAAAAAGATAATCGCCCACGGCCCTGGCCGGGTCCACGGCGTCCCAAACGCCTCGGATGACCGCCACCCCGTGGGCTCCCGCGAGGCGGAGCTCTCCAACGTGACCCACGGTGATGCCGCCGATCCCGATGATGGGCACGTGGGCCGCGACCGCGAACTGACGAATGGCGCCACTCCCCAGGCCCGCCCGATGGGGATGACTCGGCGTCCGAAATATCGTACCCACGAAGAGCCAGGCCGAGCCGTCTGCGGCCGCGGCCGCTGCGGCAGACGGATCGTGGACCGACGACCCGACCATCACCCCAGCGCCCAGAATGCGTCGGGCCTCGGCCACCGGAAGCGACCGTTCGCCAAGGTGCGCTCCCCTCAGTGCCGCGGCCAAGGCGATATCCACGCGGTCGTTCACCACGAGGAGGGTTCCCGAGGCTTCGGCCGGATCGCGGAGTTCCTGCACCAACGAGTAGAGCCTCCTGGCCGGTGTCGACGGCCCGCGGACGTGGAGCGCCAGGGCTGGCCCCCCGGCCTCCATGGCAGCGCAGGCTTGATCCCGGAAGTGGGGCCGCGCCAGGATGGCATCGTCGGTGACCAGGTGGAGACCAGGTACCTCCGGCATGGGCTCCGAGGCGGCCCGGGCCATCAGACGAAACGCTGGCCGGCCTGAACGCTCCGTCCGTGGATCCAGTCCTGGACTTCCATGCGGCGCCTTCCGGGAGGCTGGACCTCCCCCACCACGAGGCGGCCGGCGCCCGTCGCCACCACGAGCCCGTTGGCGTCGTCGGCGGCGACCACCGTACCAGGCTCTGCGTCGGCCGCGCCCTCCGTCGCCTCGGGGCGATAGATCTTCACGGGCGCGCCGTCCAACTCGGTCCAGGCTCCCGGGACGGCGTCCATGCCGCGGACGTGCCACGCCAACTCCGTGGCCGGGCGGCTCCAGTCCACCCTCGCCGTGGCCCGGTCCACCTTGGGGGCGAAGGTGGCGGCGGCGTGGTCCTGCTCCGTCTCCGGAGCGCGGCCGGCGGCCATCATGGCCAAGGCCTCCACCAATCCCTCGGCGCCCAGCTCGGACAGGCGGATGGTCAATTCCGAGGCTGTCTCGCCTGGCAGGATGGGCTCCGGGATGGTGTGGATGACGGGGCCGGCGTCCATCCCTTCCACCATGCGCATGATGGTGACGCCGGTCTCTTCGTAGCCGCGGACGATGGCCCAGTTGATCGGCGCGGCACCCCGCAGAGCCGGCAGAAGGGAGGCGTGGACGTTGATGGAACCCAGTGGCGGGACGTCCAGGACCTCGGGGCGGAGGATGTGCCCGTAGGCGACCACCACCGAAAGGTCCGGCGCCAGGGCGCGGAACTCCGACAAGAAGTCGTCCCCCCGAGGCTTCTCCGGGGAGAGCACCGGAACGCCCATGTCCAGCGCGACCTGCTTCACCGGCGACGCGGCGAGGTGCCTGCCTCGACCGGCGGGTCGGTCGGGCTGCGTGACCACGCCCACGACCTCGTATCCCTCGTCGTCCAACGCCCGAAGCGAGGGCACCGCGAAGGTGGGCGTGCCCCAGAAGAGAATCCTCACTCGTCCGCCTCGGCCCGGAGCTTCTTCCACTTCTTCAGCACCATGCGGCGCTTGAGAGGACTGAGGTGATCCAGAAAGAGAACGCCGTCGAGATGATCGATCTCATGCTGAAGCGCCCTGGAGAGCAGGTCCTCCGCCTCCACGGTGACCGCCTTCCCGTCGAGGTCGAACCCCTCGACCTTCACCGCCCAAGGACGCTCCACCAGCTCTTCGAGTCCCGGGATGCTCAGACACCCCTCGGGCTGCTTGTCCAGATCGTCGCTCTCCCACGTGATGCTCGGGTTGACCAGAGCCATCCGGGCCTCGGGCTGGTCCTCCAGGCGGAGGTCCAGCACGAGAATGCGCTTCGACACCCCCACCTGGGGCGCCGCCAGGCCGATCCCTTCGGCGTGGTACATGGTCTCGTACATGTCCCGCACGAGGGTCCGGAGATCGTCGTCGAACGAGGTCACGTCCTCGGCTTCGGCGCGGAGAACCGGGTCACCCATGATCACGATGGGACGAACAGCCATCAGCCCGCCTGGCCGCCCTTGTCCGCCGTCACCTGAGCGATGCGACCCCTGTCCACCGTGATGCGGGTATTGTCCCCCGTCTTCACGGTGAGACGATGTTCCTCGACGTGGACCACCGTGCCGATGATCCCGCCGTTGGTGATGATCTCGTCACCCTTCTTGAGGGCCTTCAACATGTCCTCGTGCCGCTGCCGTTCCTTCGTCTGTGGCCGGATGAGGAGGAAGTAGAAGATCACGAAAATGAGGATCATCTGCCCCATGAAGATGATCCCCGCGGACCCACCTTCGCGTGGAGCCATGAGGAGTGCGAGGGACGCGTTGGTCACCAGTTCTCTCCGTTCCGTTCGGGAATGTCTTGGATGTCCATTCGATGCCCTACCCGCGGGCGCTCCTGTATCGTTCCAGCCAATCTCCACTCCACGTGTGGAAGGTCCCCTCGGCAATGCGCCGACGGGCCTCTTCCCCCAACCGCACCAGGAAGCGGAGGTTGTGGATGGAGATGAGACGAAAGGCCAGCATCTCCGACGACGCCACCAGGTGCCTCAGGTACGCCCTCGTGTACTGCCTGCAGGTCAGGCAGTCGCAGTTGGGGTCCAGTGGCCGGGGATCTTCCCGGAAGCGTGACGCCTTCAAGTTGACCTGGCCCTCCTCGCTCGTCCAGGCAGTGCCGTGACGAGCGTTCCGCGTCGGCGCCACGCAGTCGAACATGTCACACCCCCTGGCCACGGCCTCGAGGAGGTCGTCGGGGTAGCCCACCCCCATGAGGTAGCGAGGCCGGTCGGTGGGCAACTCGCCGTCCAGGAGTTCCAGCGTCCTCCACATGGCTGGCTTCTCTTCCCCCACGCTCAGTCCACCGATTCCGAAGCCGATCCAGTCGCCGACGTCCTGGAACTGCCGGGCATGCTCCCTTCGCAGGTCGTCGAAGATGTTCCCCTGGAGCACCGGAAAGAGCGCCTGGGTCGAATACCCGCCCCTTGCCTCCAATTCCTCGAAGCGCCGCCGACAGCGGACCAGCCAGTGCAGCGTGCGCTCGTTGGCCTGCCGGGCGTGGGCATGGTCGGAGCCTCCGGGTGGGCACTCGTCGAAGGCCATGATGACGTCCGCACCCAGAGTGCGCTGGATATCGATGACGGACTCGGGCGTGAACAGGTGCTTCGAGCCGTCCACGTGGCTCTTGAACACCGCGCCCTCATCGGTGATGTCGCGTATCTCGGCCAGGGAGAACACCTGGTACCCGCCCGAATCGGTGAGGATGGGCCCCTGCCACCGCATGAAGTCGTGGAGTCCGCCCAGCTGTCGAACCAGCTCGTGCCCCGGTCTCAGGTACAGGTGATACGTGTTCCCGAGCACCATGCGGGCGCCCAGCCCCTCCACCTCCTCCATGGATAGGCCCTTCACCGTGCCCAGGGTCCCCACCGGCATGAAGGCCGGCGTGGGGACGTGGCCGTGGGGCGTGGTGAACGTGCCTACCCGGGCGGCCCCGTCGTTGGCCTCCAGGCGGTAGGAGAAGGCGTTTTCGGACATAGGGGTGAGAATGTAGCGGATCGCCGGGGTCGCGCGTACCGCGACGGGCCGGGGACGCCCGATGGGCGCACAGGCAAGCGAGACCCGACTGCCGACCCGGAGCCGGGCCTCGTGCGCCTCCGCTCCGTGCGACGGGGGCCCGACGCTCAGTTGGAGACGGGTCGGTCGCTCTTGCGGGGCATCATCTCGTCGCGCTGGGCCAGTGCGTACACCGTGGCCGCCACCACCACCGCAGCCTGCTTCAGGTCTTCGATCTGCAGGTGATCGAAATTGTCCAGGTTGGTGTGGTGGACATTCTGATTGTACTCGATGGGGTCCTGGATGAAGTTGAAGCCCGGGATCCCGGCGGCATCGAAGGAAAGATGGTCCGTTCCACCGGTGTCGCCATGCTTCACCGCCACCACCCCCAGATCCCGGAACGGCCAGAGGATCTGCTCGAAGACGGGAATGGCCCGCTCGTTGGACTGGTCCCAGATCCCCCGGATCTTCCCGGTGCCGTTGTCCACGTTCACGTACGCCGAGATCTTGGCATGCATCTCGGGATGGTTGGCCACCCAGGCCCGCGAGCCCAGGAGCCCCTGCTCTTCGCCGCTCCAGAGCGCGATACGCACCGTGCGGCGCGGCTCGAGGCCCAGCGCCTTCAGGATGCGCACGGCCTCCATCATCACCACCGAACCCGCGGCGTTGTCGGATCCTCCCGTGCCGTAGTGCCAGGAATCCAGGTGGCCGCCCAGCATGACGTACTCGTCGGCCTTGTCGGTGCCGGGAATCTCGGCAAGGGTGTTGTACGCCTTCAGGTCGTCCTCGTAGAACCTGTTGGTGACGAGGAGCTCCAGCTCCACGGGCGTGCCACCGCTGACGTTGCGCCAGATCTGGTTGTACTGCTCGCGGGGAATCACGACCTGGGGGAGCCCCTCGGGGTCGCCCTTCGCGCGGCTCCCGCTGCCGCCACCCCGGATGACGCCGTCGCCGGCGCCGGAGATGCGGAGAATCGCCAGAGCGCCTTCCGACTGGGCTAGCTGGCTCAGAGCATCGCTCACTTCGCGCTGGGCACGACGGCGCTCCATTCTGGCCTGGCGGTCGGCTTCGAAGAACTGCCGAGCCGACCGAACCGCGGGCGGTGCCAGCAGCTCGTCGAGGGAGGTGCGGCGATCCACGTGCTCCCACTCGGGCTCCACGTCCTGGGGGGCATCGATGAGGAGGACGGCGTCCTTCAGCTTCCCCGCGTAGCCCTGAACGTCGGCGACGGTCTCGAGGCTCACCACCACGGCGTGCCCCCGCACGGTGCCGTCGGTGCTCCCGGTCCACGCCGAGGGGATGCCGGGCAACTCCTGCCGGTAGGGCGTGAGGATGCGCCCCATGTAGTTCACTTGCTCCCAGCCACGACCGAACTCGCCCCACGGCTCCACGGTCACGCTCTCGAGGCCCCATCCACGGAACGTTGCCGCTGTCCAGTCGTTGGCTCGCTTCATGCCGGGCGAGCCCGTGAGGCGAGGGCCGTTCACGTCGGTGAGGTAGTGGGCCAGCTCCTCGATGTGGGATCGCTCCAGCCCTTCCTCACGGATACGCTGCACGACCGAGAGGTCCACGGACTCCTGCGCCACCTGGGCTGGGGCCGTGACGGGAAGACAGAGTGAGAAGATGGGGAGGAGGAGTGTCGAGAGGACCGAACGGCGAATCATACGAAGAACCCTCGAAAGCTGCGTGACGGACAGGCTCGCGTTGTGGAGACCCCTCAGTAGGAGATCTTGTTGACGTTGTTGCTCCAGGCCTGGAGCACGCCTCGCCCCTGTTCGTGGAGGATCTGGACGCTCTCCACCTTCCGCTGGGGCCACTCCCGCTGCAGCTCCCCGTATACGTCGGCGTCATCGAACCCTGCGGCGGCGGCATCCTCCTTGCCTGCCGCGTAGACGACCCGGGGGATGCGAGCCCAGTACACCGCGGCGAGACAGAGCGGGCACGGTTCGCAGCTCGTGTACAGGACACAGTCGGAAAGGTCGTGGGTCCCGAGGCGGGCAGCGGCATCGCGGATGGCGATGACCTCGGCGTGGGCCGTGGGGTCGTGCCGTTCGACGACCTGGTTCCACCCCTCTCCCACCACGGCGTCGCCCCGCGTCACCACCGCTCCGAAGGGGCCATTGCGCCCCGAGGCCGAATGGGCGGCCGCCAGGCGGATGGCTTTCCGAAGTGCTATTGAATCATCCATTCGTTAAGGATGGCCTCGCGGCACGACCACCGCCATGGCATCCCCATACGAGTAGAACCGGTAGTCGCCGTCGACGGCCTCGCGGTAGGCATCCATGACCTGCTGGTATCCGCCCAGCGCCGCGACCAGCATGAGGAGCGTGGAGCAAGGCAGGTGGAAGTTCGTGAGAAGGCAGTCCACCGCCCTGAATCGGTAGGGCGGCCGGATGAACAGGTCGGTGGAGCCTCTTCCGGGTCGAACCGCGCCGCCCACGTCGGCCACGGCCTCCAGGGTGCGCACGGCCGTGGTGCCCACCGCCCACACCCGTCCGCCGGCGCCCCGCGCCGCGTTCACCGTGGCCGCGGCGGCTTCCGAGACCTCGAAGACCTCGTGATGGAGTTCGTGGTCGGCGGGGTCGTCAACCTCCACCGGCCGGAACGTCCCGATCCCCACGTGAAGCGTCACGGCGGTTCGGGCTACGCCCTTCGCCTCCAGGGCATCCAGAACCCTCTGCGTGAAGTGGAGTCCCGCCGTGGGCGCCGCCACCGACCCGGGCACCCGGGCGTAGACGGTCTGGTAGCGCTCACGGTCCAACGCCTCTGCCGCCCTGTCTATATAAGGGGGGAGGGGCATGGCCCCATGACGGTCCAACGCATCCTCCACGGACCCGGGGCAGATCAGCCGTACCAGGCGTCCCCCGCCCGGCGCCGCGCCCACGATCTCAACGGTCAGGTCGGCGGCGATCTCCACGGTCCGCCCCGGCTTGAGCTTGCCTCCCGGACGAACGAGGGCTTCCCACAGGTTGGGATCGTCGGCGCCGGGCGCCGGGCGCAGCAGCAGCACCTCCGCTTGGGCTCCGGTGGGTTTCCGCCCCAGGAGTCGCGCGGGCAGAACCTTGCTTTCGTTCACCACGACGACGTCGCCGGGTTCGAAGAGCTCCACCACCTCGTGGAAATGCAGGTGACGGAACGCCCCCTCGAAGCCGGGGACGACCAGAAGCCTGCTCTCGTCCCTCCGCTCGGTGGGGTAGCGGGCGATGCGATGGTCGGGAAGCTGGTAGGCGTAGTCGGCGACGCGACTCCCATCGGGAATCCGGGCCATCACCCCTCCTCGAACAGCGACCCCTGCGTCTTCTTCGCGCCGGCTTCCTTCAGCGTGTATCCGAAGCGACGGAAAGCTCGGGGGGTAGCCACCCGGCCCTGAGCGGTCCGCATGAGAAACCCTTCCATGATGAGGAAGGGCTCGTAGACCTCTTCCAGGGTGGTGGCGTCTTCACCCATGGCCACGGCCAGGGAGTTCAGCCCCACAGGTCCGCCCTCGAACTTCTCGATGAGGGTCTTGAGGACCCGGGCGTCCATCTCATCCAACCCGTACTCGTCGACGTCCAGCATTTCGAGGGCGACCCCCGCCACCGCCTCGTCGATCCGGCCGTCGGCCCGGACCTGGGCGTAGTCCCGGACACGGCGCAGCAGGCGGTTCGCCACCCTGGGCGTGCCTCGAGACCGACGCGCGATTTCCATCGCACCGGTCTTCGTGGCTTCCACGTCCAGGATCTCCGCGCTGCGCCTCACTATGGTCGCGAGTTCGTCCGCAGGGTAGAAGTTGAGCCGCTGCACGATGCCGAAGCGGGCGCGCATGGGCGCCGTGAGGAGGCCGAAGCGCGTCGTGGCCCCGACCAACGTGAAAGGCTCGATCTTCATGGTCATGGTCTGGGCCTTGGGCCCATCGGACAGGCGGATCTCGATCTGCCAGTCTTCCATGGCGGGATAGAGGAACTCCTCGATGATTGGGCGCAGCCGATGGATCTCGTCGATGAAGAGGATATCCCCTTCCCGCTGGTTGGTGAGGATTCCCACCAGGTCCGCCGGCTTCTCCAGGATGGGCCCCGACGTGGTCTTGAAGTTGACCCCCATTTCCCGCGCCAGCAGGGAAGCCAACGTCGTCTTTCCGAGACCTGGAGGGCCATGGAAGAGGATGTGGTCCAGCGCCTCCCGCCGGCCCTTGGCCGCCTCGATGGCGATGGAAAGGGCGTCGCGGACCTTGGCCTGCCCGATGAACTCCGCAAGCCGCTGCGGCCGCAGGGAAGGCTCGGCCTGCTGGTCCTCCTCGAGGGAGGCCGGGGTGGTGATCTGGGTGCGTTCGGTCATGGGGTCACGGGAGACCTGGGCGGACGATGGTGTACAGGGTACCGACGCGGGGCGCTCCTGCCTACCCCCCGACCTGCACCACGGCTCCTCCGGCCCTGGCGGAGCGGTAGAGGGCGTCGATGACCCTCATGTTCAGCGCCGCCTCGGACGGCGGATACCGGAGGCTGGAGCCCGTGAGAACGCAGTCGGCGAAATGCTCGACCATCAGGCGGTACTCGTCCGCACCCGGCACGACGTGGTCGGTGCGGGCGCCCCTGCCCCTGACCTCTTCGATGACCGCGTCGGCGGTGCCGGGCAGAAAAGCGGAGGGGACCCTCAGGTATCCGTCTTCACCCTGCACCTCGTACGCTTCGCACCGCTCCTGGGTGAGGGCGCAGTCGAAGTGGGCCATGGCCCCGTCGGCGAACCGGAGGAGTCCCACCATCTCGGCGTCCACGCCGCTCGCAGCCCAATTGGCCCGGGCCTGTACCTCGCAGGGCTCCCCTCCCGCCACGGTGCGCGCAACGTTCACGCAGTAGCACCCCACGTCCATGAGGGCGCCCCCACCCAATGCGGGGTCCATGCGGATATTGCCTGGGCGGTTGAGCCGGAACGTGAAGGTCCCCCGGATCACACGGAGGGCGCCCAGGTGGTTCTGACGGGTCAACGCCACCACGCGCTGGGTGCGGGGGTGGAAGCGGTACATGAACGCCTCCATGAGCAGCACGCCTGACTGGACGGCCGCGGCGTCCATCTCCCGACACTCCCCCTCCGAGAGGGCCAGCGGTTTCTCGCACAAGACGTGCTTCCCCGCTTCGGCCGCCCGTATCGCCCACTCCCGATGCATGGAGTTGGGGAGGGGAATGTAGACCGCGTCCACGTCGGGGTCGTCCAGGAGCGCCTCATAGCTCCCATGCCATCGCGGAATGTCACCGGCAACGGCGAAGGCCGCGGCCCGCTCCTTGTCTCGGCTGGCCACGGCAACCAACTCGCCATTGGCGGAGGCGCGGATGGCGGGGTTGACTGCCGCTCGGCCGATGTTGGCCGTGCTGAGCACCCCCCAACGGACTCTCTCCCCTGCATTCATCGTCGGCCTAACTCTCCCCGTCGGAAGCCTTTCCACGGTCACCTGTTCCGTATCTCCCTCCGAATCCCGATTGCCTTACGGGCCCGAACGGAGAATTCCCTACAAATAAACTACGACCGTATACAAAGT
>DATHZE010000140.1:0-21014 GCA_035458765.1 Longimicrobiales bacterium
TCCCGCCAGCAGCACCGCCGACAGCGGGTTCCGGCCCAGCACGATGACGAACGCCAGGCCGGCCGCCGCGGCCACTGTCCAACGAGCGGCGGGACGCAGGGGACGGGTGGGGGTGCCGTCCAGCTTCATGAACATGGCGCACAGGGTCGGAACGATGACAAGCGCCACGAACAATGAACTGGACAGGGTGACGATGAGCGTCAGGGGGAGATACTTCATGAACTCCCCGGTTTCGCCGGGCCAGAACATCAGAGGCGTGAATGCCGCCAAGGTGGTGGCCGTGGATGCGATCACCGGAATCGCCACCTCGCCCGTCGCCTTCTTGGCGGCCAGGGTGCGATCCCAGCCCTCCTCCAGGTATCGGTAGATGTTCTCCACCACCACGATGGCGTTGTCCACCAGCATCCCCAGCGCCAGGATGAGGCTGAACAACACGATCATGTTCATGGACACGCCCTGGACCTTCAGGACGATGAACGACAGCATCATGGACGACGGGATCGAAATCGCGACGAACATGGAGTTGGAGGTACCGAGGAAGAACAGCAGAATCATCACGATGAGCACGAGGCCCGAGAGGATGTTGTTCTCCAGACTGGAGACCATCTTCTCGATGCGCTCGGACTGATCGCTGGTGACGCTGACCTGCGTGGTGGGCGGGAAGAGCGGCCGCATCGCATCGATGCCGGCACGCACTGCGTCCGCCGTCTCGATGATGTTCTCTCCCGACCGCTTCACGATGTCCAGGGTGACGACCTGACTGCCGTTCATCCGCGCGAAGCTATCCCGCTCCGGGAAGCCGAAGTCCACCGTGGCGATGTCCCGGACGTAGACCGGCCGCCCACCCTTGGCTTTCACCACCAGGTCTTCGATGACGCTGGGATCATCGAACTCCCCGTCCACGCGGACCAGGTACTTGGCGTCCCCCACGTCGATGGAGCCACCCGGGATGTTGACGTTCTCGTTCCGTATGGCGTCCACGACATCCTGAAGCGCGAGACCGTAGAACTGGAGCTTGCCCAAGTCCACGTCCACCTTCACCTCACGTTCCAGCCCACCGCGCAGGTCCACGCGCAGCACCGACGGGATCTGCTCCAGCCTGTCCTGCAGATCCTCCCCCAGTTCCTTGAGGCGAACCAGTCCGTACTCCCCGGAGAGGTTCACCTGCATGATGGGGATCTCGGAGAAGTTGAACTCCACGATGGTGGGCTCCTCCGCGTCGTCCGGCAGGTCGCCCTTCGCCAGGTCGACCTTCTCCCGGACCTTCTGGAGCGCATCCTCCAGGTTCACCGACGTGGCGAACTTGGCCGCGATGCTGGAATAGCCTTCCACGGAGGTGGACGTGAGTTCGTCCAGATCCGAGATGGTGGACAGTTCGTCCTCCAAGACCCGGGTGATCTGGCTCTCCACGTCCGCCGGAGACACGCCGGCATAGACGGTGTTGACCGCGATGATGGGAATGGCCAGTTCTGGGAACGACTCCTTGGGCGTCGACTGGTAGGCGAGCACTCCCATCACGGTGATGATGGCGAGGAGCACCATCATGGACGTGCGGTGCTCCACGGCGAAGCTCGTCGGCTTGAACTCCTTGAAGCGCTCCAGGAACCGGACGTCCCTGCCGTCCCTGGGGTCCGGAGACCCCGGCCCGCTCTGGTGACTCATGGCTTCCCCCGCTCCCCTCTACCTTGTTCCCACGACGTTCAGGCGATCACCCGCGGCCACGGACTTCTGGCCCACCACCACGATCCGCTCGCCAGGCTCGAGACCCGACTCCACCACGACCATGTTTCTGCGGCTCGGTCCCAGGACGACGGGGCGGGACTCCGCTACGGTGCCTCCATCCCTCTCCACCGCCACGAAGACGACGTATCCGATCTCGACGCGCACCAGGGCATCCTGAGGCACCACCACGGCCTCGGCGAGATCCCGCCTGGCCAGTGACACATTCGCCACCATCTCCGGCTTGATGAGCCCCTGGGGATTCGGCATGACCACTTCCACGGAGAACGTCCTGTTCTGCGCGTTCACGGTGCTACCGACGTACGTCACCGGTGCGGTGTAGACCACACCTGGAAAGACGTCGAAGGTCACCTGAACCTCGGCTCCGCGCCTCACGTCCGCCGCATATCGCTCGGGCACGCCGGCCACGATCTTGACCGGGTCCAGATCCACCACCCGACCGACGACCTGGCCGGGACCCACCATGGTGCCCACCTCGATCATCCGCTCTTCCAGAATGCCGGCGAAGGGTGCCCGGATCGTGGTCCTCGCCAGGCGCTCCTCCAGTACACGCAGGTTCGCGGCAGTCTGTTCGGCCAGGTACTTGGCCTCGAGGTAAGCGATCTCGGACCCGACCCTGTCTTCCTCCCAAAGCCGCTTGCGCCGATCCCACGTCTGCGATGCCAGTTCGCTCTGGGCCCGGGCCTGCTCCACCTGCGCCGTGAGCACCGCGCCGTCGATGCGGGCCAACGGATCGCCGGCGCGCAGCCTCGCGCCCTTCTCCGCCATCACCTGTTTGATGACGCCGCTCTCCTCAGCCGACACCTGGACGTCCTGGTTCGCCGAGACCGCTCCCGTCAGGCGGATCTCATCCACGAAGGGCTGTGTGGTGATCTCCATGACCTCGACGTTGATGACGCGCACGAACTCATCCGACTCCGCCGTCGTGTCGTCGGCCTCCGCGTTTCCGCAGGCCACCAGTGCACCGGTGACGAGGAGGGCGATCCCCCCGCGCACCCATCGCAAGCTCTCCATCTTCGTCTCCGCCGTCATATCCTGCGTCAATCCTGGAAGCCGTCGGTCACACGAATGTCGACGTCGACCATGGGGACGCGCCCCGTCGCCTGGTCGAGTTGGGCACGTGCGACCAGGTAGTCATAGACCGCCTGGGCGTAGTTGAATTCACTCTGTCGGAGCGCCACTTCGGCATCGGTGCGCTCCAGTTGACTGCTCAAGCCTTCTCGGTACTGGGCGCTGGCGATCTCGAAGCCGCGCTGCGCCTGCCCCACGGCGCGCTTCTGCCCCTGGGCCCTCAGGAGCGACTCGTCGGTCTGCTCGATGAGGTTCCGCACCTGCAATCGCGCCTGGTCCTGGGCGAGATGGGTCTGGGTCTCGGCCTGCCGGAGCGCGGCCCGCTTCTGATCGATGCGCGCATCGCGCCGAAAACCCTGGAAGATGGGCACGCTCACCCGGACGCCCACGTTCCTGCCGTACGCGCGTTGCCCGTCTCCGCGTCCGAAGAAGTTGGGGCTGCCGTTGTCCTGCGCGTTGATGACGTAGTTTCCGAAGAACGTGATCCTCGGGAAGTACTCGACCTGCTCCAACCGCATCTCGGTCTTGCGGAGTGACTCCGTCAGCTGGAGCTGCCTGAGATCGGAACGGAGGTCCTGCGCCATGGCCACCGCGCGGTCGAGGGCTTCCATGCCTTCCCCCATGAAGCCGGCGAAGGCCAGCACCTGGCGATTCGAGTCGTCGTTTGCGGCGATGCTCGACAGATCCATGTCCGCCAGGGATCCCTGGACGGAAACGGCCTGGCCCCCGGGGAGGGCCAACTCCAGGGCCAGCTGACGCTGGGACTGGTGCACCGAGTTCTCGGCCCTGAGCAGGTTCGGCTCCAGGTTGGCGAGTTCCACTTCCAGGCGAAGGACGTCATAGTCGGCCGCCAGGCCCGCGCGGTTCAGCGCCTGCGTCTCTTCGAGGGACGCCCGGACCCGCTGAACGGACTTCTGTATGAGACGCAGCTGCTCTTGCTGAAGAAGAAGCTGGTAGTACGCCACGCGCACCCGGGTCACGACCCCCTGGGTGAGTCCCCGGAGCACCTCCTCCTGGAGGGTCTTGTACCGACCCGCGGCTCCCACGCCGATGAAGGCCGAGGCGGAGAAGATCGGCTGCTCCAGGCTGACGGTGGAACTCCATTGGTTGTCCGCCCCGAACTGAACGCCGATGTAGTCGTCTTCGCCGGCCGCCGGATTGAAGATCCGTGCAGGCAGGAAGTTCAGCGTGGGGGAGACGTTCCTCGTGTAGCTGGCGTTGAAGTCCAACGATGGGTAGACGTCGCTCCACGCTTCGGTCACCCTCTCCCGGGCCTCCTCCAGAGCGAGGCGCGCTGCCTGGACGTCCCGGTTTTGCCGCAGCGCGATGCCGACCGCCTCCTCCATGGTGAGGGCGGGGCTCTCCTGGCCCAGCAGCGCCCCGGCGGTGGCCAGGGCCATGGTCAGAACCACAGCCGCCGCAATCATCAGTCCCCGTCTCCAGAATCCCATGCGCAGCATCGCGCGGGTGTCGCAGTTGCTCATCCCTCTCCTCATGCCCCAGTCGTGTATGCCTGTGCGCCGGCAATCGCGTCCACCGCCAGGTGGGCTGCCATGTCGGCGGCGAGTTCTTCGGAGGCCATCCCGGACATCATGGTCATGCCGGACCGCTTGAACTGGGTCCGGAACGTCGCTTCGTCCATGCGGAAGTGCCCGTGGTGGTAGAGCGAAACCAGGCCGTGGGCGTGGGCCCACATGGTCAGGGAGATCTGCATGGGATCCCCAGGTTTCAGGAGGCCCGCGTCCTGACACTCGCGGACCCGATCCACCCAGAACTGATGGACCGCGCACCCCATGGCCTCGATGTCGTCGGGTAGCTTTCCCATCCCCAGCCGTTCAGGCGCAGTAAAGAGGATGTGGTACCAACGGGGGTGCTTGAGGGCGAAATCCAGGTACCCGTCCCCCGCCCTGGCGAACCGGTCCAGGGCGGTGGATCCCTCCAGGGCCCGGTAGAGCTTGCCAGTGAATTCGGCGTACGCCTCACGGACCACGTCCGCGAGGACGTGCTCCCTGCTTTCGTAGTGCCGATAGAGCGCCGGTGCAGTCACCCCCACCTCCCGGGCCAGCTTCCGCATGGAGAAGCCGGCCAGCCCTTCGGCGAGGTACAGGTCGCAGGCGCACCCCAGAATTCTGTCGCGTTGTTCAGACATAGGTGAACAGTGTAAACAATGGCCCATACGAGGTCAACGGCCATAGGCCCTCTGGGGGTAACGCCGTTAAGTGCCGATTGGTGCGTGCGACTCAGAGCGACGGTTAGCGGACCGGATGGAGTCGCACGAGCGCCAGCGTGCTGGCCACGATGATCGCGGCGCCCAGCCCCGTCCAGAGGTCGGGCATCTCCCCGAACAGGACCCACCCCCAGAATCCCGCGAACACGATCTGGAGGTACCCCACGGAGGAGGCCCGCCCTGCCCTCTCGAGCCTGAAGCCCCAGGTGATGAGTACCTGCCCCAAATGCGTCGCGACCCCCACGCCGAGAAGCACCACCATCATCCCCGCCGAGGGCATCGTGGCGTGCAGAAGGAGCATGGGGACGGAAAGCACCGTGCAGACCGCAGCGAAGTAGAACACGATGAGCATGGGCGCCTCCCCCCGAAGCCGCCGAACGGTGACGTAGGCCGCGGCCGACAGCACCGCGCCACACAGCCCGATGATCACGGCGAGCGGCTCCAAACCGCCATCGCCTCCGAAGAGGAACGACGGGCGCGCCACGACCAGAACGCCCCCGAGGCTCACCATCACCAACAGTGCCTCCACGAAGCCGATGTGCTCACCCAAGACCACGGCGGCGAAGAAGGCCGTGAAGACCGGATTCATGAAGTGGATCACCGTGGCGTCGGCCAGGGGGAGATGGACCACGGCGTAGTAGAAGCACGTCAGGGCTCCGAAGCCGAGGACGCCGCGCATCACCAGGATGCCGGGTTCCCTGCCCACGAAGCTCTTGCCATCCAGGGAGAGCTTGGCCCCCGAAAGCACGGCCACCACCACGGAGCGGGCGAACACGATCTCGAAAAGCGGCACGGTCCGCCCCGCGACCTTCGCCAAAGCAGCCATCAAGGAGAAGAACAACGCGCTGGCCGCCATGGCCTGCAGGCCCGGCGGGACCAGCGTCAGGGGCGCCCCGATCCCCTGCCAGGGGATCTGGGGCCCGTCAGTCTCCTCGCTCAACCGTCGCCCGGAGAATGCGGTTCCCCACGTCCAACCGGTCCGCCACGTCCATGCCCGAGATGATCCAACCGAACGCGGTGTACCCCCCGTCCAGATGTGGCTGCATGGAATGAGTGAAGAAGAACTGCGAGCCTTCCGTGTCCTTCCCCGCCGATGCCATCCCAGCGGACCCCCTCAGATACGGGACCTCCGTGAACTCACTCGTGATGGTGAAGCCCGGGCCACCGAAACCATCCCCCGAAGCGAAGTCACCGCCCTGGGCCACGAAGTTCGGCACCACGCGGTGGAAGAGCACGCCGTCGTATTTCCCCTCCCGACTGAGCCTCACCAGGGTCTGCACGGTAAGAGGCGCTTCCTCGGGGGCGAACTGCACGACGACCCTGCCCAGGTCGGTGTCCAGGATCCAGCGGGGCGCGGCCCCCAACGCGGCGAGAGCTTCCCAGTCCAGGGCCGGAACAGGGACCGCAGGGTCAGCGGCTTCTTCCCGCCCGGGAAGCGGGGGCGCCTCTCCTCCCAGCATGGCCAGAGCCTCGGCAGCGGCTCGCCTTATGGCAGGCGTGGCGTGTCCGAGGGCCTCCCGCACCACCGGAAGAGCGTCCTGAGATCCCGACCCTCCGAGGGCGTCCAGGACCGCGATCATCGCCTCCAGGTCCTTCGGGTCCCTCATTCCTCCCAGGGCCTGCCCCAGCACGCCCACGCTTCCCAGGGCCACGAACATCGGGTCCCCCAGGGCACCTGCGGCCCGGGTCGCCGCCTGGACGTTCCCGCTGGCCAGGGCTTCGGAAAAGACCCGGAAGTAGAGAGGGTGGTTGGCCTCCAGGAGCCGGTCCTGACCCCAACGACGGACCAGCGCCCCCATGGCCGGTCCCTGGATGCGAGGGTCCTCCGAGCCTGCGGCCCGCAGGAGCCGCTCCACGGCCTCCTGACCCGGCATGACACCGAGGGCGGGTAGCCCGGCGCTCCAGCCCACGACGTCGTCCAGGGCCAGCGCGTCGAGCCACGCGAAGACGAACTCCCTCGAATCCGCCCGGGCGAGCAGGGACAACAGGGGCGCAACGGCCGGCCGCCGATCGGAGTGGGAGCCGATCCACGTCTCGAGGCGCGGAAGTTCGGACGGAAGAGGAACTCCGGCCGCCAGGGCCTGGGCCGCCTGATCCGATACGAGAGGCGAGACGTCGTCCAACGCGTCGATGAGCAGGTCCCTGTTGGCCGGGTCCGGGGGCAGCGATCCAAGGGCTGCGGCGGCGTTCGCCCTGATCCGCCAATCCGCACCCGCCTCGAGCCAGCCCCGCAGTCGCCCGCCGTCCTGCGGATCGGCCAGCTTGCCGAGCGCCTGGACCAGGTACATCGCCTCTGGCGCGCTGCGGCCGTAGGAATCCAAGGCCTGACGGACCCGTGGCGCGTGCACCGCCCACGGGTCGGCGGCAGCCAGCCGACCGAAGTAGTAGGCCGCAGCGCCGCGAACCGGAGCTTCTTCATGATCCAGCCGTGCCAGGAGGAACGCTTGGCTCTCCTCCGTCGCCATGCCGCCCACCGCCCCCAGCCGGGCGATGGCCAGCGTGAGATCCGCCTCCTCGTCTTCGCGCGTCACCAGGCCGGGAAGGGTCGTGGCGGCGCTCAGAGAAGGCAGCTTACCCAGGGCCTCGAGAATCCGCCGGCGCACGTCCGTGTCGACTTCCCCGGCGAAGGCCGCCGCCAGCGGCTCGACGGCTTCCGGGCGACGTGCCTGCCCCAGGGCGAACGCGGCGTCCCGACGCACCCCGGCGTCGGGGTCCCCCAAGGCGGCGACGAGCGCCGGAACGGCTGCCACGTCCTGAACCGACGCCAGGGCGAAGGCGGCCCTGGCCCTGAGCGCCGCGCGCTCAGCCCCGAGGTACGCCAGGATGCCGGGGCCGTCCCGGCGGACCTGAAGCTCCACGATGGCCTGCAGCTCGGGATCCTCGAAAAGGCCATCGGGAGGACGGTTTCTGGGCACGTCCGGAGGGAGGTCCCCAACAGCACATCCAGCCACGAGAAGGAGCGTGAGCACCGCGGGAAGACACCACGCCGCCATGGTGGCGGTCGAACGGCGAAGGGTCATGATTTCGTCCTCGGCGACCGCGGGAGCGCGGCCTTCCTATCCCGCGCCTGGGCCGGGACTCTGCGACGCGAAGTCATGAGGGCTCCCATCCGTGGAGGATGGCGGCGGCTCGCCAGACCATGTCCGCCGACTGGAGGACCTTGCCTCGCAGCCGCGGCGGCAGCTCCGGCCGACCGCCCAGGAACGCTCGCACCGTCTCCGCCGCCTCCACCTCCCCGTGCCCGCCCAGGGTCGCGTCCAGCCACCTGCCCGGGAAGAAGATGTCCCCCGTCCGCTGGATCTCCTCCACCATGTCCAGCGCCGGTCCGACGAATCCCAGGGAGGTTCCGGCTCGGAGCGGATGGTGGAGATTGCCCAGCCCCGACAGGACCCACGGCTCCCGCTCCCGGTTTTGGGGGTCCCGGAGGGCCTCGAAGAACGCCGCTCTCACCTCCGGGTCGGCGTGCAGCGAAGGACGCACGAACTGGAAGCGCGCCTTGCGGTCGGGATTGCCGATACGGGCCTCCTGGCCGTCCAGGACCTCTGACCAGCCAGCTACCCCTCGCAGCGCCAACTCCGTGGCCAAGGCCGTCTGGTCGTTCTCGGAGAGCGGCAGACCCGGCACCTGTTCCTGTCCCTCCCACAATCGCCGCATGCGCGCAACCCCGTCCGGGGTCAGCGCTGCGCCTCGCCATGTGCCGAAGAATGCGGCCCGGGCCGTGGCGGGCCGATCTCCACTCACCCCGTCCCAGAGGACCCGCTCGACCTCGGTCGCCCTGGCGGATCGTTGGTCCTCGGTCAAAAGGTCCCAGTACACCGACGAGATGGATCCCAGAATCCTCGAGAGGTTCAATTCGTCCGACTCGAGAGGAAGCGCGCTGAGGGCGACGTCGAGAAAGCGGGCCGGCGAAAGACGCCGCTCCAGCACCTGATCCCAGAGAGTCACCCAAGCGGTGCCGCGCGCCAACGCGGGCTCCAGGGACGGCAGATGCTCGGCGACGTACTCCAGGCTTCCCTCGTCGAGGAGGAAGAGGCCGTACTCCAGACCCGATCCGTTGGGCATGACGTAGTGAAGGGAGCCGTCGGCGAAGCCCGTGAGGCGGGCCGGGGCCTCACCCAACTCCACGGTGAGCACGGTGTCACCCTGGACGCGTCCGAGCCGAACGTGAAGCGTCTGCGGCCAGACCCGACCCAGGTCGAATGGATCCGTCTGTGACAGGACGACATCCTCGCCATCCCTCGTCACCGATATCGTCGGCCGTCCGGGTTCCTCGACCCAAACGCGACTCCACTCTCGGAGGTTCTCTGGCGACAGTCGGTCGAGAACTTCGATGAGGTCGGGCCAAGTGGCGTTGCCGTAGGCGTGGTCGGCCAGGTACCGCCGCAGCCCGTCCCGGAACGTCTCCTCGCCCACGCGGGCCTCGAGATGTCGCATCACCACCGGGGCCTTCTGGTAGATGATTGCGCCGTAGAGCGTCCCCGCCTCCCTCAGATTGTCCAGGGGCTGCCGAATGGGGTTCGCCCCCTGCGTCCGATCCACTCCATAGGCGGACGGGTGGTGTGCCATGAGGAACCGCAGGTCGTGGTCCACGTCGGGAAACGACGGGAGGACGATCTTGGCCGCCATGAAGTTGGCGAAGACCTCCTTCATCCAGACGTCGTCGAACCAGTTCATCGTAACGTAGTCGCCGAACCACATGTGGGCCGTCTCGTGGGCGATGACGCTGGCACGTCCGAGGATCTGCCCCTGGGTGGCCGTCTCGTCGAGCATCAGCCCCGATGCGTTGTACAGGATGCCACCGGGGTGCTCCATCCCTCCGTACTGGAAGGAGGGGATGAGCACGAACTCGAACTTCTTGAACGGATAGGAGATGCCCGTGTACTGCTCGAGCCAGGCGAGGGCCTTTCCGTGGAGGTCGAAGATCGCATCGCGATTGCGCGCCACCTTCTCCGCATCGTCCTCCCGGTGGAACATGCGCATGGGCCGCCCGTCCACCACGGCCTCCTCCGTCGCGAACCGTCCAGCGGCGAAGGCGAACAGGTACGTGGGACTCGGTTTCGTCGCCTCAAAGTTCAGGGTCTTCCGGTCGGGCGTCCCGGACTCCTCACGCAGGGGACCGTTGGCCACGGCTCGCCAACTGCCGGGAATGGAGAGCGTCCACTCCACGCTGGCCTTGAGATTGGGTTGGTCGAAGACGGGGAGACTGAAATGGGCCCGGTCCGGCACGAACAGCGCGTAGAGGAAATCGTCACTCCGGTTCAGCGCATCGTCCCCCGCGATGAAGGTCAACCGGATCTCGTTGTACCCCGCCTGGAGGGCTTCGGACGGAATCACGACGTGGTCGTTCACCCCCTGCCAGTCCGTGGGATCTCCGTTCACGGCCACGCTGCGGACCCGCTCGTCCGGGCGCATGAAGTCCAGAACGACCGGGAAGCCGTCAGGATCGTTCCATTGAAAACTCAGCACGGAGACCCCGGCGATGTCTTCGGCCCGCGCCTCGGGGATGTCCAGGGAAATGGCGTACTCCAGTTCCGAGATCGTCCCCCTCCGATGCTCGGCCAACTCCCACGGTACACCCAGATCCGCCGGGGGAGGCGCGGGCTCCTCGCACCCACCCGAAAAGAGCGGCACGGCCACGAGGACGAGGAGCGAAGTGCGGAAGGACGACATGGGGACCCCACGACAAAGGGAGCGCCCCCGCTCACCTGACGGAACGGGGTAGGCTATTCTGGGCGCCTCAGGGGATGCCGTCCAGATAGAACTCCAAACGGAGATCTCCGCCACCGCGCACACCACGGGCGGCGTCGATGCGAACGAGGCCGTCCGCCAGGGAGAATCCCAAGCCCAGCGAGGCGAGGACATCCGCCATCCTCACGTCGTCTCGCTCTCCCGCCCAACCCAGATCGGAGAAAACCACGATCGCGCCGAAAGCGAACCCGCGCGCCAGTTCCGCGCGCCCGCGACCGAAGGAGCTGCCCACGGCCGCAGCGGGCGCGAACCCCCTCAGCGAGTTCGCACCCCCCACGAACCACATGCGCTGCAGTGGAGGGGAACCCCAACTCGTGCCACCCGCCGCCTCCAGTGCCAGGCTGAGGCGGGCCGGGAGCGGCAGCACCGTTCTCGCGATCAGGGACGCCCGAGCGTATTCGAAGTCCCCGCCGGCACCCTGGATGGCGACCTCCAGCCCACCTCTGGCCCGTCGGGGGTCGGTTCCCCACGAAGGAGACCACGTGGCGAGCCCCCCGAACTCAACGCCCGGATCGGCCGGGAGGTTCTCGCGGGAAGTCCATGCCCCGTCCGACAGGTGCCAAAGGTTGAAATCGGTAGTGGATTCCACCGCATCGTGGCGCTCCGCGTACGCGCGGACCCGGAACGCGCTGCGCACGGCCGACGGCGGCGTAAACTCCATCGACCATCCTGAGCGTCGGTAGTACGCGCCGTCATCCCGCCCAAACACGACCCCCGTCACGGAATTGCCCAGCCGCAGGTGCCGCGCATCCCCGTCCATGGGGGCGAGTTCGTGGAACACGCTCACCGTTACGCGCCGTTCGAGGGTCTCCCGGGCCACGTCGAGGCGAGCGTTGGGCACCCGGTCTCCGCTGCCCATGCGCAGCGTGGCGGTCATGGAGAGTGGCCCGAGCGCGGTCTCGGGACGAATCTGACCTCTACCACCCAGCGAAAGCCCCTCGACCCGGTTGTATCGGACGAGGTCCGGGCGCTGGATACCCCACCGGAACGTTGCCGGCATGGGTTCGCGCTGCGCCTCCGGGACGCTGTCGCCCCGAGGCCGCGCCGACCCGCCCATCTGTTGAAGCTTCGTCGCGCCGGACGCCGGCCCCGCGAGAGCCAGGGCAAGACCTCCAGCGGCGAGCGTTCTTCTCATCCACGTCATCGGATCCTTCGAGGTGCGTGGTACAGCCGGCCGGGATCATCTCGTCCCTACTCCATACCCGGCTCGCCGGCTGCTGCGAACCTGGCCCAACTCGACGTACAAGTCCACATCCCCGTGTCGCGGGAGCGCGACCTCTTCTAGCTTGGTACGCCAACTCGGATCTCCTCCCTGCCCCCACATGCCCTTCGAACCCCGGCCGTTCCGACTTCCGCGATGGGCGGCCAATGCCCATCTGCAGACCCTCGCGGCCCGCGTGCTCCGGTCGGCCGAGGCGCCGGGCATGGTGCGGGAACGCTGGGAACTGCGCGACGGAGATTTCCTCGACGTCGACATGGGGCCGGACCCCGGCCCCCAGGCCCCGCTGGTGCTGATCCTGCACGGCCTCGAGGGCTCGTCGAAACGGCGTTACGTCCTATCGGCCTGCCGGGCCCTGCTTTCCATGGGCATCCGCCCCGTGGCCATGAACTTCCGCGGATGCAGCGGTACGCCGAACCGACGCCCCCGGTTCTATCACTCGGGGGAGACCAGCGACCCCACCTTCGTGCTCGAGGGTCTGCGCCGCGCGTTCCCCGGCCGGAAGCTGGGCGCGGTTGGCTTCTCTCTCGGAGGAAACGCCCTGCTCAAGCTCATGGGCGAACGTGAAGACGGCGGAGCGGGTATCCTGGAGGCCGCCGTGGCCATTTCCGTGCCCTTCGATCTGGCGGCGGGTTCGAAGTTCCTCGAGGAGACCACCATGGGGCGCCTCTACACCAGGTACTTCCTTCGTTCACTCCGGGCCAAGGTCCAGGCCAAGGCCGAAGTCCTGAAGAGTCGTATCGACGTGGCTGCGACCCTGGACGCCAAGACGCTCCGCGCCTTCGACGACGTTGCGACTGCCCTGCTTCACGGCTTCAGGGACGCCGACCACTATTACTCGTCGTGCAGCAGCGCCGGGTTCATCCCAGGGATACGCACCCCGACCATGGTGCTCCACAGTCTCGACGATCCATTTCTCCCTTCGTCGGCCGTCCCCCGGGCGGCTCTGGAGCAGAACGGAGCGTTGACCACGGTCCTGACGGATCGAGGCGGGCACGTGGGGTACCTCGAAGGGTCACCTCTCTCCCCGGTGCTCTGGGGCGAAGAGCAGGCGGCGCGGTACCTCCGGGAAGCGCTGGCCTGCGGCTGAGGGGACTTCAGGAAGCGGGAGACGCCCTGAAGAAGGCCCTGCCGTGCCAACTGTGCCGGGCGGCGCGCTCCAGTCCCGCTTCCCTCAGCACCTTCATCCGCGTGAGAGACGTGTCGAAGACCCTGGTATCCGGCGTCACCTCTCCATTCTCGGCCAGCCGGCGGAACTCGGATCGGCCCAGCATGCGCACGGACGACCCGTCCTTGAACCAGACCGGAGCGTGATCGACCAGGCGGACCCCGAGCTGCTCCCCCAAGGCCTCCAGGCGGTTCACCAAGGCGTCGATGGAGCACCCGGACGGCGCCTCGGCGTCCTCGTCGACACCGACCAGCAGGAAGCACCCTTCCACGAACAGTCGTCCGGAACGGAGCGGGTGCCCGTGGGCCACCCACCCCGCCAGAAACGCATCGACCTCCGCGAGAAGGGCTCCTGCCTCCTCCTCGCCGAGGGAACGGCTCGATGGGAAGACCCAGATCCGGCTGTGTTCAGGAAGGTCGTTGAAGTCGATCTGCGGCATGGGTGGAGGGCTTCAGTCGGCTGGAGGTTCGGCGACGGGAGGGACCGGCGTCCGCGGAGGATTCTTGTCCAGGAGCACCGCGACCCAGCGGAGATCGGGCGTGTTCTCCAGCCAGATCTTGACGATGACGGTGAGCGGCACCGAAAGAAGAGCGCCGAGAGGACCCCACGTCCACCCCCAGAAGAGCAGCGAGAGGATGACCACGAGCGTGGACAGACCCAGACGCCGGCCCATGAGGTTCGGCTCGAGGATGTTCCCGAAGAGCGTATTCACCACCACATAGCCCGCGGTGACCATGAGGGCGTGTGGAAGGGTGCCGTGGAGAACGAGGCTGAGCAGGACGGCGGGCACCGCCGCGATGATGGAGCCCACGGTGGGGACGTAGTTCAGAACGAACGCAACCAGCCCGAGCAGCACAGGGAAATCCAACTCCATCACGTAGCACCACACGCCCAGGATGATGCCCGTAGCCAGGGACATCACGGTCTTGATGCCCAGGTAGGTCTGGATCTCTCCAACCACCTTCGCCAGACGATCCTCCTGCCCCAACGGCCCGCCGACGAGAAAGCGGATCTTGGCGGGAAAGACGATGGCTTCGCTCAACATGAAGATCGTGATGAGCAGGACCAGGAAGGTCGTCGATACGAACTGCGCGATGCGTCCCAGGGCGCTCCCGGCGAAATCGACGATGGCGGACGGATTGACCAGATCCGTGGCCACGTAGTTCTCCAAGGGGATGCCCAGCCGGGTTTCCAGCCCCAGGAGCCACTGCTCCTGAAGGGCGGAGAGCCTCGAGGCGTAGGCAGGCAACTCGAACTGGAGCTCCTCCAGGGACCCGCTCGCCAGCAGCACGATGAGCCCGAAGACCGCCACGTTCACCAGCATGGTGATCCCGATGGCCGCCGACGGCGGTACCCTCCGGTGCTGAAGGAAGAGCATCACGGGCAGGCTCAGAACGGCCAGGAAGAGCGCCAGCGCGGCGGGCAACAGAATGGGCGCCGCGAACTTCAGACCGAAGACCACGACCACCAGAGACGCGAGGCTCAGCAAGAACTTGGCGCCGGGGTTCTGTTCGTTTCCGTCGAAGATCATGCGAATTCTCTGAGGTCGGCACGCCGGGCGGGATGGCCCCTCGGGCGTTCGGCGCGGAACAGTACCCCGAATCGCCTGGATGTGCCACACCGATGTTGGGTAGGTTAGGGGATGGTCCTCCCCTAGGCATACGACACCTTTCGTCAAACCATGTCACGAGCCCCCGACCCGTTCCCGATTCCGGACTCCGACGAAGAGCTCCTCTCCCAGTGCCGGGTGGACACGTTCCGGGCCGGGGGACCAGGAGGGCAGCACCAGAATACCACGGACAGCGGGGTCCGTCTGGTACATCTTCCTACCGGGATTCGTGTCACGGCCCGGGACGAACGAAGTCAGCATCGGAACCGGGTCCTCGCTCTGGAGCGTCTCCGAGCCCGCCTGGAACTGCGGAACAACCCGCCACCTCCACGGGTGGCCACGAAAGTGCCGAGAGCGGAGAAGCTGCGCCGGTTGGACGCCAAGCGACGGAAGAGCCGCACCAAGCGGCTGCGGGACCGACCCGACCCCGAGGAATAGGCCCGGGCAAGCGCCCGCGTTCACGTTCCCGGGGCCACGCGCAGTCCTGGCTTCGCCGCCTCACGGGCAAGGGTCGCTACGAGGTGGACGTCGAGGCCATGGAGGCCGGCATCTCCGACTACCTCGAGAAAGGCAAGGTCGAGCCTGACGTCCTGGAGCGGTCCATCCGATGCGCGATGGAACGCGTCCGGGCCGAGCGGGCCCTCCGCGACAGCGAGGCTCGGCATCGATCCACGTTCGACCACCTCCCCATCGGCCTCTACCGCATCGGCATCGAAGGGGACCTGGTGGATGCGAACCCGGCTCTGGTGAGCATGCTTGGTCACCTCGACCGCAGCACCCTCGAGTCCATGTTCGCGCGGAACTACTTCGTGAATCCGGCACACCGCCAGACTTTCCTGGACCGACTTGGGCAATCGGGCGTGCTCCGGGGATTCGAAAGCGACCTGACGCTCCCTCCGGGCCAGGTGACCCACACCCGAAACGCAGTGCGCTCCCACCGCGACGAAGGTGGCCGAACCGTGTATATCGAAGGAGCGGTGGAGGACGTGTCGGAGGAGAGGGCCGTGCGGGACCTCCACGGGCGCGCCGCCCGTTTCGGCTGGGTCTTCGACTTCGATGGGGCCGAGCTGCGGGGCCGTCCGTTGGCCACGCTGGCCGACCCCGATGACCACGACGACCTGGCGGCCGAGTTGGCTCCGCCAAGATCGGGAGGCGCAGACCCCAGTTCGGCTGAGCGCCGCTTCGTCGCGGCCGATGGAGGCGTCCTCTGGGCGCGGACGCGTACGGGCCTGGTGCGCACTCCGGAGGGGGACCCCGACCACGTCAGGATCCTTTTCGAGGACGTGGCTGAGGCTGAGCCGTCTCCCACCCGCCTCGAAGACGAAGCCCCGGCCACCCTTCGGCAGCCGGGGCTTCGCGCATCCCAAAGTGGGCCCGCTGGGGCTCGAACCCAGGACCTAGCGATTATGAGTCGCGTGCTCTAACCAACTGAGCTACGGGCCCGACGAGGCAAAGATACAACCCTCTCCCCCTTTCCGGGCCAGAGGGCCCCCCGACCCCACCGACGCCCAGGGCAGCGCCCCTTCGTCACTTCGTCCCGAACAGCCGAT
This sequence comes from Longimicrobiales bacterium, assembly GCA_035458765.1. Taxonomy (GTDB): domain Bacteria; phylum Gemmatimonadota; class Gemmatimonadetes; order Longimicrobiales; family Gaopeijiaceae; genus SZUA-318. Next base: position 16,333 of record DATHZE010000140.1, read on the forward strand.
CTCCGGCGTCCCCGAGTCCCGGGAGAATGTATCCGTGATCGTTGAGTTGGCGGTCGAGGGCCGCGGCATAGATGGGCACGTCCGGATGGGCGGTCGCCAAGGCCCGCACCCCTTCCGGCGCGGCCACCAGGCACATGAACGAGATGCGCTCGGCCCCTCGGGCCTTGAGACCCGAAACAGCGGCTACCGCCGATCCACCCGTGGCCAGCATGGGATCCACGACGATGAAGCGGCGCACTTCGGACTGCCGTGGGACCTTGAAGTAGTATTCCACGGGCATCAGCGATTCCTCGTCGCGGGCCATCCCCACGTGCCCCACCCGGGCGCTGGGGATGAGTCGCAGGACGCCCTCCACCATCCCCAGGCCGGCCCGCAGGATCGGGATGATGACCAGCTTCTTGCCTTTGATCTTGTGGCCCGTCATCTCCTCCAGGGGCGTCTTGACGGGAACGTGGATCTCCTCGAGGTCCCGGGTCACTTCGTACGCCATGAGCATGGCGATCTCGTCCACGAGTTCCCGAAACAGCTTCTTCGGCGTGGCCACGGCCCTCAACAGGTGCAGCTTGTGCCGAATCAACGGATGGTCGATGACGGTGAGGTTGGGGAGTTCGCTCATGGTATCGCTGGGTGGGGGTGTTGGCGTCTGCTACCTTAGGTGTGGAGTCGGCCACCCGAAAGCCCGGTGCCCCTTTCATGACCTATCACGACTGGGCCCATGAGCGCGCCCTGATGGTGCGAACCCAGATCCGGGATCGGGGCGTCGCCTCGCCCAGAGTCCTGGAAGCCATGAACCGGGTTCCCCGTGAGCGCTTCCTGCCGGAGCCTCTCCGGCCTCGCGCGTACGCGGATCACGCCCTGTCCATCGGGCACCACCAGACCATCTCCCAGCCATACATGGTTGCGGCCATGACCGCCGCTCTGGACCTCCAGGGCACCGAGAACGTCCTCGAGATCGGAACGGGTTCGGGCTATCAGACTGCGGTGCTCGGCGAGTTGGCGGCCCACGTGTGGTCGGTGGAGCGCATCCCTGAATTGGCCCACACGGCAACCGCACTGCTGAACGAGCTGGGCTACGGCAACGTTCGGGTGCGCACGGGAGACGGCACCTTGGGATGGCCCGAGGAGGCGCCGTTCGACGCCATCCTCGTCACGGCCGGAGCACCGGCGCCCCCGCCGACCCTCCTGCGCCAACTCTCTGACGAGGGCGGCATTCTGGTGGCGCCCGTGGGAGATCGCGACCTGCAGCAGGTCGTGGCCATTCGGCGCCGTGGCGCCGACTTCTCGACCACCACGCTCATGGGATGCCGTTTCGTCCTGCTTCTCGGCGAGGAGGGGTGGAGCGCCTGACGCTCAGCGCTTGATCCGCTCGCCCTTGTCCTCGTACCGGAAGATCCAAGCGGCCATGCGCCCAGGGCGCAACGCACCCGCCAGGTCGCCGTACTCGTGATCACCGCCCGAACCGTGGGACACATCGGGCCGCCGAAGCATCTCCTCCCGCAGGTCGGCGCACCGTTGGCGCCACCGCTGCCAGTTGGAAGGCCTCAGGTCCACCCACCCCCGTTCCACGAGCCTCTGATCGTGCGCATCGAGCCCCTCTTCGGGACGTACCTTCACCTCCGGTCCTCGAAGCAATCGCTCCCCGTCGCTGAGCAGAATGGGAAGCCCGATGGACAGGATCCGTTGGCGGAGATCCGCATCTTCCTCGACGAGAGCCTGGGCGCGTGACGCCGTCTCCCGCGGATCCAGCGTGGCGGCATCGTCCAGGGTACCCACCAGGCGCCTGAGCAGCTCCCCCTCGAACAGGAGCTTGGAGAGGCGCGGGGGACCCAGCATCTCATACGCGACGGATCGGACGCCCGCCTCGGCTTCCAGGGCCTCCATGTGGTCCAGCGCGACGCTGCGCAGCGCCCCGGCCCGATAGGTCGGTCCCATCGTGGCTGCATCCAGGGCCGTCACGATGTCCTTCCCGGTGGGATGGGACAGGATCTCCCGCACCACGTTGTCCGCGATCTCTTCGGGAGTGACGAACTCCATCAGGCCCAGAGCGGTGAGGGTCTCGAACTCGCCCAGGCTGAAGAGTCCGTTCTCTCCCGCGTCGATGTAGACCCCCTCGAGGGCCTCCCCCGTGGATGCGTACGCTCGTTCGGCGCCGGGCTGAAAAGCCTCCGCAAGGCCCAGAGGCGCACTGGCATCGACCCTCACGATGGGCCGTCCACCTCGCCTCACGGGCCCCTGTTTGATGGACTTCCAGGAGATCGCCGCGGTGGGCTTCACCTCCTTGACGGCAGGAGCCCCGGGGGTGCGCGCCATGAGGTACAGGTAGAGCGTCTGTGCCCCGGCGATCCCGGTCTTCGCGAGGAGCACCCGGGAAGGGCGCTCCTCGGAGTGGGTGAAGGGGATGTTCAAACCCATGCCGCCGGTTCCCGCCGTGCCGACCTTCACGAATACCTCGGTGCCCGATCGCTTCATTCCCTCCAGGGCGATCTGGGTATGGCGGATGAGTTGCGGAAGGTAGAGGGTCGCCAGGTGGCCCTCGACCGCAGGTGTGTCGGCTCGCCCTTCCGCCGCGGCGCTCCGGAGCTCCGCCACCGAAGCGAAGACGTTCTGATAGGCGAGGGCGCCGGCGGTGTTGATGCAGTCCACCAGGATCTGGGGCCGGGTTTCTTCGAGAAGGCGACCGAAGGTGGAGCGCCGAAAGACCTCTTCGGTGAGCTCGTCATACAGGTCGTCGACGAGCTGACGGCGAAGTGCATCGTCGGCGAGCACGTCGGTCCGGGCCATGTCCTTCATGGCGTGCGGCACGAACAGGTCACCCCAGACGCCGTCCAACCGCACTCCGGCGGCGTTGCCCTCCGATGCGAGCTCTTCCAGGGCCGGATTCACCTCCGCCTCGCGCAGCGAGCCGATGACGATCCGCTTGGGGGCGAATTCCAGCATCTTCCGCGCTACGGCGATCCCCACAAGCCCGGCGCCGCCGAGAATGAGGACGGTCTTGTCTCGCAGGTCCATGGTGTCGCCTTTCTTGGCTCAAGCCCGGCGGAGCAACTCCCGCAGGCCTTCGATTTCAGTCGGTTCCAGGGGCCTTGTGGCACCCGAAGGTAGGTCGCCCAATTCGACGACCCCGAAACGTACTCGGATGAGCCGCCTCACGGGATGCCCCACGGCCTCGAACATCCGGCGCACCTCCCGCTTCCGTCCCTCCGTGATGACCAGGGAGACGATCCCATGCCTCCCCTCCTGCCCCACCAACTCCGCCCGCTTCGCCACCGCGGGTCCGTCTCCCAGCACGATACCGGTGCGGAGCTTGAGAAGCGTGATCTTGCTCGGGACGCGTGTCACCGTGACGCGATACTCGCGCTCGATCCGGCTGCTGGGGTGGGACAACCGGTGAATCATGTCCCCGTCGTTGCTCAGGAGGAGGAGGCCTTCCGTTTCACGATCCAGCCGGCCCAGGTACTTGAGCGTCCCCAGCTCGGGCGGGAGGACGTCGTAGATGTTGGCCCCTCCGTGGGGGTCGGATCGCGTGGTGAGTACGCCGGTCGGCTTGTGGAACATGAACCAGCGATCCTCCACGTCCAACTCGACCAGTTCCCCGTCCACCTCCACGCGATCGGCCCCGGGCAGCACTCTCGTGCCCAGCTCCGTCGTCCGGACGCCATTCACCCGAACCCGGCCCTGCGTGATGAGCCCCTCGGCCTCCCGACGGGACGCACGCCCGGCCTGGGACAGGTATTTCTGGAGGCGGACCCCTTCGCTCACCTCACTCCCCCGCCCGCTCCTCCACCTCATCGTCGTCGTAATCGTCGGCGGCGGTTCCTGGCCCGGGACGGGACTCCTCTTCCTCGTCTCCCTCCTGCGGGTGCCCGAAGCCGCCCACGTCAACCTCTGCGTCAGGCGAGGCTTCAGCCTCGATGACCTCATCGGCCGCCGCCACAGCCTCGCCCAGGCTCAGTTGCTCACTGTCCGGCTGGCCTGCCTCGTCTTCCTCGGGACCTTCTTCAGGTCCGAGAGGAATCCGCTCCCGGAGGATGACCGGGAGTTCCTCCGGCCGGGGCAGGTCCTCCAGGGACTTGAACCCGAAGTGCTCGAGGAAGCGTTGGGTCGTGCCGTAGAGCACCGGGCGACCCATCGCCTCGGCTCGACCGACCACATCGATGAGTTCCCGGTCCAGCAGCGTCTTGAGGACGCCGGTGGAACCCACGCCTCGGATGAACTCGATCTCGATGCGTCCCAGGGGCTGCCGGTACGCGATGATGGCCAACGTCTCCAGGGCCGGCCCCGACAGCCGGGAGGGACGTGGGACGTTGTCGAACCGCTCCAGGTACGGGGCGAACTCGGACCGGGTCAGGATCTGGTAGCCTTCGGCCACCTCCGTGATCTGGAACGAGCGCTCGGCGTCCTCGTACTCGTCCCTCAGAAACCGGATGGCCTGCTCGACCTGGTCTTCGTCCAGGCTCTCGTCGGCTCGGGCGATCTCATCCGCGGTGAGTGGCGCGTCCGAGGCGAAGAGGACGGCCTCGACGATCTGATGTGCGTTCACGCCGGCGGCGCTCCTTCATCTTCGTGGTATTGGGTTTCGGCTTGGTCGTCGCCGGCGTCCGGCATCTCGGACTCCGGCTCCTCCTCCCTCCGATACATCCACAGCTCGGAGAACGGGCTGGCCTGGCGCAGGAAGAGCAGAC
>DATHZE010000141.1:0-10884 GCA_035458765.1 Longimicrobiales bacterium
GATCGTCCGACACGACCGCCAGGTTGTACACCGGCGTGCCATCGCTGCGCAGAATCACCAGGTCGTCGATGTCCTCGTTTCCGAACCGCATCTCTCCGTGGACGAGGTCGGTAAAACGCGTCTCCCCATCGGGAACCCGGAAGCGAATGGCGAACGAGTCCCCTTCGGCCGCCCTGCGCTCCGACTCGGCGGCCCCCATCGCTTCCGCCCTTTCCCTGGCCACCCGGCTCGGGTGCATCGCCCTGGCCTGCGCCTCGGCCTTCACACCCTCCGGATCCGCGAAGTCCCGATAGGCTTTGCCTTCGGCCAGCAGCCGAAGCGCCTCGGCCTTGTGTCGGGCCACGCCCTCACTCTGGAAGAAGGGCCCCTCGTCCCAGTCCAGGCCCAGCCACTTCATGCCATGGAGAATGGCCGCTGTGTGTTCCTCACGGTTCCTGGCCTGGTCGGTGTCCTCGACCCGAAGCACGAATACACCTCCCTCCTTTCGGGCCAGTAGCCAGTTGAACAGAGCCGTGCGGGCACCACCCACATGGAGGTACCCAGTGGGCGACGGCGCGAATCGGACGCGAATGGTCACGCCGTCCCTCCCAGGCGCTCGGACAGGATTTCCTTCACGGCCTTCGGATCGGCTGCCCCTCCGGTGGCCTTCATCACCTCTCCGACGAAGAGGCCCAGCAGATTCGTTCGGCCACCGCGGTAGTCGGCGACCTTGTCCGGCCAGGCCGCCAGCACGCGGTCCACGGCATCGGCGAGCGCTCCCGTATCGGACACCACCTCCAGACCCAGTCGTGCCACGATCTCGGCGGGTTCCCCGCCGGATGCGGCCATCTCCGCCAGCACCTCCTTGGCGGCGCGTCGGGACAGGCGACCCTGCCCCACCAGGCCCGCGAGACGGCCCAAGCTCCGTCCACCGAACGGAAGGTCGCCCAGCGCCCGTCCTCCGAGCGCGCCCCTGAGGTCGTTGACCATCCACGACGCCACGGCCGGGGCGTCGCCGTGCTCCCTCAGTGCGGCCTCGAAGAAGTCCGACCACGCCATGGAACCGGTGAGCACATCGGCGTCCTCCGCCGTCAGGTCGAGTTCCCGCACGTATCGCTCCATCCGGTCGGCGAGAGCGGGATGCCGCTTCCGGGCGTCCACGCGCTCGTCACTGACCTTCGGTCTCTCCGACCGGACCGCGGCGGAACGATCGGGTCGGGACGGCTCGGGCGCGGCAGCGGTCTTCGCGCCCACCGCTTCCTCCCTCTTCGCCCAGTTGTCCTTCAGGCTGATGATTCGGTTGAATACCAGCTCCTCGCCCGTGCCATCGACGGGGTCCCGCCAGAAGAAGCCCGTCCGCTCGAATTGGTACCGCGTGTCCGGCGCGTCCGCTCCCACGGAGGGCTCCACCTTTGCCCCGGTCACGACCCGGAGGGAGTCCGGGTTCAGGTGATCCAGGAAGACCCCGCCTTCGGGAACGGCCGTTGGATCCGGCGCGTCGAACAGTCTGTCGTATAGACGCACCTCCGCATCCAGAGCGTCGCGCGCCGAGACCCAGTGTATGGTGCCCAGGCCCCTCCTGCCCGCCGCCTCGCCACCGCGAGTCTCGCGGTCGTGGGAGCAGCGCAGCTCCACGACGTTGCCCTCGGCATCCTCCACGACTTCGTCACAGCGGATGACGTAGGCGTACCGGAGGCGCACCTCACCCCCGGGCCTCAGCCGGCGGAAGCCCTTTGGCGGATCCTTGGAGAAGTCCGTGCGCTCGATCCACAGGTCCCGGGAGAAGGGCACGCCCCGGGAGCCTTCCAGGGGCACGTCGTGCGGATAGTAGGGAGCGTCCAACTGCTCTTCGGCATCCTCGGCGAGATTCGTGATGGTCACCCTCAGCGGATCCAGAACGGCCATGACCCGAGGCGCCGTGGCGTTGAGGGTGTCCCGTATGGCGTATTCGAACTTGCCGATATCCACGACCGAGTCCGACTTCACCACGCCCGCGGATTCACACAGGGCGCGGACGGCCTCCGGGGGGACGCCCCGCCGACGCACACCGGCGATGGTGGGCATCCGGGGATCGTCCCACCCGGCCACATGCCCCTCGTTGACCAGCCGGATGAGCATCCGCTTGGACAGGACCGTGTACTCCAGATTCAGGCGATTGAACTCATACTGATGGGTTCGGGGCTCCTCGAAGCCCACGTTGTCCAGGAGCCAATCGTAGATCTCACGGTTGTTGTCGAACTCCAGGGTGCACAGGGAATGACTGATCCCCTCGAAGGCATCTTCCAGGCAGTGCGCGTAGTCGTAGAGCGGGTAGATGCACCACTCATCGCCCGTGCGGTAGTGATGGGCGTGCCGGATCCGGTACAACACCGGGTCACGCATGATCATGTTGGGCGACGCGAGGTCGATCTTCGCCCGTAGCACGTGCGCACCGTTGGCAAACTCCCCGGCGCGCATGCGGCGGAAGAGGTCCAGATTCTCCTCGACGGAGCGATCCCGGTACAGGGTCGGGCGACCCGCCTCGGTGACGGTGCCGCGAGCCGCTCGGATCTCCTCCTCGGTCGAGGAGTCCACGTATGCCAGCCCCTTGTTGATCAAGATGACGGCGCACTCGTACATCCGTTCGAAGTAGTCCGAGGCGAAGAACAGGTTCTCGCCCCATTCGAAGCCGAGCCAACGGATGTCCCGTTGGATGGACTCCACGAATTCGACCCTCTCCGTCTCCGGGTTCGTATCGTCGAAGCGGAGGTGGCACCGGCCCCCGAACTCCTCTGCGATACCGAAGTTCAGGCAGATGGACTTGGCGTGCCCCATATGGAGATAGCCATTGGGCTCCGGGGGGAAGCGTGTCACCACCTCGCCGTATCGGCCCTCGTCCACGTGGGCGGTGACGATCTGGCGGATGAAGTCGTTCCGGGCGGGTCGGACGGGCTTGCTTTCGGTCATGCCTGCAGGCGGTTGGAGGCAACCGGGGGCCCGCACCCGCCGTCGGGCCGGGCCCCTGGAAGGATCATAACCATGAAAAATAGCGAATTCCGGTCAATCCGCTGATGCTGGCACTCGGGAAGGGGTCGCGTTAGTGTGGCCCGATGACTTCGACGCCCCCCCTCACCCTGCGCTATCTGTCCCACGCCGACGTGGTTTCCCTGGCGCTGCCCATGGCGGACGTGATCTCGGCCGTGGAAGCCGCTTTCGCGGAAAAGGGGAACGGCACCGTCGAAATGCCTCCGAAGCCCGGTGTGCATCCCCTCCCCGACGCCTTCATCCACGCCATGCCCGCGTATCTGAAGGGGATGGGGGCGGCGGGCCTGAAATGGGTCTCGGGCTTTCCGCGGAACGCGGATCGGGGGCTTCCTTATATCGCGGGCCTGTTCGTGCTCAACGACGTCCACACCGGCCTTCCCCTGGCGGTGATGGACTGCACATGGATCACCGGAGCCCGCACGGGGGCGGCCACCGCCGTCGCCGCCAAGCATCTGGCTCGGCCCGAATCCAAGACGGTCGGTATCCTGGCCTGCGGCGTCCAGGGGAGGACGAACCTGCAAGCTCTCTCCTGCGTCTTCTCCCTCGAAAGGGTCCACGCCTACGACATCGACCCGGTCAAGGCGCAGGCTTATGCCGAGGAGATGGGGGACGTCCTGGGCTTGGACGTCGTGACCGTCCCCACTCCCCGGGAGGCCGTAACGGGGATGGACCTCGTCGTCACCAGCGGCCCCATCCTCAAACGACCCTCCCCCACCATCGAAGCCGGGTGGCTTTCCCCGGGTTCCTTCGCGAGCCCCGTGGACTTCGACTCCTACTGGACGCCGGCCGCCCTGGCGGAGGTTGACCGCCTCGCCACCGACGACAAGGACCAGATGGAGTACTACCGCACCGTGGGTTACTTCGCCCAGACCCCCGCCCCCTATGCGGATCTGGGAGAGATCGTGGCGGGACGGCACCCCGGACGGCAAAGTCCCGAGGAGCGCACCATGAGCATGAACCTCGGCCTGGCCATCGAAGACGTGGCCACCGCTCGCATCCTCTACGCGCGGGCCATGGAATCCGGCCTGGGGACGGACCTCCCGCTTTGAGCGCGCGCGGCAGGCTGCGGCACCCCATCGTCTGATACCCAGGGACCCGTGATGCCCGGCGTCACGGATCAGCCCAGTGCCGGCTCCTCGTGAAGAGCGGGTGCCCCAACATGCCTCCGCCTGCCCACTTTCCACCGCTCCAGCACGCCGTATGCCGCCGGCGTGATGGTGAGCACGAAGAGCGTGGAGGACAGCAGGCCCCCGATGAGCACCAGGGCCAGTGCGTCCCAGATGTTGGACCCTGCCCCGCCCCCGAAGACCACCAGGGGCAGAAGGCCCAGCACCGTGGTCGCCGTGGTCATCAGGATGGGACGGACGCGCTCCAACGTCCCTCGCACGATCGCGTCCTCGAGGGCCAGCTCCGGGTTCCTCCGCCGGACCCCGTTGACGTGGTCCACAAGAAGGATCGCGTTGTTCACCACGATGCCGAACATCATGATGACGCCGATGTACGCCTCCCGCGTGAACGAAGCGCCCGTGTAGAAGAAGATCAGGTAGACGCCGATGAGGGCCATGGGCACCGTGAAGATGACGCAGAGCGGCTGGAGCATGGACTCGAACAGGGCGGCGGTCACCATGTAGACGAGGAGCAGGGCCACGGCGATGACCATCCAGATCTGCGCCTGGTCCTCCGGGTTGATCCAGTAGTAGGTGTCGCCTTTCTTCACCGTGTAGCCCGGCGGCACCTGGGTCGCCTCGATGACCCTGTCATTGAACAGGTCGCCCAGCTTCTGGGGCCCCCGGAACTCGTAGGCCACGGTGCGCTCATACTGCTGGTTTTCCCTCCGGATACGCGCCAGGATCTCTTTTGACGTCACCGCGACCACGTCCCCGAGGCGGATCCGCTGCCCGTCGGGCGTGTCCACCAGTGTCTCGGTCAGGGCGAGGACGTCCATGTCCTGGTTGGCCTCCAGCTTCACCTGGTACTGCACCTCTTCCCCGCCCAGTTTCAGGTATCCCAGGCGCGCGTTCCCTGCCACGGCCGCCACCAGCCGGTTCACGAGCGCTTCCACGGTCATGTTGTGCCGTGCCAGCTTGTCCCGATCGATGGTGACCACGTACTCCGAGGCCTTGTCCCGATTGAATCGCCCCGACGAAGCGTTGGTGTCCACTTCCTGCACCCGGGACAAGCGCGAAAGTCGGCGACCGAGGTCCTCGGCGATGTCGCGCACTCTCTCGTAGTTGTATCCCAGGACCGTGATGGCGTAGTTGGGCGGGCTCGACCCACCGCCATAGAACGAGGGTCCGTAGCCGTAGACCCGCACCTCCGCACCGGTGAAGGAGTGGCTGTACGCGAACATCTGCTCCTTGATGGCCACCGGGACCTGGCTGTTCTCCAGGGAATCCGGGAACGTGATCTCCATGTAACCACGGTTCTCGTAAACCACCGAGGTGTACTGCTCCACCTCGGGCATCTCCGCGAGTTTCTGCTCGAAGAAGCTCACGAGCTGGTCCGTGCGGTCCAGGTTGGAGCCCCGCGGAAGGCTGATGTTCACCGAGATGTACGTGCGCGTCCCGTAGCCACCCCCGAAGATGGTCCACGTGGTGACGTACTGGTCGAACAGGTAGTAGGACCCGCTGAAGGCCAATGCGGTCACGAGGCCGGCCACCCAGGGATGCCGCACGGTGAACCCCACCACGTCGGAGTAGAACCGCAGATAGAGGGGCCTGCGTGGAGGGGCGCCCGATGCCCCGCCCGGCCCCGACCTCGCCGTCCCGTCAACCAGCAACGGTTCTCCGCGGGCGCCCAAGGCCAACACCCGCGCCGCCAGCGCCGGAATGAACGTGAAGGCCACGAACAGCGAAGCGACGAGCGTCAGGCCGACCACGACGGCCAGGGGCACATAGAAGACGCGCAACTCGCCCTGGAGATACACGAAGGGGACGAAGACGATGAGCGTCGTCGCGGTGGATGCCAGGATGGGAAGGACGACCTCCCGGGCGCCCTCCCCGGCCGCCTGCCCGGCGGCCTCGCCCTGCCTCCAGCGTCGGTACACGTTCTCCAGGACGACGATGGCGTTGTCCACCACGAGCCCGAAGCCCATCGCGAGCCCCATCAACGTCAGGATGTTGAGGGTGAGCCCGCCGAAATAGATGAGGTTGAGCGCGATGAGAACGCTGAAGCCGATGGTGGCGAAGATCAGCACAGCCGACCGGAAGGAACGGAGGAACCCGAGCAGGACGACGAAGATCACGAGGGCGCTGAACAGGGCACGGGTTCTGAGGTCCGTGAGCTGCTCGCGGATCTCCTTGCTCTCGTCGTTCTCGAGGATCATCCGGGACCCGTACGGACTGAGTCGCTGCAGCCCGTCGATATGCTCCTTCACCACGTCGGCGACCCGGACGGTATTGGCGCCGATGGCCTTGGTGACCGTGAACGTCACCGCAGGGCGCCCGTTGACGCGGTTCAGGACCCGGGCCTCTTCGTAGGTGTCGTGGACCGTGGCGATATCGGCAACGCGCACGGGGGTTCCACCCGCCGCCGTGATGATGGCGTCCCGGACGTCTCCGGCGGTCTCCGGGCGGTTCACGATGGTGATGGTGCGTTCCGCGTCGCCTTCACGGACGACCCCCACTTCCTGGACCAGATCCAGTTCCTGGATTCGCTGGCGCACCGTCCAGGGGTCCAAACCCAAGGCCGCGATCTTCTGGTCGTCCAGCTGAACCTCGAGGCGCCGCTCCCGACCACCGAACACCCGGACGACCCCGACCCCCTCCACCTGCCCCACGTCGGGCACCACCACGTCGTCGACGTGCCGGCGAAGGGCCTCGAGGGTGTACGGACCCGTGAACGTGTACTGGAGGAAGGGGCGGTTCTGATCCTGGAATTCTTCGGGCACGTAGGGCTCGACCACCACCCGATCCGCGCCCGGCGGCAACTCCTCCTCGAGGGTGGACAGTCGTTCCGCCAGATCCAGCCGGGCGAAGTCCATGTCCGTGTCCCGAGCGAATTCCACCTGGATCTGGGCGGTACCGGTGCCGTTCTCTTCGTACGACTCGGAGATGATCTTCTCCACGCCCTGGACCTGCTGGATCGCGCCCTCCAGGGGGGACGTGAGGAACGCCTCCACCGTCTCCGGCGACGCCCCCCTCCACCGCCCCGTGACGGTGAGGCGCGGAAGCTGCGTGTCGGGGAGGAGCTCGATGGGAATGTTCCGCCAGGCGGCGACGCCGAGAAGCGCCACGGCGGCGTACGTCATGGCCACGGCCACCGGTCGGCGGATGCTGAGGCGGATCATCCCTCGGCGCCCTCGTGGGCCGCCCCGGGCGTCACCGCCGCGAGCCCGACGCGGCGACGGATCCCGACTCTCGCCGTTTCAACGGTCTGGTAGACCACGGGGACCACGATGAGCGTCAGCGCAGTGGCGACCGAAAGCCCGCCGATGACGGCGATCGCCAAAGGTGCCCTCAGATCCGAGCCTCTGCCGATTCCCAGGGCCATGGGGAGGAGACCGAGCACGGTGGTCACCGTGGTCATGACGATGGGGCGCAGCCTGACCCGTCCCGCCTCCATGATGGCCTCCCGCAACGGCAGTCCCCTTTGTTGGGCTTGAACGATGAAGTCCACCTTCACGATGGCGTCGTTGACCACGATCCCCACCAGGATCACCACGCCGATGAGGCTCATGGTGTTGAGGCCTTCACCCGTGACGAGGAGAGCGCCCATGGTGCCCACCAGAGCCAACGGGACGGCCATGAGGATCGTGAACGGGTGGATGAAGGACTCGAATTGAGCCGCGAGGATCATGTACACCAGGATGAGCGCCAACCCGAACGCGAAGGCCAGATCCCGGAAAGAGCGGCGCATCTCCTCGTTCTCACCCCCTACTTCCCACCGCACCTCCCGCGACATGGGAAGCGACCGGAGGGCCCCATCGACGTCGGCGATGGCCTGGTCCAGCCCCCCCTCCACCACATCCGCGTACACCGGCACCACCCGGGCCTGCTCCTCCCGGTGGACCTCGGCCGGTCCCAAAGCCTCCCGAACGTGGATCAACTCCCGGATGGGCACGCCGGAGACGCGAAGCCCCTCCAACGTTTCCATGGAGTACCGCTGGTCCTCGGGATAGCGCACGACGATGTCGATCTTGCGGTCGAAGTTCACGAACTCCGTCGCACGATCCCCCCGCATGGCGCGGTCCACGGTTTCAGCCACGACGCGGGGGTCAACCCCATACGCGGCGCACGCCGCCCGGTCGATCTCAACCTGGATCTGGGGCTGACCCCGCTCGGTGCCCACACGGACGTTGCCCACCGACGCGACGCCCTCGAGACGGCGCTCGACCTCCTCCGCCATGGCGTAGGCCTGCTCCAAGCTCTCGCTACGTACCCGCACCGCGATGTCCGCGTCCGCACCCCCGAGCATGGCGCCCAGGGCCGTTGCCTGACCCGTCTCCACGCTGAGGGCGCCGGGGGGGAATTGGGATGCCAACCCGCGGAGGCGCTCGGCCACGACATCGGACTTCTCGTGAGGTCCCACCCGGATCTGGAACGTCGCCGTGTGGAGGCCGGACGCCTCCTCGCCCTCGGCGTAGGCGCGCACGTCCCGACCGATGTTTGAGAACACCGCAACCACGCCCGGGTCGGCGAGGGCCGCCTCCTCGATCACGGTGGCGGCCTCGGCGGTGGCCTGGAGAGCCGTTCCTTCCGGGAGTTCCAGGCGAATCCTGAACGCCCCCTGGTCCACCTGGGGCAACAGGTCCCGGCGCAGGACTCCCGCCACGGCCACGGACATCAGCAATGCCGCTGCGGCGCCTGCCAGGACGCGTCCGGAGTGGTCCAACGACCACTCCAGCACCCGGTGGTACCGGCGGGCGAAGACCTCGAAGCCCCGCTCGAAGGCGCGGAGCAATGGGCCGAAGGCCCGCGACAGCAACGCGCCGAGTTCCCGGCCCCAGAATCCCACCAGCGCCCGAGCCAGCCCCACCGCACCACGCAGGATCGTGGCAGGTAGGCGCACCACAATCCCCGCACTCCAATGGATCGTGCCCAGGATGCCGGGCTTCCGCTCGCTTCGGATCGCGGGCTCCGGATCGACGCGCTTCTCGCCTGCGACGCCGAATCGTGCCGCCATGGACGGCAGGAGCGTGAGGGCCACGACCAAGGAAGCCACCAATGAGAACGCCACGGTCAACGACAGGTCCTTGAACAGCTCCCCCGCCACGCCCTCCACGTAGATGATGGGGCCGAAGACGCTCACGGTGGTGAGGGTGGATGCGGTGATGGCCGCCTGCACCTCTTCCGCCCCCCGCGCCGCCGCCTCGATGGGTGACGCCCCGAGTTCCTCGCGGTGCCGGAAGATGTTCTCCAGCACCACGATGGAGTTGTCCACGAGCATGCCCACGCCCAGCGCAAGCCCGCCGAGGCTCATGATGTTCAGCGACACGCCGGCCGCCTGCATCATGGCGAAGGTCCCCACCACCGAGATGGGGATCGCCAGAGCGATGGCCACTGGATAGCGGGAATCCCGCAGGAAGAAGAACAGAACCAGGAAGGCGAGGATGCCTCCGAAGATGAGGGACTGCACGACGTTGGAAATGGAGTCGGCGATGAAGCCCGCCTGGCTGTATGCCACGTCCATGTGGACGCCGGGATACTCGGCGCCGAGCTGCTCCAACACCTCGTCCACTGAGCGCGCCACCGTGACGGTGTTCGCGCCCGACTCCTTGAACAACAAGAGTCCCACCGCTTCGACTCCGCCGTAGCGGGCGATCTCCTCACGATCGGCGAAGCCGTCCACGACGCGGCCGATATCCCGGAGTCGCACGAGGCGGATCCCCCGCCCTCCTCCGGCCTGGGGGTCGGAAGCGCCGGGCCCCACGGTCTGGCGGGCCACCACCACGTCCGCGATCTCTTCCACCGTCTGGAATTCACCCAGGGTGCGCAGGGGGTATCGGTACCGTCCCTGGAGAATGGTCCCCCCCGGCGCGCTCACGTTGGCCTGGGCCAGCGCTCGGGAGATCTCCTCGATGGTGAGTCCGTAGCTGTCCAGGAGGTTCGGGTTCACCTCCACCTGGATCTCACGGTCCAGGCCGCCCGTGACGGCCGCCTGGGCCACGCCGTCCAACTGCTCGAGCCTGCGCCGGAAGACGGTTTCGGCCAGTTCCTTGGTCTGCCAGAGGTCCTCGCCGCCGGAGACGCTCAGCACCAGGATGGGCTCCGACTCCGGGTCCACCCGTAGGATGGCGGGTCGGGTGGCGCTCTCGGGCAGCGCCTCCCGCACGTTGTCGAGTCGCTCCCGGACGTTGAGCATGGCGAAGTCCATGTCGGTCCCCCACGCGAAGCGCAGGGTCACGAGGCTCACGCCCTCCCGGGATACGGACGTAACACGCTCCACCCCCGGCACCGCAGAGGATTCGGCCTCGATCCGCTCCGTGATGAGGCGCTCGACCTCCGCGGGAGCCACGTCGGGATACGACGTGTACACCACCAACCGCGGATAGCTGACGTCGGGGAGCAGGTCGATGGGCAGCCGCTGGTACGAGATGAGCCCGAGAAGGATCACCGCCAGGAAGAGCATCCACACGGCTACGGGGCGCCGGGTGGAGGTTCCGGGAATCGACACCGCCCTACCGCTCCAGGCCCGCGGGTGTGACCCGGGTCCCCACGGCCTCCTCCAAGCTCAACAGGGCGTCCACGAACGCGTATCGCCCCTGAATGAGCTGCCTGCGGATCGTGGCCTCGCTCTCGACGGCCTGGCGCAGATCCTCGAAGGTGCGCGTTCCGATGCGGTACTCCTCCCGGGCCAGGCGCAGCGCTTCTTCGGCGATCTCGGCCGACCGTTCCGCGAGGCGCATGCCTTCGTACTGGTTGGACAACTCCAGCATGGCCG
>DATHZE010000142.1:0-42873 GCA_035458765.1 Longimicrobiales bacterium
GTGGGGCGCCCCTCTCTTCATCCTGATCCGCGCCAGCGCCTACTTCAGCACGTACATCTTCTTGGTCTTGCTGACACCGTTGACGGTGAGCTGCATGAAGTAGATGCCCGAGGCGACCTGACGACCCGAGGCGTCGGTGCCATCCCAGAATGCCTCGTACCGCCCGGGCAGGTAGTACTCCAACTGCCGGAGCGGCACTCCTTCGCCCGAAGGGTGTCCCAGGGCCACCGGAACGGCCACCATCTGCTGCAGCAGATTGAAGATCCTCAGTGACACAACGGCAGAACGCCCATCGACGAAGAGATCCTCCGCAAGGACGAAGGGAATCTTGGTCTCAGGGTTGAACGGATTGGGGTAATTCTGTTCCAGCTGGAATCCGTTCGCCTGCCCGGTCGGCGAACCGCCTGTCGATTGGGCGGACAGGGCCGATGCGCCGAACAAGAGGAGGAGGACGGACAAGACGACGCCCAGCGTACGTCTCATCAGGACCTCCGCACAAAAAGTGTGCAGTATCTGAGGTTCGTTTCCGCGCTCCAGGTGTGATTGACCATGGCGTCGCGCGCCACCTTCATTGTACGCTCCAGTGCGAGCGGGGGTCAAGCGCCCCGTTCGCGAGCGACACGCTCCAACACCTGTTAGACCCCCGGGGCCCCCGTTTGGTTGCCCGGAGCACCTCCCGGAGTCGCCGGCGGAACGTCCCGTGCGGGACCGCGGCGAACCGTGACGCCGAGGCCGTCCAGGTGTGCCAGGAGTGGCATGAGGTGTTTTCGGGAGACGTCCAGCACCTCCCGGAAGTCGGCTGGGCCCAGGTCCGATCGCCCGCCCAGACGCTCCGTCACCGCCCGGGCCGCCCGGTCCAGGGCTTCGGACGCGATGAACAGTCCCGCGTCCACGGTGCGAAGGACCCCCCGCCGCTCGAGGAAGTGCAGCAACTGGCCGAGGTCCTCTCGCCCGCGGAGTTCCAGCGGAAGGTCGTCCAAGAAGGGCGCCGCCAGGCCGGATCTGGCGAAGAGTTCGGTGAGCGCATCGGCGGCCCGCTCCTGGTCCGCCGTGGGGCACGGTTGGAATCCGGGACGACGGGCTCCCCCCTCCGCCAATTCCAGCGCTCCCTCCGCCTGCAGAAGCGTCACCACCAGGTCAGCCAGTTCCCTGGCAGCCCACTCCGGGAGCGCACCTCGGACCCTCTCCAACGCCACCGCCGGCCGGAGAGGCTCTTCACGATGTCCGCGTTCAAGTGCGCTGAGGACGAGTGCGGACGCCTCCGCCACTACGTCGGGAGAGAACGCCAGGCCCTTCCCCACCAGTCCTCCCTTGGCTTGAAGCACGGACGCGCATCCACCAACGTCACCGGGAGAGATCCCAGCCAGTGCCGGAAGGGACTCCGTGGCCACTCCGGACCAGCCGGCCATCTCCAGCACCGCCAATGCCGCCTCCTCCGGGGTGCCGTCCAGGACGGCACGGAGTGAGAGGTCCTGGGCCCTGTTCACGCGTCGTCGCTTGGCTGGTCGCGGTTCGGCCACCAGTCCACCGCCGAGCGTGGACAGCGGCGAGTAGCTCCGGAGGACCACCCGGTCCCGCGCCCTCGACACCGTCGGGCTCTCCAGCCGGAGCTGCACCCATCCGGAGGCGCCCGGCGGGACCGCGCTCCCTTCCAGGACCGCACACCTCGCCAGGACCTCGGCCGTGCCCAGATGGACGCGGACCCGCTGGCCATGTTCGAGGGGCTTCGCCGTCGCGAGCACGCGGACGAGCGTCGTGAGCATCCACGTTGGCTCCCAGCCCGCGACGCTCACGAGCACCGCGCCTCTCTGGATCTCCTGTCGATCGACTCCCGCCAGCGCCACCGCCGTCCGTTCCCCCGCCCAGGCCGCGTCCACGTCCCGGCCGTGAACCTGGAGGGAACGAATGCGCGCGGTTTTCCCTTCGGGGAGCATGCGAACCGTGGCACCCGTGCGCAGCGAACCCGACCAGAGGGTACCGGTGACCACCGTTCCCCTGCCCGGCACTGTGAAGACCCGGTCCACCGGGAGGCGGGTCAGGTCATCGGAGGTCCGTGGGCGGGCGCGCAGCGCCGCGGCCCTGATTTCCCTTCGGAGCTCTTCCATCCCCGTACCGACCCTGGCGGACGTCGCCAGGATCGGAGCCTCTGCGTACGACGTGTCTGCCAGCAGGGCGCGCACGTCGTCGGAAACCAGCTCGGCCCACTCGGGATCCACGGCGTCGATCTTGGTCAGCGCCACGACCATCTCCGGGACGTCCAGGAGCCGGATGATGTCAAAGTGCTCCCGGGTCTGCGGCATCAGCCCCTCATCGGCGGCCACCACGAGGAGAACCAGGTCCATGCCGGACGCGCCGGCCACCATGGTACGCACGAAGTCCTCGTGCCCCGGGACGTCCACCACCCCGACCTGGAGATCGCCCAGGTCGGCGAGCTCGGCGAATCCCAGGTCGATGGTGATGCCACGGGCTTTTTCCTCGGGGAGGCGGTCGGTATCGACACCGGTCAGGGCGCGAACGAGGGCGGTCTTTCCATGATCGATATGGCCGGCGGTGCCCATGATCACCCGATTCATGGAGCCTCGTCCTCGGCCGGAAGGAGATCCCCCAAGAAGCGGAAGGTCTTGAGCGGCTTCTGGGCTACGTGGAAGGACACGAAGTCGGACAGGAGCGCGAGGTGCCGCCGCGGATGCGTCACGGGCTTGTCCACGACGCCCCCCAGAAGTCCACGGAGCTGAGCCCTGGCCATGGGACCCACCCGTGGGCCGGCCGTGGTATCGGCGCACTTCCCGCAAAGGACTCCCCCTGCCGCGAAGTCGAATCGGCCCATCTCCTCGTCGCCCAGCGGGCGGGCGCACCGTGCACAGTCGTCCAGTTCAGGCGCGAATCCGAACGCGTCCACGATCCGCCAGGCTCCCGCCAGGGCGGCGGTGGGTGCCAGGAGGCGATCGACGTCCGCCAGTGCGTCCAGCGCGTCCTCCAGCGCCAGAAACACCTCGGGATGCGGTTCCTGGTCCGTGTGGGAGACCACCAACTCCGCTACCGCCGAAGCTCCGGCGAAGCGCATCACGTCCGCCCCCAAGGCGCTACGCAGGTGCGTGCAGGAGAAGTCCCTCATGGTGTGCAACTCACGATGGGGCCGGACGTCCGCCGTCAGGTCACCGCTGGCGAAGGTGGCCAGCGTCATCGTTCCTTTCCCACCCCTGCCCCGCACGCCCCGCCCCATGACCGCGAGCAGGCCATGCGTGTGGGTGTAGAAGCGGAGGATTCTGCTGGTCTCGCCATAAGCGTGGGCGCGCAGAAGAACCGCCCGGGTCCCGATGGGGGCCATGAGGGCAGACGCTCCCTAACCCAACATGCGGATCCGCCGCAGGAGGTCCCTTCTGCGGGCCTCGTAGAGGCCCCTCTCCTCAGGGCTGGGGCTCGCAGTGGCGGCGAAATCCTCGTCCATCTTCGCCACCTCGCGGAGCAGTTCCCCTCGGCCCAGGGGCGTTGGCGCGGTCGGGCTCCCGCTGGCACCGGATTGCACCGCCCAGACCCCCACCGCCGTGAGCGCCAGGGCCAGGATGAACGAGTACCAGCCCACGGGAGGCTTGGATTCCTTCTTGCCCGGAACCAGGCTGACCTGTCCTCCGTCGAGCTTCGAGGCGCCGAAGCGCAGGTACGTGCTGCCCGGCTCGAGTTCCACCCGCTCCAGGGACTCGAGCCCCTCCGCCGCCAGGGCGGGAGCGGGTTCGCGGACGAGAATCTCCAACGCATCGATGGATTGGGGTACGGGCACGGCGAGGTAGGGGTCGTCCAGGGCGTAGCGCACCACGTACATGCGGCCCCCAGGGGGGATGGGGGCGGTGACCACGAGCCGGCCCTCCCTCACTTCCGAAGCTCCCACCCCCAGACCCATGTCGGAGACGGTCGCCTCTCTCGCTCCCGCCGGGAGTGGGTAGCTCCAGACCACGCCGCCCTCCTGGGCTACCAGGGTCCGATCCCCGTCGTTACGCAGTTGAAAGAGATCCACGGCCTCCCAACTCTGATCTTCCGAGAGCTGGAGGAAGATCTCACGAGCCGGGATGGGGACCACGTGGCCCTCAACGGCGACCATGGTGGTGTCGTAGGCGTGGATCTCGTAGACCGAATCCAGCTGTATGGGGAGGTTGACCGGTTCCCCGAAATAGAGAATGCCCGAGTGTCGAACCGAGGCGAAATACACTTCGGAACGATCGGGATCGGGCACGGACGGGAGACGAACCGAGAAGGTGCCGTCCGGCGCCACGCTCGCCGAATCCACTTCACCCTGGGCCTCGGACGACACCCGGTGGAGAACCACGGTGCCGGCGTCGGCCGCGGCGTTCCCGATGAAGACGCGGCCCCGAAGAACCGGATCGGCCAGCTCCTGGGTGGCGACACACGTGGGGGTCGCGAGATGGGCCACTCCGAGGAGTGCCAGGAAGAGGCGGCGTCTCATCCGTCAGGGGGTGAAACGCCCGAAGTCTTCGGGGTTCAGGCGGCGGAGGTGCTCCTTCAGTTCCTCTGGCCCCATCTCGTGCCGGAGATCCCCCCGGGCGTCTCCCTCGCCCGCCTGGTCCAAGGCAGCTTCTCCATCCGAGATCTCCACCGCCGTGCGCTCCAGCAGGTCGTTGTCGGCGAAGATCTTCGCGTTCACGCGAAGCGCCAGGGCGATGGAGTCGGACGGGCGGGCGTCCAGGGACAATACGTGGCCGTTCTGATGGACGATGAGTTCGGCGAAGTAGGTGCTGTCCTCGACCCGGGTGATGATCACCTTCTTGACGGATCCGCCAAGCCCCTTCAGGACCGATACCAGAAGATCGTGGGTCAGCGGACGCACGAACTCCATCTCCGCCATGTGCATGGCGATGGCGCTCGCCTCCCCCGGTCCGATCCAGATGGGGAGGACACGGGTTCCCTCCAACTCCTGGAGGATCACCACCGGGGTATTCGTCGTTCGATCGAGCCCGAGGCTTTGGACCCTGACTTCGACAAGCACGCTCTCGTCCCGTCCCCAAGGAGTGAAGTGAGAGGGGGCCCGTAGGCCCCGGTTCACCCCCCAATACTCCGAAGCGCCGTCCGGGTTCTCCCGGAGCGGCGCCTCGGTACTTCGGCCCACGTGAAGCTGGATCGATTTCAGCCCCCGACGGCCTCCTGCAGGGCCGTCGTTTCGTCGGTGTTCTCCCACGGGAAGAACCACACGGGCTCGGAGTGCGCCCCGATCCCGGAGGCTCGGAGCTCCGGCACGCGCCCGAAGTGGCCGTAGGCCGCGGTAGGGGTGAAGATCGGGTTTCGCAGCCCGAGACGTTCGATGATGGCCAGGGGGCGGAAGTCGAACACCTTGGCGATGGCCTCGGAGATGGCTGCGTCGTCCGCGCCCGAGGACGTCCCGAACGTATCGACCTGAATCGACACAGGCCTTTCCACGCCGATGGCGTAGGCGAGCTGGATCTCGCATCGCTTCGCCAGGCCCGCAGCCACGACGTTCTTGGCGGCCCACCGGGCCGCGTACGCCGCGGAGCGGTCCACCTTGGTGGCGTCCTTCCCGCTGAAGGCGCCCCCTCCATGGCGACCCATCCCTCCGTAGGTGTCGACGATGATCTTGCGGCCGGTGAGGCCGGCGTCCCCGTGGGGGCCTCCGACCACGAAGCGGCCCGTGGGGTTGATGTGGAGGATGCACGATTCCGGGTCGTACAGCTCGGCCGGCAGGACGGGATCCACCACGTGCGCCTTCACGGCCTTCACGAGGTCCTCCTGGCCCACCTCCGGTCCATGCTGGGTGCTGACCACCACGGTGTGGATCCGGACGGGTTGACCGTTCTCGTACTCCACGGTGACCTGCGCCTTGCCGTCGGGGCGGAGCCACGGCAGTTCCCCGCTCTTGCGAACTTCGGCCAGTCTGCGGGTGAGCTTGTGGGAGAACAGCAGCGGGGCAGGCATCAGCGCGTCGGTCTCGTCGGTGGCGTAGCCGAACATCATGCCCTGGTCGCCCGCCCCGCCTGTGTCCACGCCCATGGCGATGTCCGGCGACTGCCGGTCGAGGCTGGTCAGGACGGCGCACGTGCGGGCGTCGATGCCGAAGTCCGCGTTGGTGTAGCCGATGCGCGTAAGCGTCTCCCGGACGATGTCCGGCACGTGGGCATAGGCGTCCGTCGTGACCTCACCGGCCACCATGGCGACACCGGTGGTCACGAGGGTTTCGCATGCGACCCGGGACCGGGGGTCCTCCGCCAGCAGGTGATCCAGCACCGAGTCGGAGATCTGATCCGCGATCTTGTCGGGGTGTCCTTCGGTGACGGACTCGGAGGTGAAGAGTGTACGGCGCAAGGGAGACTCCGGATGGTTGAGTTGAGCACCCCGCCGGTCGGGGCGCTCAAGGCTATTGAATCAGGTCGGAAGCGACAAGTTCCAGCGTCCGGAGAAGACCTTCAGGTCAACCGACTTGCCGATTCCCTCCACGAGGCAGCGGGTCACGTCCGCGGTGGTGGACGCGGCCAGCGCCTTCCGCGCCGCGCGGCGAGCGTCCTCGATGCGGATGTCCCGCACCAGCCGCTTGATTTCGGGTAGCGCGGGCCAGGAGATGGACAGAGCGTGGATGTCGAGGCCCAGAAGAAGGAACGCACCCAAGGGGTTGGCGGCCATCTCCCCGCATACGCTCACCTCCACGCCGGCGGCTCGACTGACGCGCGCCACCTGATGCAGCTGCCGCACCACGGCGGGGTGAAACGGGTTGTAGAGCTTGGCGAGCCGGGTGTTCGTCCGGTCCACGGCCAAGGTGTACTGGACCAGATCGTTGGTGCCTATGGAGAAGAAATCGCAGTGGCGGGCGAGCTCGGCGGCATCCAGCGCAGCGGCGGGGGTCTCGATCATGATCCCCAGTTTGTAGCCACGGTTGAACGGAACGCCCTCCTCCTTCAGGCGCTCCTCCTCGGATTCGAGGAGCGCCCGCACCTGAACCACCTCTTCCACGTCGTTGACCAGCGGCAGCATGATGCGGATGTCACCGTAGGCAGTGGCGCGCAGAATGGCCCGTAGTTGGGTCCGGAACAGCTCCGGCTCATCCAGGCAGACGCGGATGGCGCGCCACCCCAGGAAGGGATTCTCCTCTTGGGGCATGTGGAGGAACATGGGAAACTTGTCCCCCCCCAGGTCGAAGGTACGGATATAGACCGCGCTGTCGGGAAAGGCCTCGGCTACCTGGCGGTAGGCTTCGTACTGCTCCTCTTCGCCCGGCATGGTGTTTCGACCCACGACGAGGAACTCGGTTCGGAACAGTCCGATGCCTTCGGCTCCGTAGGCCCGGGCTTTGGACGCCTCCACCGGGAGGTCGATGTTGGCCCGGAGGGAAACGGGCTGCCCGTCCAGCGTGATCGCGTCCTGTTCCGCGATATCCCCGATTTCCTCCTCCCAGACCAGGATGCGCTCCCGGCGGTCCTCGAACGCCTTCCGGTCGTCCGCGCCGGGGCTCAGGACGAGACGGCCCACACGACCATCGACGATGGCCTCTTCCCCGTCCTGGGCCACTTGGGAAGCCCGGCCCAGCCCCACGACTGCGGGGATGTCCAGGGAACGGGCGAGGATTACCCAGTGAGCGGTGCGGGTTCCCAGGTCGGTGGCGATACCTCGGACATGCTCCGGATCCAGATGGATCGTCAGGCTCGGCGTCAGATTGCGGGCCACGACGATGACGCCGGCCTGCTCCCTGGCCAGGTCGGAAGGGTCATGATGTCCGAGGAGACGATGGAGAACCCTGATCATGAGGTCCTCCAGGTCGTTCAGTCGGTCCAGCACCATGGGCTGCGACGTTCGGCTCCACATGGCCTGGAGTTCCAGCATTCGCCACTCGAAGGCCCGCTGGGCGGTGAGGTGATTCTCTTCTATGTAGCGGAGCGTCCCTGCCACCACGGCGGGGTCGTCGAGCATGAGAAGCTGTGGGTCGAAAATCCGTGCTTCGACGGGCCCGAGCTTCGACTCCGTGACCTCCTGAACCTCCCGGATCCGGTCCTTGGCCCAAGCGCGGGCCTCATGGAATCGGTGGACCTCGTCGTTGACCTGAGGAGCGGCCACGGTCTCGTGGGCCACCACGGGGACACCCCAATGGAGGAGGAATACCTTCCCGGAGGCGATTCCTTCGGAGGCCGGCGAACCATCGAGGATTCTGGACAATTCGCTACGCCTCCTCGAATCCGCGACTCACGAGGTCAGTCAGGGCTTCCAAAGCCAGATGAGCGTCATCGCCGTGCGCAGCGAGGCGGAGCCAGCTGCCCTGCTCCGCCGCCAGCATCAGGACGCCCATGATGCTCTTTCCGTTCACCTCCAGCCCGTCTTTCTCCACGGTGATCTCGGCCGTGAACGTGCCGGCGATCTTGACGAACTCCGCCGCCGGACGGGCATGCATGCCTGCGCGGTTCACGACCTGGACTTCCCGCTCGACCCGTCCATTCTGCGTCATTCGAACCAGCCCCAGGTGGTGATTACGGCCACGATGGCCACGACGGCCACCGCCGTGGGCCGCCACAAGCGATGTCCGACCAGGTCCCCTGCGACGAACGCCAGAGCGGCGAGCGCACTCCACAGCACGCCCGCGTCACCCAGTCCGCCCTCGGCGCTCAAGACAGCCCCGACGAGAAGGCCGAGAAGGAGGGTCGCGAGGCTTCGCACTCTCTCGGTCCACCGAGAGAGTGCCGCCCGACCCAAGGACTGAGCCACCCCCCTGCCCTCCGAGAGTCCGGCCTGGAACCCCCAGGCGCGAAGGGCCAGATGTCCGAGGTTGTAGATCGCGAGGAATACGAGCACCGCGACCCAACCGGGTGCTCCGAGCCATACGAGACTCAACGCCGAAAGAGACACGGCCGGGAGCCACGAGGCCCAGACCAGGGCGTCGCCAAGGCCCCCGAGGGGTCCGCGGACGGCCATCTTGAAGCGCCGTACCGAGTCCGCCGAGGCTCCTTCCGCTTCGAGGCGCACGGCCGCACCCAGCGCCACGCTGGACAGATACGGATGGGCGTTGAAATGCTCGAGATGGCGCTGGACGGAGGCGTTCAGGCCTGCGGGATCGCCCTTGAAGATCAGACGGAGGGCGGGCAGCATGGCGAAGGCGAAGCCGGACCCGAGCATGGTTCGGTAGTTCCACGAGCCTTGGATGAGGAACGACCGGGCAAAGGCCGAGGCGAGGGCGCGACGCGACAGGATCGCCATCAGAGGAAGCGTGCCCCGATGATCCCCAGGGCCATCCCGGCCACGAGGAGCACCTTGCGTCGGCGGAACCCCCCCAGATCCCTCAAGAAGATTCCGGCGGACACCGCACCCCCCACCAGGAGGAGTCCGCTGGAGTCCGGGCCGCCCAGGGGCCAGGAGTCGGCAAGGAGCCGGACGCCCCACCCACCCGCCGCGGCGCCGACCAGGGTAACCGCGGTCCCGCGCAGGAAGTCCAACGCCATGGCAGCGAGATGGGCTGCCGCAAGCCGCTCGGGGCGCGCCGTATCAGGCTCTGGGACGAACCGACCGTTGACCCTCCGCTGCAACGAAATGGTGACCCCACCCACCTGTCCCCAGATCAACCCTGCGGCCACGCCCAGTGGTATGGCGCCCGCCGATTCAGCCGCAGCCGCCACCGAAACGGCCACGACCGTGGCGGTCGCGCCCTCGGGGAAGCGGGCGCCGCCGGTCGGGAACGACACCAGGAGATACAACTCCAGCAGAGCCCCGACGACCAAGCCCAGGGCCGGATCACCGACCACCCATCCCGCCAGGGCTCCCGCGACCAAAGGACGGGAGATCATGAACTGACCCATGGATGTGCCATCCAGGGCCAGAAGACCTCCCACCAATGCGATCTGGAGCAGCTGCATTACGCGATCAGGGATTTGAGGGAGACCTTGTGCGCGTCGGGAAGATCCCGAGCCGACACGTCGGCGCCCTCCTCCGCCAGCGCCATCAGGTCCGCCTGATCCGCCGGTGAAAGATGGAGATACGTCAGGATCTGGACCCGCTCCGGTCCGTGGTGCTGTCCGCCGAGATTCACCCGCTCGCCGCGAAGGAGACCTTCCGCCCCCAGGAGTCGCATGGAGCGCACGTCGCGGGTCAGTAGGATGGAGCGGATCGGTGAATCCCGCCACTCCTGCGCCTCGTCACGGGCGGCGGCAACGGTGCGGAAGATGACTTCGGCGTCACCGGCCCCCAGGCGGTAGAGCTCCTGTTCCCACTGGCTGTTCGCCAGGTCGTCGTCGACGACGATGTAGCGGCTCGGGCGGAGCTGGCTTCCCCAGCCGAGTACGACCTGACCGTGGATGAGGCGCTCATCGACGCGCCAGAGAACGATGGGCACGGCGTATCCTCAGGCGCTCTCGGGGAGCTTCCGGATTCCATCGCGCCCCTTGCTCACCAAGCGGGCGACGAGCTCGTCCAGGGGCAGGTCGCGATGGAACACGAAGTCCAGGAGGACCGGCAGGTTCACGCCGCAGAGCACCGCCCTGGATGCTCTGTCCCGGGCCGAGACCATGGCCGCCATCCCACAGCTGCCGGAGAGAAGGTCCGCGAAGACGACAACCCGGTCTTCACCGGCCAGTTCTTCGAGCTTCGCCTTCAGCTCCGCGGGGCCCATCCCTTCGTTTGAGATGGGGATCAGCACATCCGCGCTGCCCCCGGCGATCCTCCGCACGGCATCCACCAACCCCTGGGCCATGGACCCGTGAGCCACCACGATTCCCCGGGCGGCTCCTTCACTCATAGTCCTGCTCCAGATATTCGCGAATCGGGTTCATCCGCTCTCGCAGGCGCTGATTGAATGCCTGGGCGGAGTTGATTCCCGAGTACTTGAGCAGATGGTTCATGGCCACGACTTCCGAGATCACCGTGATGTTCTTGCCCGGGTTCAGCGGCACGGTGACCCGGGGAATCTTCACGCCGAGGATCTCGGTTTCGTCCTCTTCGAGCCCCGTGCGGGAGTAGGAGCGGCCGGCGTCCCAGATCTCCAGCTGCACCACGACCTCGACCCGCTTCTGCTGGCGAATGGCACGCACGCCGAAAAGCGTCGAGATGTCGATGATGCCGATGCCGCGGATCTCCATGTGATGGCGCTGGAGTTCGTGCCCACGGCCGATGAGGACGTCGTTCCCTCGGCGGGAAGCGATCACGAGGTCGTCCGCTACGAGACGGTGCCCTCGTTCCACCAGGTCCAGGACACACTCACTCTTTCCGACTCCGCTGTCGCCCACGAACAGGAGCCCCACACCGTACACGTCGGCCAACGAACCGTGGAGGTTGGTGGACGGGGCCAACGCCTCCTCGAGAAAGGGCTTGAGGCGTTGGTAGACCTCCTTGGTGCTGCGCCGGCTCAGGATGACGGGCACGCCGTGCTCCCGAGCGACCTCCAGGAAGGTCGCCGGTACCGCCTGACCCTTGCTGACGAAGATGGCAGGGACGTCGAAGGCGAACAGGCGCTGGAGGTTGTCGCGCGCGACGTCCGGGGAGAGCGTGCCGAGGTAGGCCATCTCCGTTTCCCCGAACACCCACATGCGGCCTTCCGGCACGCGGTCGGTGTAGCCCGCCAGCGCCAGTCCAGGGCTGGAGACATCCGGATCCGAGGCCCGACGCTCAAGGGACGCATCGGGCGTGAGCACCTCGAGGGCCAGCGTTTCCTTCTTCACGTCCAGAATCTCCTGGACGCTCAGGCTCTTCACGCTGGGTGGGCTCGAGCGTTTGGTCTTTTCTTCCAAAAGCTTCCTTCTTCAGCGACCTGCTAGTCGACGGCCACGCCTTCGGAGCGCCGCGGGCCCTGATGGTTCGTGACTTGAGCCCGCTGCCTCTTCAGGATGCGGCTCAGGCGGTCCACGACCTTGTCCAAGGCTGTACGGAACTCCTCTCCCTCTCCGTTTGCGACGACGGGCTCACCGCCGTCGATGGACAGGATCACTTCCACCCTTCGTGTGCGTTTTTCCTCTTCGAAGACCACATCGGCCGCTGCGACCCTGGAGTCGTATTTGCCGATTCGGTTCATCTGTTCTTCGGTACGACGGCGAACGGAATCTGGAATCTCGCAGTGGCGTGCCGCGATCTGGACTCTCAAGTCAGCCTCCGACGTGGAACGTGACCGTTACCCCCAAAAGTTAGCCCGCGTTGGAATGCGTCACCAGACGGGCGAGGAACCGCTCCGTCGCCAGGGCCGATGCTTCCCATGAAAAGCGCTCCGCGAACAGGCGGGCGTGTGCGCCCATTCGATCGCGCTTGCCCGGGTCCTGGAGAAACTCCGCAAGGCGCTCGGTGAGTTGACCCACGTCGCCATGGGGCACGAGGTGCCCGGTCCTTCCGTCCACCACGGAATCCCGAAGTCCCGGAGCATCGCTGGCGACGGTGGCGGTGCCGCATGCCGCGGCCTCGAGGTTGGCGATCCCCCACCCTTCCTTGGGCGACGTGAGTACATGGACCCAGCTCCGGCGGAAGAGGTCGATCTTGCGGACCTCCGACACGAATCCCAAGAACTCCACCGCTTCACCGAGGGCCAGCTCCCGTGAGAGCCTCTCGAGGGTCGCGCGATGGTCGCCTTGGCCCGCGATGAGCAAACGAGCCGGAACTCCTCGCCGCCTCAACTCGGCCACTGCCCGGACGATCAGGTCGACACCCTTGTACTTCTTCAACCTCCCCAGGTAGAGGAGCGTGGGTTCATCGAAGCGCGGGGTGTGGCGGTCAGGTGTGAGAACATCCAGATCGACACCGTTGGGGATGACCTCGATGCGCGATGCGTCCATTCCGCGCCGGGCCAGGTCGGCCCGGGTACTTTCGGACACGGCCATGGTGGGCGTCTCCGAGAAGCAACGTGGAATGGGACGTTCCAGAAGCCACGTCATCGCCGCGACGGGAAAGGACGCCTCGCGGAACGCCGTGCTCCCGAACAGATGGTGCACGAGGAGCGCCA
Organism: Longimicrobiales bacterium; assembly: GCA_035458765.1. Lineage (GTDB taxonomy): Bacteria > Gemmatimonadota > Gemmatimonadetes > Longimicrobiales > Gaopeijiaceae > SZUA-318. The sequence continues at coordinate 12,914 of DATHZE010000142.1, forward strand.
CGGGCGCGTCGGTCCAGAACGGGGTGAAGAGCGGGACCTTGTTGAGATCCTCCACCACCACGTCGAAGGCGTGGTTCCGCAGGACACGCCGAAAGGCCACCGGGGCAGCCAGGCTGAACCCATGGCGGGAGCCGACGCGGACCACCTCGATCCCGTCCAGGGTGGTCCGCGGCTCGCAACCGGGCCAACCGGACGCGAGGAGGGAGACGTGGTGCCCCCGACGGACGAGGCGGCCGAAGATCTCGTGGAGGTGGGTTTCCGCACCGCCCGCCTGGGGGTTCTCGCGGTCCTGCCAGTTCACCACCAGGATCCGCAGGGGGGCGGCGCCCTGCGGGGCGTTCACCGCCCGCCCTCTCCCAGCCCCTTGTACAGGGCGTCGAGAACCCCGTTCACGAAGCGAGGGGAGTCGGGGCCGCCGTACTGCTCCGCGAGGCGGATTCCTTCCTGGATCGAGACCTTGGGCGGGACCTCCTCGACGTACAGCAGCTCCGCGGCGGCCAGGCGGAGCACCGCCCGATCCAGGGTGGCCAGGCGTTCCAGACGCCAGTTGTCCAGCGCCCGCTGCAGTGCGCCATCGACCTCCGCCAGGTGCTCGTCGAGCAACGTGGCCAACAGCCGCACGTAGGGGAGCCTTCGGGGAGAGATATGCCGGGTCCCCACGGTCTCCATCAGGGCGTCACGCACCGACCCGGCCCGGTCCTGGCTCTCCCAACGGTAGAGGATGTGAACGACCCAGGCCCTGGCCCTGCTGCGATCGATGCGCTCTGCGCGACCCAGGGTGTGCTTGGGTTCGGTCAACGTTCCTCCAGGGTACGGTACAGGTCCACCATCTGAAGCGCCGCCAGCGTGACTTCATACCCTTTGTTGGAGGGACCCTCACCGGCGCGCGCCAGCGCCTGGGCGTGGTTCTCGGTGGTGAGCACGCCGAAGACCACCGGGATCGCGGAGGTCCGAGCGACTTCGCCGAGGCCCCGGTTGGCTTCGTCACAAACGTAGTCGAAGTGAGCCGTTTCGCCCCGTATGACGCAACCCAGCGCCACCACCGCGTGGAATCCGTCCTTTCGAAGCACCCGCGCAGCGGCCTGGGGGAGCTCCCACGCCCCCGGGACCCGCATGACCTCGACGGCGGACGGATCACCTCCGTGGTCTCTCAGGCAGTGCAGCGCACCCTCCACGAGGCGCTCCGTGATGTCCCCGTTGAAGCGGGCTGCCAGAACTGCGATTCGGAGCCCGGCCGCGCTGACGCTGCCCAGCGATTCGTGAGCGTGGCTGCCGTGAGACGTCACAGGATATGCCCCAGCTTGGAGCGCTTGGTGTCGAGGTATTTCTCGTTGTGCTGACCGGGCTCGATCTGGAGGGGCTCCCGGTCCATGATCTCGATGTCGTAGCCGTCCAGCCCCACGATCTTGCGCGGGTTGTTGGTCAGAAGCCGGATGGATGTCAGGCCCAGATCCAGGAGGATCTGGGCACCGATGCCGTAGTCACGCAGGTCCGGCTGAAAACCGAGGCGCTCGTTCGCCTCCACCGTGTCCATGCCTCCGTCCTGGAGGGAGTACGCCTTGAGCTTGTTGCCCAGGCCGATGCCGCGGCCTTCCTGGCGCAGATAGACGATGGCACCCTCGCCCTCCGCGTCGATCTGGCGCATGGCGGCTTCGAGCTGATCTCCACAGTCGCAGCGCAGGGAGCCGAAGACGTCACCGGTCATGCATTCGGAGTGCATCCGCACCAGCACGCCGGACTTGCCGGATGGGTTGCCCTTCACCAGGGCCAGATGCTCCCTCTGGTCCACCATGCTCTCGTAGCCGATCACCCTGAACGTTCCGATCTTCGTGGGGAGGTCCGCCTCGGCGATCCGGCGGACCAGCCGGGTCTTGGTCAGGCGATAAGCGACAAGCTGGGCCACGGTGATGAAACGGAGGTCGTGGGCGCGGGCGATCTCCTCCAACTGCGGGCGGCGGGCCATCGTACCGTCCGGGTTGAGGATCTCGCAGATCACACCCGCGGGCTCCGAACCCGCGAGACGGGCAAGGTCCACGGCGGCCTCGGTCTGCCCTACCCTGCGCAGGACTCCACCCGGCTTCGCCCGGAGGGGAAAGATATGACCCGGGCGGCGGAGGTCCGCAGGTTTCGTGGTGGGGTCCAGCAGCACCTGGATGGTCTTGGCCCGGTCATGGGCGCTGATCCCCGTGGTGACTCCGAGTCGGCGGTGGGCATCCACCGATATGGTGAAGGCGGTACCCTGAGGATCGGTGTTGGCCTCGGTCATGAGGGGGAGTTCGAGCTCGTTGGCCCGCTCGTCGGTCATCGCCACACAGATGAGGCCACGGCCATGGGTGGCCATGAAGTTGATGTGGTCCGGCGTCACCATGGACGCGGCCATCACCAGATCACCCTCGTTTTCACGGTCCTCGTCGTCGGCCACGATCACCATCCGGCCTTGCCGGATGTCGGCGATGGCGTCCTCGACGCGATCGAACGGCATTGGGTCTCCTTGGGTTTTCGGGCTTCAGCGCCCGCGTGCGGCGAGGATCCTACCCACGTACTTCCCGATGAGGTCCCCCTCCACGTTGACGGGGTCCCCGGGGGCCAGTCGTCCGAGGTTGGTGTTCTGCCAGGTGTAGGGGATGATCCCGATCTGGATTTCCGAGTCCCCCAAGAAATCGCTCACGGTGAGGCTCACGCCGTTGAGGGCGACGGATCCATGGAGAATGGTGGTGTCCGCCACGTCCTTCGGGATGGAGAAGTCCATCCGCCAGAACTCGCCATCTTCTAGAATGCGCACGAGGTGACCGACTCCATCTACATGTCCCTGAACCATATGGCCGTCTAGCCTGGCGTTCATTTTCATGGCGCGCTCCAGGTTGACCCGACTGCCTTCCCGGTACGCCCCGGCGATGGTGCGCTCCAGGGTGGTCCCGATGACGTCCACGGCGAAGGTGTTCTCCCCGAAGGCCACCGCGGTCAGGCAGGCACCGTCCACCGCGATGGACTCGCCGGGCCTCAAGTCCTCCGCGAAGGCCTCGGCCTCGATCACGAATCGGCGGGAGGTGTCCAGGTCCTGGGCCTCGACGATGGACCCGGTGGACTCGATGATCCCGGTGAACATCAGTGGTCCTCACGATCCAGAACGAGGAGTGTGTCCCGCCCGTAGAGGCGTGGCTCGAATGCGGGGCGGAAGGTCGGCCATCGAACATCCCCGGGTTCCGCCTGGAAGCTCGGCACGCCGGACGGTCCCAGGGTGAAGGGGGCGATGAAAAGGTAGAGCCGGCTGGCCAGGCGCGCCGTGAGCAGTGATGCGGCGAGGCGAGAACCCCCCTCGCAGAGAATCGCGCCGATGCCGAGCCCCGCACAGACCTGCAGGACGGTATCCAGCGCCAGTCGGCCCCCCACCCCATCCACGGGATGGACGTGTGCTCCCGCATCCTCCAGTCGCTCCAACACCTCTTCCCCCACGTCCGCACGGGTGAACACGTGCAGCGGCGCCTCCCCTACGTCCCGCAGGAGGGCGGCGTCGTTGGAGAGTGCCGCGTCGGGGTCCAGGACAATGCGCCTCGGGGGTACCCTCCCGGGCGGTGCAAGTCGCACGGTGAGAAGAGGGTCGTCCGTCCTCACCGTGCCTGCTCCCACCATGATGGCGTCGAACCCGGCGCGGAGGCGATGAACCTCGGCATCCGCCTCGGGTCCGGTGATGCGCGTCCTCCGGCCCGGAGCGGCGGCGATCCGCGCATCCAGCGTCTGGGCCAGTTTCAGGGCCACGTACGGCGTGTCGTGTCGGGCCCCATGGAAGAAGGCAGGGTTCTCGGCTCGGGCTTCCCGGGGCGTCCAGCAGGGCCCGACAACCTCCACGCCCGCTGCACGAAGCGCAGCGGCCCCTCCACCGGAGGCGGCACCGGGGTCGGCGGCTCCGAACACCACGCGGCGAACCCCTGCCCGCACGAGAGCCTCGGTGCAAGGTGGCGTCTTGCCCTGGTGGCTGCAGGGCTCCAGCGTCACGAAGGCGGTCGCCCCCTCCGCGTCGGTCAGCGCCGCTTCCAGCGCCACGATCTCGGCATGGGGTCCGCCGAACTCCTTGTGGTACCCCTCTCCGACGACGGTCCCGTCTCGCACCAGCACGCACCCGACGAGGGGGTTGGGATGCACGAAACCCCAGCCGAGGGCGGCCAGCGTGCGGGCCCGCTCCAGGTGGGCCGCGTCGGCGGTGGAGAGGCCCTGCGTCATCCCCCTGCTCACAGGGTCAAGCGGAAGGCCAAGCTACCGTACGCCGTGCTCCGGGCCGCGTCGAAGGGCGTACCCCGGTATCCGTTCACCGCGCCGAAGCCGCGCGCCAACCCGGCTTCAGCCGACAGCTGCAGGACGAGGAAGTTCATGGATGCACCCCCGAAGACCAACGTGCGGCGGTTCTCGAAGGACGTCGACGACGCCTGGACCACCGCGCCGTCTTCCAGCCCCGCCCGTACCGACGCCGATCCTCCGTAGCGATCCCAACCCATTCCCAACAGGACGCCGACGGAAAGGAGGTCCTTCCCCACGGTGGCCCGGATGGACGTGACGGTCGGATCCACCTCGACGGCCCCTCCCCCGGGCCCTGCGGCATCGCCGAATCGCACGGTTCCAAGGCTCCTGCGGGCGATGGACACCGATACGCCGGGCAGTGTGAAGGACTCCCTGAGAATCCCCACGCGAGCCCCGACGGAGAAGCCCGCGGTTCGCCCGTCGAAGCCCTCCCCCGTGGGCAAGAAGGTGACGTTGGCCTGGCCGACGAGGTCCAGGCTCAGGAGGCCTCCCACGGTAGGCAGCACGGAGAAGCCGTCGAAGAGTCCCACGGCCACGCCCCCGTGCACCGCAGGGACCACGAACGAGGCTTCCCGGGACGGCTCCGTTCCCGGATCCGCCAGGTCGGGCAGAGCCAGGTGCGCGAAGGCGGCGCGGGCACCAACGGACACCCTGGGCGTGATCCCGAGCCGACGCCCCAAGGTGCCGGCACTTCCGGATACCTCCGATCCCAATCCAGCCAGGAGACCGGCGTCGCCCTGGAGCGACCTGGCAGCCACGGCAAGTTCGGTGCACCGGAGAACCGGCGCGCCCAGGGCCACGCAGCGTTGGCCCAGCGCGTCCACCGACTGGGCTTGCAGGGGATGCGAGGTCGCGACGAAGGCCACCGCGGTGATGACCGGAAGCAGAAGATCGCGACCCTTCATCCCAGATACCGCACGCCGCTGCCGGGCTCCACGGCGCCCAACCGCCAGACTTCGATTCCGTGCGACCGCACGGCGGCGGCAACGGCCTCGACATCCCCGGCTTGGACCACGGCGATCATTCCGATGCCCATGTTGAAGACCCTGTCCATTTCGGAGCGATCCACGTCGCCCCGTTCCTGCAGGGTACGGAAGACGGGAGGGACTTCCCACGCCTGCCGGTCGACGAAGGCCCCGAGCCCTTCTGGAAGTACCCGAGGCAGATTCCCCGGGATCCCACCTCCGGTGATGTGGGCCAGGCCATGGATGCGCTCCTCCTGGAGCAGGGGCCACAGTGCGGGGAGGTAGCTCCGATGGACCGCCAGAAGCTCGTCGGCCACGGAGCGCCCGGTGCCCGGCATCTCGTCGTCCGGGCCCAGTCCCATGACGTCGAACACGATGCGTCGGGCCAGCGTGTACCCGTTGGTGTGAAGGCCCGAGGAGGCCAGCCCGAGAAGGACGTCTCCCGATTGGATCCTGCGGCCGTCGAGGACCTTCTCCTTCTCCACCACACCCACGATGAAGCCGGCGAGGTCGTACTCGCCGGCGGCATAGAAGTCCGGCATCTGGGCAGTCTCTCCGCCCAGGAGCGCGCAACCGTTCTCTCTGCACGCCAGGGCGGCGCCGCTCACGACCTGGGAGACCACGATTTCGTCCATCGCGCCGGTGGCCAGGTAGTCCAGGAAGAAGAGAGGCTTCGCCCCCTGTACCAGGATGTCGTCCACGCAGTGGTTCACGAGGCACTGGCCCACGGTGTCGTGGCGCCCCGCCTCGAAGGCGACCTTGAGCTTGGTGCCGACACCGTCGGCCGAGGAAACCAGGACCGGCGTCGCCAGACCGTCAGGGACCTGGTAGAGCCCGCCGAACGAACCCAACTCGGAGAGGGTGAACCGATCGCGTGTGGAGGCGACGAGCCCCTTCAGGCGCTCCTTCGCCCGCTCCGCGGCGTCGAGGTCCACGCCGGTGTCCCGGTAGCTCAGCCTCCCCTCAGACACCGTTCGCCTCCACGTGGGTCTCGAAGGTCGTCATGGCCCTGAACTCCCGGACGCGCGCTTCCACTTCGCCATTGTGGAGTCGTCGGAACCGATTCACGCTGAAGTCCTCCACGGCGTAGGAGCCCATGGCCGAGCCGTACACCATGGCGCGGCGAAGGTCCTCGGGGTCCAGGGACCCGTGCTGGGCCAGGTAGCCCATGAAGCCCCCTGCGAAGCTGTCTCCGGCCCCCGTGGGGTCGAACACGATCTCCAGGGGATACCCCGGTACGAAGAAGACCCAGCCGTCGGCGAAGAGGATGGCTCCGTGCTCTCCCTTCTTCACCACGACGATACGGGGGCCGCGGTCGCGAATCCAGCGGGATGCCTTGAGAAGGTTGGGTTCGTCGGCGAGTTGACGGGCCTCGCCGTCGTTGACGAGCAGGATGTCGACCCGTTCCAGGAGGGAAACGAGTTCCTTCCTGCTTCCCTCGATCCAGTAGTTCATGGTGTCGCAAGCCACCACGTCGGGGCGGTCGACCTGGTCGAGAACCTCGTGCTGCAGCCGGGGATCGATGTTCCCCAGAAAGACCTGACGGGTGTCCCGGAACGCATCCGGGATCTTGGGCATGAAGTCGGCGAACACCCCCAGTCGGGTTTCGAGGGTGTCCCGCGAATTCAGGTCGTAGTGGTACCGACCAGCCCAGAAGAAGCTCTCACCGGGCGCCTTCTCTATGCCCGCGAGATCGGCTCCCCTGTCCCGAAGGAAGTCCAGGTCGGCGAAGGGGTAATCGTCCCCCACGACCCCGACCATGCGGACCGGGGAGAACAGCGTCGCCGCCGCGGAGAAGAAGACGGCGGACCCACCGAGTACCCGATCGGCCTTCCCGAAGGGGGTTTCCACGGAGTCCAGGGCAACGCTTCCGACGCAGAGTATGGACATGGCGAGATGGGTTAGGCGTCAGCAGCATCGGCGCGGTCCAATCGCTTGGGAGCGTCGATGCCGAGGAGTGTGAGGCCGTTGCGGAGGACGATCTGAACCGAGCGGGCAAGGACCAGACGGGCGCCGCGAAGCGCCCGATCGTCGACCAGCACCGCGAGTTCGGGATTGCGGGAGGGATTGCCGGCGTGGTACCACGAATTGGCGGCGCCGGCCGTCTGCTCGAGGTAGTCGCAGATCACATGGGGTGCGGTGGCCGCGGCGGCGCGGGCGAGGGTCTCGGGGAATTCACCCAGACGCTTGACCAACTCTCGCTCCAGGTCGTGGGTCAGCACCGACAGATCCTCCGACGCAGCCGTGACCGCTTCAGGATCCAGGCCTGCCTTCACGAAGATCGAGCACATCCGTGCGTGGGCGTATTGGACCTTGTAGACAGGGTTCTTGTCGGACTGGTCCAGAGCCATGTCCAGATCGAAGACGAGGTGGGCGTCCGGCTTCCGCATCTGGAGGAAGTAGCGCGCCACGTCCACGCCCGTTTCAGCATACAACTCACGAAGGGTCGTATACGAACCGGCACGCTTGGAGAACTTCACTTCCCTGCCGTCGCGCTCGACGCGCACCATCTGATGGAGCACGTACTCGGGGTACCCCGCCGGGAGCCCCAACGCCTGCAGTCCTGCACGGACCCGCGCCACCGTACCGTGGTGATCGCTTCCCTGGACGTTGATGACCCGGTGGAAGCCACGGGACCACTTGTCCAAGTGGTAAGCCACATCGGGAAGGAAGTAGGTGGGCGCGCCGTTGGAGCGAATCATGACCCGATCTTTGTCGTCGCCGAATTCGGTGGTGCGCAGCCAGGTCGCTCCCCCCTGGTGGAACACGTGTCCCGTGGCCTTCAAAGCCTCCACGGTGCCCTCCACCTTCCCGTCTTCGTACAGGGACGACTCGAGGAAGTAGTGGTCGAAGCGAACCCGGAAGTCGCCGAGGTCTCGGTCCTGCTCCGCCCGAAGGACCTCCACGGCGAAATGTCGCATGGCGTCCAGGGCCTCGGGGGAGTCTTCTCCCACGTACCGATCCCCCGCGTGCTCGGCAAACGCCTTGGCGATGTCCCTCACGTACTCGCCCTGGTACCCTCCCTCGGGGATCTCGGCGCTGCCTCCGTGGAGTTCCTGGTACCGGACCCACACGCTGCGGCCCAGATTGTCCATCTGGTTTCCGCTGTCGTTGTAATAGAACTCCCGGTGAACGTTCCAGCCGGTCCGATCGAGAAGCGACGCGATCGAGTCTCCCAGGGCGGCCTGCCGTCCGTGCCCGAGGTGGAGAGGCCCCGTGGGATTGGCGGAGACGAACTCCACCATGACGGCCTGCCCCCGCCCCACGTCGGTGCGGCCGAAGTCGGCGTCCGCCGAGAGGATCTGCGACAGCACGGATGCCACCGCCCCCGCGCTCAGGCGGAAGTTGAGAAAGCCGGGACCGGCTACCTCCACCGCGGTCACTCCGGCGGCCGCCAGGTCCAGGCGCCGGGCGATCTCCTCCGCGATCTGACGGGGTGCTCGCCGCAGTTCCTTCGCCACGAGCATGGCCACGTTGGTCGCCAGGTCTCCATGGGACGGATCCCGGGGGCGCTCCAACTGCACCGTGGCTTCAGGGGCGCCCATATCGGCCAGCACCGAGCCCAGGGCGGAGCGGATCGCCTCATGGGCCATGATCAGCTCTCGGACGGGGACGAAGACCCCGGTGAACCGGAATCGCCTGCGGGCTTGCTGCTGCCCGAACCTTCCGACGCGGCCTTCTTCTTGTACTCGGAGCTACGCGAATCGGTGATGTAGAAACCTTCGCCCTTGAACAGGAAGCCCGCCCCGGCGGAGATCTGTCGCTGGCCGGGCTCCCCACACTCGGGGCAGGGCGCGCCGGGCTCGTCGGAGATGCGCTGGAACACCTCGAAGTGGTGTCCCCGGGGGCAACGGTATTCGTAGGTCGGCATGATGCGGCGGGCAGCTTGTGAAAGACCGATGTGAGAGCCCAAAAAGCTAACGGGGGCGGCCCTCCGTGTCAGCGATGGCTCCCCTCGCCCCTACCCGTCGTAGGTGCCCCATTCTCTTCGGAGGGCGTCGCTGATCTCCCCGAGGGTTCCACCGGCCTTCACCGCTTCGATGATGGGGGGCATGAGGTTCGCGCTTCCGCGTGCGGCTTCCCGAATCCGCTCCAAGGCTCGGTGCACCTCGGATTCGGCGCGCTGGCTCTTGCGGGCGACGAGCTCCCGGCGCTGCGCCTCCTCCAACGATCCGTAGTCGAGTTGGCCGATACGGAGCGCTTCCTCCGCCTCGTTGTGCACGTTGACGCCCACCACCGGTCGGGTGCCCCCTTCGATGTCCATCTGGACGGCGTATGCCGCGCGGTGGATCTCCTCCTGCATGTATTCGATGGCCCGGCTCGCGCCGCCCATTTCTCCGATGCGTTCCAGGTACGCCCGCGCACCGGCCTCGATCTGGTCCGTGAGTGCCTCCACGTAGTAGGAGCCTCCCAAGGGGTCCGCGGTTCGGGTCACGCCCGACTCGGAGGCCAGAATCTGTTGGGTCCGTAGAGCCAGGCGAGCCGACTCCTCAGTGGGGAGGGCCAGGGCTTCGTCGTATCCGTTGGTGTGGAGAGACTGCGTGCCGCCCAGGATGGCCGACAGCGCCTGGACGGTCACCCGTACCACGTTGTTCAGAGGTTGCTGGGCAGTAAGGGTAGAGCCGCCCGTCTGGGTGTGGAAACGCAGCATGCTGGACCGATCGGAGGCTCCGTACCGCTCCCGCATGAGCGAGGCCCAGAGTCGTCGAGCGGCGCGAAACTTCGCGACCTCCTCGAAGAAATCGTTGTGGGCTGCGAAGAAGAAGGAGAGTCGCGGCGCGAAGGACTCGAGCGCGATGCCGCTGGCCAGGGCCCTGTCCACGTACTCCAGTCCGTTGGCGAACGTGAACGCGATCTCCTGGGGCGCAGTGGAGCCGGCCTCCCTGATGTGATAGCCGGAGATGGAAACCGTATTCCAGCGCGGGACCTCTGCGGCGCAGAAGGCCATGATGTCCGACACCAGCCGTACCGAGGCCGCCACGGGGTAGATGTACGTTCCGCGGGCGATGTACTCCTTGAGAATGTCGTTCTGGACCGTTCCCGACAGCTCCGATCGGGGCACGCCCTGCTCGTCCCCCAAGGCGACGTAGAAGGCCAGGAGGATCGCGGCGGTGGCATTGATCGTCATGGACGTGGACACCTTGTCCAGGGGAATGCCCCGGAACAGTGTCCGAAGGTCGTCCAAGGAGTCGATGGCGACCCCCACGCGTCCCACTTCTCCCTGGGCCATGGCGTGGTCCGAGTCGTAGCCCATCTGCGTCGGGAGGTCGAAGGCCACCGACAGCCCGGTCTGTCCGCGGTCCAGCAGGTAGAGGAACCGCTCGTTGGTCTCCTCTGCGGTCCCGAAGCCCGCGTACTGACGCATGGTCCAGACCCGGCCCCGGTACATGTCCGGGTAGACCCCGCGCGTGAACGGGAAGGACCCCGGTTCGCCCAAGGAGGGAACGTCGGTCGGCCCGTAGACCCGCTCCACCGGAATGCCACTGTCGGTATGAACCGTGCGCGGGTCCGTCATCAGTCTTCGGCCTCCCCCGGTGCCTCGGGTCCCATCTCGATGAGAACCTGGTCCTTCTCCACGGCCTCGCCCTCCTCCACGTGGATCCGCGTCACCACGCCGGCCGAGTCGGCCTTGAGTTCGTTCTCCATCTTCATGGCCTCTACGATGGCGACTCCCTGCCCAGGCGCCACCGTGTCACCCACGCTCACCTCGATCTTCACCACCAGACCCGGCATGGGCGCGCGAACCGGGCGAGGGCCCACCGGTCCCGCCGCGGCCCCGGTCATCGCCCGGATGGCATGGGTGCGCTCGTCCACGGCCTCCGCATGGTAACGACGCCCGCGCAGGTGGAGATCCCAGGCTCCCGACCCCGCTCTCCTGACCAGGATCGGGTGGGAGCGGCCATCGAGGATGAGGCTGCGAAGGGAGGTGCCCTCCACGTGCGCCAGGTCCGCGGCAACCGGCTCGCCGTTCACGAAGGCGCCGTCCGGGCCCAGGTCGATCTCGTAGTCGTGGCCGTCCACGCTGACGAAGTAACGCATCAAGCGGTCCGGTTTGAGCGGAAGACGGCCACCGTCTCCACATGGGACGTCTGGGGGAAGAGGTCGAACGCCCGGAGAGACTCGAGGCCGAAGACCCCTCCCAAGCGGGCAGCGTCCCTGGCCAGCGTGGCGGGGTCGCAGCTCACGTAGATCAGTCGGGGTGGTGGACGCAGGGCCAACATCCCGGGAACCCACTCCTGCAGACCGGTGCGAGGTGGGTTCAAGATCACCAGGTCCGCCGGGAGGGCCGAAGGAAGGTGCTCCTCCACGGGACCCTCGAGCACCCGGAACGTTTCCGGCGGCTCGAAGCTCGCCCCCTTGCACGCTTCGGGATCCACCTCGATGCCGGTGACGGTCCATCCATCCCGGGCGAGCGCCCGTCCGTAGACCCCCACGCCGCAGTATGCGTCCACCGCGGTTCGCCCCGCGCCCACCTGCGCCAGGACGTAGGAGACCAGCGATTCCGCCGCTGCGCGGTTGACCTGGACGAAGGCCTGGCCACCCACCGGAAGGCGTTCGTCTCCCCAGTCCTCGTACACGACGCGTCCCGCGAGGTGCTCGGCCCGTGGGGTGCCGCCGGCGTGGTGCCAAACGCTCACCACGTTCGGTACGTTCGCCAGGAGGAGGGCCGGGTCCCAACCCCGCGCTCCTCCGCGCACCACGACGACCACGCCGTCCGGAAGGGCGCGCAGGGTGACGCGAAGCTCCTTGGTGGAAGGAAGTGGGCGAAGCCCACGCTTCCATGCGTCGTGCAGCGCCCCCCACACCTCGAGAATTTCGGGTTCCGGCAACAGGCACTCACCTCGCACATCCAGGACGTGGGCGGGCCTGCCGAGGGCGTGGAACCCGGCGACGACGTGTCCTGCCGACAGGCGCCGCAGGGTGAAGGTGACGCGGTTGCGGTAGCGGGTCTGTGCCGGGGACGGCTCCACCGGAGGCACTTCGACCGACTGCTTGCCGATGCGCTCCATGGCCTCGGTGACGAACCGGCCCTTCCAGAGCAGTTGATCCTCGTAGGCGAGGTGCTGCAACGTGCACCCGCCGCACTGCGCGTAGTGACGACAGGGCGGCGTCACCCGGTCGGGGCTGGCCTCGAGGATCTCCTGGAGGTCACCCTCACCCCAGCGAGGGTGGAGCTTCCGGACCCGGATGTCCACGAGGTCCCCCGGAGCCGTTCGGTGGACGAAGACGACGCGGCCATCGGGAAGGTCCCCCACCCCGGCGCCTCCCGACGAGATGGCGCGAATGCGGACGTGGGTCCGATCCCCCACGGCGAGGGCGTACGACTCGGTCATGCCCCCGCCCACGGCCAGCCGGCTCGTCGCCATCCCGAAAGCACCGTCCCCGGCCCGGCCTCGATGCGGGAGGTGTTGTGTCTGCGGCTGGCCTCCTCCTCGAGGAGGGCCGCGGCCACGGCGGCGGCACGACGCTCCCCTTCGTCCCCGTTCCCCGACAGGAGATCCGGATGTTCCTCCAGGTACCTGATGCTCAGCGCTCCGGCCTGGAAATCCGGCTCGTCCATGACCTTGCGATGGAAGGGGGCCGAGGTGTCCACCCCCGCGACCACCAGTTCATCCAGGGCGCGGGCCATCCGCCGGATGGCGACGTCCCGGGTTGGGGCATGCACGATGAGCTTTGCCAGGAGGGGATCGTAGTGGAGGGACACCTCGAAGCCCTCCTGGATTCCTCCGTCCCAACGCACTCCGGGTCCCGTGGGAACCTGGAGGTGGGTGATCATCCCCGTGGACGGAAGGAAGCCGCGGTCCGGATCCTCGGACGTGATGCGACATTCGAGGGCGTGACCCGAGATCCCGATGTCGTCCTGGGTCATCGGGAGGGACTCTCCGGACGCGATTCGGAGTTGCCAGGCCACGACGTCCACCCCGGTGACCAGCTCCGTGACCGGGTGCTCGACCTGGAGTCGCGTGTTCATCTCCAGGAAGAAGAAGTCCCCGTCCTGATAGAGGAACTCCACCGTGCCGGCGCCAACGTAGTCCACCGCCTGTGCCGCCTGAACGGCGGCGTGGCCCATGGCGGCCCGCTCCCCGGGCGTGAGAACGGGGGACGGGGCCTCCTCCACCAGCTTCTGATGGCGTCGCTGGATGGAGCATTCCCGTTCTCCCAGGTGGAGCACTCGCCCATGGGCGTCGCCCAGGATCTGGATCTCCACGTGGCGGGGCCGGCCCAGGTACCGCTCCAGGTACACGGAGTCGTCACCGAAGGCGGCCAGCGCCTCGCGGCGGGCAGCGTCGAAGGCACGGGGGAGTTCGTCGGGGGTCGCGATGATCCGCATGCCCTTCCCGCCCCCGCCGGCTGCGGCCTTCAGGAGGACCGGGAAGCCGATGGTGGCCGCCGCCGCCTGGGCCGCCGCCACGTCGTCCACCGGATCCACCAGGCCCGGGACGATGGGGACACCGGCGGCCTGCATACGGCGACGCGCCTCGGTCTTGTCTCCCATGGCGGCGATGGTGGCCGCGCTGGGTCCCACGAACACGAGTCCCGCATCGGCCACGGCCTGGGCGAAGTGCGCCCGCTCCGCCAGGAAGCCGTACCCGGGGTGGACGGCCTCGGCCCCCGCCTTCCGGGCCACCTCCAGAACGCGATCCACGCGCAGGTAGCTCTCCGAGGACGGTGCAGGCCCCAGGAGATAGGCCTCGTCGGCCTCCAGGACGTGGGGCGCCAACCGGTCGGGCTCCGAATAGACCGCCACGGTCCGGACACCGAGCTCCCGGGCCGCACGGATGATGCGCACGGCGATTTCGCCGCGGTTGGCGATGAGGAGACTTGAGATCACGGCGATCGGGGCTGGGTGAGCGTCACGACGACGGCGCGGAAGTTATCGCGAAATGATGGGAAATAGTATGACACATCCGCATTCTGGGCACGACGCGCAGCCATCCGTTGTCCGCCCCGACCTTGGACCGGGACCTCCTGCGCTTTCTGCGCGGGTGCGCGAACGAAGGGGGCGGGAACCTCGCGGCGCCCGCCCCCCGTTCTGTCCTCCCCGCCGAACGGTCTCAGCCGCCGCGGGCGCCCTGCACCGTCATCTCCCGTTTCTGGCGCATGATGCGCAGGGTGATGGGCTCGTCGTCGTCGTAGCTGCCGATGATGCGGCGGACCCGCTCCGCGTCGGTGGCCTCCCGGTCCCCGACCTCGAGGATGACGTCCCCGGGTTCGAGACCCAGGGTGGAATCCTCACCCACGTCGGTGACCAGGACGCCCTGGGTGGTGCCGAAGTACTCGCCGAGACGGGGATTCATGTTCTCCAGAGCCACGCCGCCCACGCACCGCGACGCGAACGCAGCGAACGCTCCGCGCTCGCCACCGCTGTCCGGGCACTCCCCCGAGTGGCCGAAGAAGAAGTCCCCGCCGGGGCGGACCCGCACGACGGTCCCGGGGCCCGGAGGGGCTGCCGGTGCGTCGGGAACGCGGAACTCGAAGAGGCGGGGCTCGCGTCCCTCGAGGCGGAGTTCGCGGAGGCGTCCGCGCATCTCCCCGAGGGCCTCCGCCAATTCGCGGGGCTCGCCGCTCCGCCAGCGCATGACCATGGGGGCGGCGCTCCACGCCCCCGTCTCCCGCGCCTTCACCGTGGTGTTCCGCGCCTGACCGTCGCGGAGGTAGTCAACACGAACCTCCTGACCGGGCTCCACGTCGCGGATGATGGCCATGAGGCGCTGAACCGCCACGGAGCCCTCCAGGTCGAAGTCCTCCTCGGCTTCGGCGCCCAGAGGTGTGAGCAGGCTCTTGCCGTCCACCGCCGTGATGATGTCGTCCTCCTGCAGACCGGCTTCGTCGGCCGGGCCGTCGTCGATGACGTCCTCGATGCGGGCGCCCAGGGACGCGTCGGAGGCGTTCACCTCCTCGGTGATGGTGACGCCCAGGCGCACCCGGGACTCACGCAGGGGAACGGCGCGGGCGAGGATGCCTCTCACGTCCGGCATCGTGAAGCACGTGCAGTTCTCGATCTCCTTGCCGTCCCGGTCCACGCACCGGCAGTCCCGGCTCTCCACCCGAACCCGCGGACGGGCCTCCTGCGCTCCGGCGGCGGTCCACGCTCCGGCGGCGGTGAGCGCCCCCAGGGCCAGGGCGGCGCCGAGCACCCCTCCCGCCCGCAATCTCATCCTCAACATCGTCTTCCCTCCGAGGGAGTTGTTCCTGTGCGTTCCACCCGTTGGGATGCTCTCAGGGGGCGTTGGGGTTGTCCGGGGTGGCTTGCGGGGAGTGCGGCGCCTGGGAGGGTGCACGACCTTCCTGCCCGCCGCCGACACCGACACGAACCTCTACGCGGACCGTACGCTCCCCGGATTCCAGCCTTCGGCCCAGCGGGTTCGGTCCCTGGTGGAACCCGTGGGTCGGGACGCCGAGTTGAGACGCCTCGGGACCTGACCGGGGGGAAACGGGCGGCTTCCTAGAGCGGGATGTTCCCGTGCTTCCGCACCGGGTTGGAATCTCGCTTGTTCTGGAGCATGTCCAGGGCGCTGATGAGGCGAGGCCGCGTCTGCCTCGGGTCGATGACGTCGTCCACGTACCCTCTCGCCGCCGCGATGTACGGGTGGGCGAGAGTGTCCCGGTACTCCTGGATGCGTGCTTCCGTCGCCGCGGCGGGATCGTCGGATTCGGCGATCTCCTTCCGGAAGAGGATCTCCACCGCTCCCTTCGGCCCCATGACGGCGATCTCGGCCTGAGGCCACGCCAGATTGACGTCACCCCGGATGTGCTTGGAGTTCATGACGTCGTAGGCGCCACCATAGGCTTTGCGGGTGATCACGGTGACCTTGGGCACCGTGGCCTCGGAGAAGGCGTACAGGAGCTTGGCTCCGTGCCGGATGATGCCACCGTGCTCCTGGGTCACGCCGGGCAGGAAGCCCGGAACGTCTTCGAGGACCACGAGGGGGATGTTGAACGCGTCGCAGAAGCGCACGAAGCGAGCCCCCTTGTCCGACGAGTCGATGTCCAGGACGCCGGCCAGGTTGGCCGGTTGGTTCGCCACGACGCCGACCGCGTGGCCGCCCAGGTGGGCGAACCCGACCAGGATGTTCTGCGCGAACTGCGCATGGACTTCGTAGAAGACGCCGTCGTCCACGACATGGGTGATGACCTCACGCATGTCATACGGGCGATTGGGGTTATCGGGCACGATCTCGAGTAGTTTCTCGTCCTGGCGATCCACGGGATCGGTGCCGGCGCCGCGTGCGGGCACCTCGGTGTTGTTCTGTGGCAGGTAGTGGAAGAGATCCCGGACGGAGGCGAGGCACTCGGGCTCCGAGTCGCAGGCGAAGTGCGCCACGCCCGACTTGGAAGCGTGGACATCGGCGCCCCCGAGTCCCTCCATGTCGATGTCCTCGTGGGTCACCGTCTTCACCACGTTGGGGCCGGTGACGAACATGTAGCTCGTGCCCCTCACCATGTAGATGAAGTCGGTGATGGCCGGGGAGTAGACCGCTCCGCCGGCGCACGGCCCCAGGATGACGCTGATCTGAGGAATCACCCCGGAAGCCAGCGTATTGCGGAGGAAGATGTCGGCGTACCCGCCCAGGCTGACGACGCCCTCCTGGATGCGGGCTCCGCCCGAGTCGTTGAGGCCGATGAGGGGTGCGCCGTTCTTCAGCGCCATGTCCTGCATCTTTACGATCTTCTCGGCGTGGGCCTCGGACAGGGAACCACCGAAGACCGTGAAGTCCTGGCTGAACACGTAGACGAGGCGCCCGTGGATGGTTCCGTACCCGGTGACCACCCCGTCCCCCAGGTACTTCTTGTCGGCCAGGCCGAAATCCTGGGATCGATGTGTGACGAATCGATCCATCTCGACGAACGAGGCATCGTCCAGAAGAAGATCGATCCGCTCGCGGGCGGAGAGCTTTCCCCGTTCGTGCTGGACCTTGATGCGTTCGGGTCCCCCGCCCTGCTCCGCGGTCCGCTGCAGTTCTTCGAGGCGCTTCAGCTTTTCATCGATGGACATGGGTCAGCCCAGTGGAATGAGGGAGCCGTGTTCGATCCGCACGAGGTGGGTTCGGCGGATGACCCGCCCATCCACCACGGAGAAGATCCCCGTGACCCCCTCCACGCCCCGCAGGCGCTCCAGGGATGAACGGAGCTGTCCGGACGAGCGGGCGCCGAGCCTGGCCGCTTCCAACACCAGCAGCGCCGCGTCATAGCCCAGTGCCGGAACGGGGCTCACGAGGGATCGTTGGAAGTAGCTCTCGTACGCCCGCCTGAATCGCTCTTGACCCGGAGAGCCTGGACCCACTCCGACCGGAGCGGTCGCCACGACGCCGGTGGTGTGCCGATCGTCCACGGCCTCCAGGGTCTGCGCGTCGGTCCATCCCGACGTGCCCAGCGTCGAGATGGCCAGAGTGTCCAGGCCGTGGAAGACGATCTGCGGGGCCAACAGCTCGACGTCTTCCGGGGGCACGGGAGCGAACAACGCCACGGGCTCCAGCAACTCCACGTGGAGGGTGTCATCGGGGCCCAGTCCGAGCGATCGGATCTCGGCGGCCCGGAGGACCTCGCGAGCATCGAGGATCTGGCTGCGGTAGGACGTGGTGCCTACCGGGTAGGAGAATCGTCCGGCCAGGGGCACGCCCAGAGCGACGAGGGCGTTCTGAAAGGCGTCAGCCTCCTCGATGGACTCGGGGGCCATGGAGTGGATCACCGCTACGCGCCTGAAGCCCGCCTGCGCCGCATAGCGGGCCATGGCCGCCGCGGCCTGGGGGTCTGGGCCGGACAGGGCGTAGGCGCCTTCGGATCCGCTGGTTCTCGCGGTAGGGGAGACGAGGGGAAGCGGGCCTGTCCGGGCGGTGGCGGCAGCTCCGAGAGCACCCTCTTCGAGAAAGCCGACGGCTCCCAGGACGTCGGTTTCCTCCAACTCCCGGGTCACTGCGGCGGCGACGGCAGGATCCCCCAGGTCGTCGCGTGCCACCACCTCGACGTCGGCGACGCCCTCGAGAACCGTGGCTGAAGCCACCTCCACGCCCTCAGCCACGAGCGATGCGAAATCCCGGAAGGCCGGAGAGCCTCCGATCGGAAGCACGGTCGCGATGCTGAGACGCCGAACCGCGATCTCCCCAAGGGGATTGCGCCCCTCCAGGACGGCCAGGGCGCTCAGAGAATCTGTGCCGCGGGCACCGCCGTCCAACGCGGCCTGGGCCTGGGCCCGCGCTTCCTCTCCGCGTCCGTCAACCTGGAGCAGCAGTGCGTAGCGCGTTTGGGGAACCGCCCGCACGGGGCCTTCCTGCGCCCTGGACAGGACGTCCTGGATTTGCGACGCCTGGAGAGCAGCCGCCGCCTCCCGAGCGTTCTCGAGGGCCCGCAGGATGTCGTTGATGGGCGCATCGCCTCCGATGAGGAGAAGCCGCTCCAATCGCGCCTGCTGGTCGCCCTTCACGGCCTGTGCCGCCGCTTGCAGCAGTCGCGCCTCGGCCCGTCGCGGGTCACCGGGGGCCAGGAACTCGATGAAACGCCCCGCGTCGGCATCGGCCGCATCGCCGTCGCCCTCGGCCAGGGCGGCTCTCGCCCGGAGGAAGAGGGCCACCCCCGAAACGGGAGCGCGGGGGTACGCCCCCACGATCTCGTCCGCCAGGCGTCGGGCCGTCGCGGGCTGCCCGGCATCGAACTGCTCCAACGCCGCCGCGTAGAGCTGAGCCGCCCGGACTTCCTGGGCGGGAGGGATTGCGCCTCGCTCGAGGACCGGGTCCGGGTACCGGGCCTCCTCCGGCGCCGGAGGACCGCTGCCGACCATCTGGCAGGCCGTGAGTGCCCCGGCCAGCAGCGAAAGGAAACGCCCGGACGCGAGGCGCGTCCGGGCGGTCCGGTTCCTTCGGGTCATCAGATCCCTCGGGTCTGGAGCGGGCGGGAGACGGGCAGACTAGGCGTCTGCCTCGCCCTCCTTGGGCTCTTCTTCCTCTTCGGTCTCGGCTTCCGCCTCGGCCTGAACCTCGACAACCGCCTCGGCTTCGGCTTCAACCTCGGCCTCCACCGCGGTCTCGGCCTCCGCCTCGACCACCGGCGACTTCACCGGCTCACGAGCTTCCGTTTCGCCGTCCTCGCCCTCGGACTTGGCGGCCAGGGCCTCGCGAGCGGCACGGGCCGCGTCGATGACCTCCTGCGGCTTCCGATCGGGCGTCTCCGTGACTTCGAGGACGATGCGCCGATTGGCCGCATCCGACTCGACGACCCGGAGACTCACCGCGTCCCCTTCGCCGTAATATTCCTCCAGCTTGTTCGCGTCGTCGATTCCCGAGTTGGACGCGGGAACGAAGCCCTCGATGTCGTCGCCGAGGTCCACCACGACGCCCTTGTCCTGCACCCGCGCCACGTGCCCGTCGCACTCGACGCCGGGCGCGAAGCGCTCGGAGATGCTGGGCCACGGATCGTCATGCAGCTGCTTGATGCCCAGGCTGATGCGCTTGTTCTCCGCATCCACGTCCAGGACCATCACGTCCACTTCCTGACCCTTCTGGACGACCTCGGAGGGATGCTCCACCCTCTTGGTCCAGCTCATGTCCGAAACGTGGACCAGTCCGTCGATGCCGGGTTCGATCTCGACGAAGGCGCCGAAGGACGTCAGGTTGCGCACGACGCCGTTGAGGGTCGTCCCCGTCGGGTACTTCACCGGGAGTGCCAGCCAGGGATCTTCCTCGATCTGCTTCATGCCGAGGGAGATCTTCTCGTCGTTGGGGTCCACCTTCAGGACCACGGCCTCGATCTCCTCGCCGATGGCGACAACTTTCGAGGGATGGCGGACGTTGCGCGTCCAGCTCATTTCCGAGATGTGCACCAGGCCCTCCACACCCTTCTCCAGCTCCACGAAGGCACCGTAGTTGGTGATGGAGACCACCTTGCCACGGACGCGGGAGCCAACCGGGTACTTCTTGTCGATGTCCGTCCAGGGGTACGGCAGGAGCTGCTTCATCCCAAGCGAGATGCGCTCCCGGTTCCAGTCGATGTCGAGAACCTTCACGTCCAGCGCCTTGCCGATCTCCACGACTTCGGACGGATGGCCGACGCGGCCCCACGACATGTCGGTGATGTGGAGCAGGCCGTCCAGGCCGCCGAGGTCGATGAAGGCGCCGAAGTCCGTGATGTTCTTCACGATGCCCTCGCGCACCTGACCCACCAGGAGCTCCTTCACCAGTGTCTCGCGCTTCTTCTCGCGCTCGGCCTCCAGGATCACCCGGCGGGACACCACGATGTTCCGGCGACGCTTGTTGAGCTTGATGATCTTGAACTTGTAGACCTCGCCGATGAGGTCCTCGATGTTCGGGACGCGGCGCAGGGCGATCTGCGAGCCCGGCAGGAATGCGTCCACGCCCATGAGGTCCACGGTGACGCCACCCTTGATCTTGCGGACCAGGGTGCCCTTGACGGGGCGGTCGGCCTCGTGGGCTTCGCGGATCTTCTCCCAGACGCGCAGGAAGTCGGCCTTCTTCTTGGACAGGACGACGACGCCATCGTCGTCCTCGAGGCTCTCGAGGAGAACCTCGACCTCTTCACCCGCGACCGGGGGATCCTTGAACTCATCGAGGGCGACGGACCCCTCGCTCTTGAAGCCGAATTCCAGGATCACCGCGGAGTCGGTGACGCGCAGAACCTTCGCGTTGACGATCTCGCCCTCGCGCACGTTCTGGAAATCGGCGTTGAAGACGGCCAGCATGGCCTCGAACTCGGTCCGCGACGTGGAGAGTGGCTCCTCTCCATAGGGGTCGTGGAACAGCTCCGGGGACATGCCTTCGGGGATGTCCAGCACGGTGACCAGATCGCCGGTGAGGGCGTCGACGACGACGCTCTCCTCTTCGGCGAGCTCCTCAGCGGTGAACTCGTCGGACTCGATGGGGGTTGTGTTCTCTGTCATGGGTCTCGGGTGCCCGGCGCTTTCGGCGCGGGTCTTGGTGCCGGAATTCCGGGGACGGAACATCCGGGGTCGAGGAAAAGGATAGAGAGGCGATGGACCACGGTATCGTGATACTGTGGTATCGTGATACTGTCGCCGCTCTGCGTCTGGTGTCTAGCCCGGAAAACGTATTCCCCGGTGGAGGGGGCGTCAACCGTAAGGCGGGCGGGTGCCATGTGAATCCTTGGTTTCCGAGGCGCGGACCAGGCGCACCACCGCCTCCACCTGCTCCTCGAAGGACATCGCCGTGGTGTCCAGGTCCACCGCATCGTCCGGCCGGCGAAGGGGCGAGATGGACCGGTGGGAATCCAGGCGATCCCTTTCACCTATGCGTTGGGCCTCCGCATGGATCTCCGCGGACGTCGGGGGCTTCCCTGGCTGCTCCAGAAGGCGTCGGCGCGCACGCTCCATCAGGTCGGCCACCAGGAATACCTTCACTTCCGCCTCGGGGAATACCACCGTCCCCATGTCCCGGCCGTCGGCGACCAGGCGGCCGTGAGCGCCAGCCTCGCGTTGAAGACCCAGCAGGGCGGCGCGAACCGCGGAAAGGCGGGCCAGTTCCGAGACGTGGTTCGTCACGGCAGGGCTCCGAAGCTCCGGGCCCAGGGCGCGACCGCCGTAACGGATTTCGAAGGCGTCCCCGGTGGGTCGCACCGACACGCCCAGCTGCTCGATCTCCTGTCTTGTGAGGGTCGGCCAGCGCTGGGGGGGCACGCCCGAATCGAGGAGCGCGAAGGTCAGCGACCGGTAGAGTGCTCCGGAATCCAGGTGCCGGAACTCCAGACGTCGCGCCACCTCCCGAGCGGTGGTGGACTTTCCCGAACCGGCCGGGCCGTCCAGGGTGACCACGGGTCCCTCGCGGACCGGCGTCATCGGGCTGCGTCCTTACGCACGGCACGAAGCAGGTCCCAGAAGCCCGGGAAGCTCACTTCGACGGCGTCGGGGTCGTCGATGCCGATTCGGTTGCCCCCCACCGCCCCCAGGACCCCGAAGGCCATGGCGATCCGGTGGTCCCCGCGGGTGATGACCTTCCCGGCGAGCGGCCGGTCCGATCCCTGGATCACCAGGCCGTCGGCCAATTCTTCCGCCTCCGCGCCCAGCGCCCGAAGGTTGCGAACCACCGTGGTGATCCTGTCGGATTCCTTGTGCCGCAATTCCTGAGCTCCCCGGATGGTCGTCTCTCCCTCGGCCCTGGCAGCCAGGACTGCGATCAGGGGAAGCTCGTCGATGACGCCGGGAACCTCGTCGGGCGTCACCGTCACGCCCTTGAGCGACGAGGCCGTCCCCACGAGGGTGCCGGAGGGCTCGCCTGCTCCTTCCGACCCCGTGACGGAGGATTCCACGCCGGCCCCCATGCGCCGGAAGAGCTCCAGGTAAGCCGTCCGCGTCGGGTTCAGGCCCACGCCCTCGATCTCGATGCCGTCCCCCGCCCCGCCCAGAGCGGCCAGAGCCAGGAGGAACGCGGCCGAGGATGGGTCACCGGGGACCGCGAAGTCCAGCGGCTCCAGCCGACGCGGTGGGTCCTCGACCACAATACGCCACCCCTGCCCCACGGCGTGACGGACAACGGTGACGCCCGCCAGCTCCATCATACGCTCCGTGTGGTCGCGGGACTGACGGGGCTCCGAGAGCACCACGGAGGCCCCACCCGTGAGGCCAGCCAGGAGGAGGGCGCTCTTGACCTGGGCGCTGGGGACGGGGCTTTCCCACTCGAGGGGGGAAAGCGGATGGGTCCCCGTGACCCTCAGGGGAAGACGGTTGGGCTCCTGCAGGAACTCGAACCGCGCGCCCATGCGGCTCAACGGCTCCGTCACGCGACCCATGGGGCGCCCGCGCAGGGATTCGTCGCCGGAGATCTCGGCGGTGAGGGGGAGACCCGCAAGAACCCCGAGAAGAAGCCGGCTTCCGGTTCCCGAATTCCCCAGATCCAGGGGCACGGAAGGCATGGACAGTCCGTCCAATCCCAAGCCGGGGACCTTCAGATCCCCGCCGTCCCGGGGAAGAGGTCCCAGCTCCGCCCCCAGAAGGCGAAGGGCCGTGGCCGTGGAGGCAGCGTCTCCTGCCCGAAGGAGCCCGGAGAGCCTGCTCTCCCCCTCGGCCAGGGCGGCGAAAACGAGGGCCCGCTGCGTGATTGACTTGTCCCCCGGAACGCGGATTCTCATGGGCCCGTCCTCCAGACCCGTGACCCCGCCATCCATCGAACCAAGGCTTCGACCTCTCCCCGCTCCACCAGGTCGGCGAGGTCGCGCAACCGGTCGGCGGTGTCCCGGAGGTGATCCGGCAGCTCCACGGGTGCACGTGCCAGGAGGTCACCCCACATGTCGGGGGAGCTCCCCGCCAACCGGGTCATGTCCGCAGCCCCGGGGCCGAGATCGCCGGGACGGACGCCGGCGGCCTCGAGGGTGGCGGCGAGGGCATTCGCGGTGAGCTGGGGAAGATGGCTGATCCGGCCCATGAGGCGGTCGTGGGCCAGGGGTGCGATGGGCGCCGTCACGGCGCCCACCGAAATCCAGAAGCGTCGCAACGCCGGGAGGTGGCCACGGGCCGGCTCGTGGGCGCACAGCCAGACCTTCGCGTCGAGGAAGAGGTCCGGCCGGGCGGCGCCGAAGCCCGAGTCGGCGCTTCCGCACATGGGGTGACTGCCCACCCACCGATCGTCCAGTCCCAGATCGTGGGCACTCTCCGCCAGAGGCGCCTTGAGGCTGGCCACGTCGGTGACGAGGCGTTGGCCGAGGAGGTGGGGGGCCACGGCTTCCATCAGGGTCAGGCATGCGGCCAGGGGCGCCGCGAGGACCAGCAGGTCCGAGGCTTCAGCCGCGGCTTCCGGTCCGGTGGCCAGGTGGGTGACGATGCCCGCCTCGAGAGCGGCGTCGGCATCGGCGGGGTCCGGGGACCATCCCACCACGGTCGGCCCGTCGGGAAGGGCGCTCAGGGCCCGGGCCAGCGATCCGCCCATGACGCCGAGCCCCAGGATGCCCACGCGGCCGAAGGGGACGTGTCCCTCACTCATGCGCGGCTCCCAGCACGTAGATGAGAGGAATCTGGCGGAGGAGCGGGTCGTTGGCCGCCATGGCGAGGAACGTGTCCTCCCGCGCACGGTGCGCTTCGAGATCGACGAACGGTACGTCGAGGTGCATCAGCCCTCGGATGGCGCCACGGTGCCGGACGGCGAGCATGGAGCCGCGCGCGCCGAGGCCGAACGCCTGCCGAGCCAGCTCCAAGGCGCGGAACTGCGCGGCACGCACCTCCCATCGGCCCAGAGCCTCGGCCTCGGATCGGACGCCCTGGAGTTCGATTTCCGGACGATCGGAGCGCTCGTCCCCTCCCCAGGGACGGATTGGCGGGAGACCGCTCAAGCCCGTCCGGCCGCTTGCGCCCCGGTCTCGGCGACGGCGGCGTCCGGAACGTCGGGGTACGGCACCTCCACCACCAGGCCGTCGTGGGCAACCCGGGAGGGGGCGAAGACGGCTCGGGCCTCCTCCTCGAGGGGGCCAGGCTGGTCCGAATACCGGGCCGACAAGTGGGTGAGGAACAATTTGCCCACGCCGGCCGCCGCCGCGACCTGCGCGGCCTCGTTCGCCGTGCTGTGGAAGGTCTCCCGAGCCCGATCACCCTCTTCGTCACCGAACGTCGCCTCATGGATCAGCACTTCGGCGCCACGGGCCCGCTCCACGGCTGACGCGCAGGGTCGGGTGTCGCCCGTGTACACGAGGAGCCTTCCGGGGCGGGAAGGCCCCACCAACCCCTGGGGATCGATTCTGCGTCCGTCCACCTCGACGGACTCCCCCCTGTGAAGCCTGCCGAACAGTGGCCCCTCGGGGATCCCCAGGGCACGTGCTCGCTCCACGTCGAACCTCCCCAGGCGCGGGTCTTCCACCAACGCCCAACCAACGGCGTTCGTGCCGTGCTCCACGGCGAACGCCTCCACCGAGTACTCATCCCCTGCGATGCGCTCCCCCGCGGCGACCTCCTCGATGGTCACCTGGAAGGGGGTGCGGTCCACCCCGAGGTGGACGGCCGTGTCCAGGAGTCGGGCACTGCCGCGGGGGCCGAAGAGCGCGATCGGGTCGGTGCGTCCCTGGAGGGCCATGGTGCGAAGCAGGCCCGTGATGCCCAGGAAATGGTCCGCGTGGAGATGCGTCACGAAGATGGACTTCACCTGGAAGCCGGTTCCGAAGCGCATCATCTGGCGCTGAGTACCCTCCCCGCAGTCGAAGAGCATGAGGTCGCCCTCACGCTGAACCGCAAGGCCGCTCACGTTCCGCCCCACGGTGGGGCGGGAGGCGGCGGTTCCGAGGAAGGTGAGCCGGATCATAAGGAAAGCGCACGGCGGAACTGGGGGGGACCGGAGAGGCGGTCACCCGGCATGCTGGCAAGGTAGCCTGCCGCCTGGCCCGAACCAAGCGTCGTCGCCGCGGCCGTGAGCCCGATCGTTGGACAACTGCGGCCCCGCGTGCGTATCCTGACCTCGCGTCCAACACTCGCCCGGAGACCCCAATGTCCACTCGTCGACGCTTTCTCGGTTCTGTCACCCTGCCCGCTGCCGCGGCGGCCCTCGGCTTGCCCTTCCGCCCTTCGGTCCTGGGGGCCTCGGCCACGGAGGTGGCCGGCGAACTGGCGAGGCACCCGGGGACGGCCTCGGAGTTGGCCGGGGACGAGGACTTCTGGTTCGAGGTGGGCAAGGCGTTCACGGTGGATCGCACCCTCGTGAACCTGAACAACGGCGGTGTCAGTCCGTCCCCGGCCTGGGTGCAGGAGGCCATGAAGCGCCACCTGGACTACTCGAATCTTGCACCCTCCTACACGATGTGGGGCGTGCTCGAACCGCAGCGCGAAGGCGTGCGCGACCGCATGGCCAGAGAATGGGGCGTGGACAAGGAGGAGGTTGCGTTCGTGCGCAACGCTTCGGAGGGACTCCAGACCATGCAACTCGGCCTGGACTTCAAGCCGGGAGATGAAGTCCTGACCACGACGCAGGACTACGGGCGGATGATCACCACCTTCCAGCAACGGGAGCGCCGGGACGGGATCGTCCTCAGGCAGATCAAGATCCCGGTGCCCGCCGAGGACGACGCCGAAGTCGTTCGACTCTTCGAGGAGGCCATCACACCGCGGACCCGGGCCATCCTGGCGTGTCACATGATCAACCTCACGGGACAGATCCTTCCCGTGCGGGAGCTCAACGCCATGGCCCGCCGCCACGGCATTCCCCTGATCGTCGATGGAGCCCACGCCCTGGCCCACTTCGACTTCACGATTTCGGAGCTCGAGGTGGACAACTACTCCACCAGCCTCCACAAGTGGCTCTTCGCGCCCCACGGCACCGGCCTCCTCTACGTCCGCAGGGAGAAGATCAAGGACATCTGGCCGCTCATGGCGGCGCCGGAGACGATGGACGACAACATCCGGAAGTTCGAGGAGATTGGCACCCACCCCGCGGCCAACTACCTCGCCATCGGCGAGGCCCTGACGTTCCACCAGGGCATCGGGGCCGACCGCAAGGACGCACGCCTCGTCTACCTGCGGGACTACTGGGCGAATCCTCTGCTGGAGATGGACAACGTTCGTCTCCACACGAGTCAGAAGCCGGGCTTCGCGTGCGGCATCGCCAACGTCGAGATCGTGGGCGTGGACAGCGGGACCCTCGTCAGCCACCTGTGGGACCGGCATCGCATCATCGCCGTGGCGATCAAGCACGCCGAATTCGAGGGGATCAGGGTTTCGCCGTCGGTCTACACACGGCCCGAAGAGCTCGACCGGTTCGTCGAGGCCATGACCGAGGTGGCCCGCCACGGTCTGCCAGCTTGATGATCCTCGAGCTGCGATTCCGGAGCGGGACCGTCCCCGCCACGACCTGAGGTTCCGATGCTCGCGTCCCTCGTCCTCGCCGCCACCCTCGGGGTGATGCAGGCACCGGCTCCGCCGTGTGGGGCGCCTTTCCCGCCGGGCGGGGGCGGCGATGACACGTTGAAGGCGCTCTTCGAAGGCGGCGTCGGCTTCCGCACGTTTCTCGACAATGCCAAGCGGCGCAGGGAAGAGTGGGACGCCCACTACGGCGAAGGCCGGGTAACCGCCGAACAGGTGGCTCGGGCGCAGGCCGTGGGAGGACCCTGGCGCATCCTCGTCATCGCCGAGGACTGGTGCGGGGACTCGGCCAACACCATTCCCTATCTGGCCCGTCTGGCGGAGCGGGTGGACGGCCTCGAGATGCGCATCATCGACTCCGCCGTGGGGCGCGCGGTCATGGAGGCTCATCGCACGCCCGACGGACGTGCCGCCACGCCTACCGTGATCCTCATGGACGGCGCGTGGAACGAAGTGGGATGTTTCGTCGAGCGTCCCACGCCTCTCATGGCGTGGTACCTCGCGAACCGCGAAACCAAGACGTCCGACGAACTCCATGACTACATCTTCGACTGGTACACTGCGAACGCAGGAGCCGCCACGGTGGATGACATCCTGACGCTCCTCGAGGGTGCGGCGGCTGGTCACCCCCGTTGCGGCGACTCCGGCTCCTGACCCCTCTTTGTCGGGATCATGAGATCACCGGTTGAAGCCCCCGATCGGACAGCATCCTGTTCAACCTCGCCAGATCCCCCTCCGCCAGGTCATCCCATCGAGCCAGGACCTCGGTGAGCCATATCCGGTAGAGGTCACGCACCTCCGATGCCTGCTTCGTCGGCGCATCGTCCGTACCTGAGATGTACCCCGACAGGCTCGTCAGCTTGGCGAAGAGCTGACGCGGCCAGCGTATGGTGTCCTGTCCCGCCGTCCCCCCGGAAAGGCGCAGGTCGAAGAGGCGCATTTCCAGTTCCACCAGCGCTTCGTGAAGGGCCTCGCCGGCCTGGACGACATCGTCGTAGGCATCGTCACCGCGGAGACGGACCTCGAGATCCTGAAGTCCCTTCCGAGCCCACTCGATGCGGTCGATGAGGGCCGCGGTGGAGTCGGTCATGGTGCGCAGGTCGAGCTGCATGGCCAGACGCGCCTGGGCGTCGGCCAGGGTGGCGTCGGAGTCCGGGTCCTTCAGGACGGTGAGCCACGCGGTACGTTCCTCCTGCCCCGCCCTCAGGCGGATGCGGTAGCGGCCGGGCGTGGCGATGGGGCGGACGGAGCCGCCGTCCACCTGGGGCCGCCACTCGTTGGAACCGAGGTTGACGTGGCTGTGCTCCAACGCGGGCGTCCGGAGGCGGGGCTGGACCGAGGCCGTGTACGTGAAGTCCCAGACCACCCGGTTCAGCCCCACGGACGCCCCGCGGGCCGGAAGGGTCCGTACCACCTCGCCCGATTCATCCTCGATGGAGATCGTAACGGGCTCCGCGGGCTCCGAGCCCAGGTAGAAGTTGAGGACGGCACCCTGGTCGGGGTTCTCGCCTGCCGCCGGGTCGTCGGGCTGGCTCGCGGCGCTTTCGCGCATGATGAATCGGTACGCATCACGGGGCTGGAACAGATGCGCGGGCGAAGCGAGGACCTCATCGTTGAGCTGCTGCACCGGGGTGATGTCGTCCAGGATCCAGAAGCCCCGGCCGTAGGTGCTCACCACGAGATCGTTGAAGTGCGGCTGCACCGTGAGCCAGTAGACGGGCGCATGGGGGAGGTCCCCCTGGAGGGAGGTCCACGAGGCGCCGTCGCTCCACGAGACGTAGAGCCCGTTTTCGGTGCCCAGGTAGAGGAGACCCGCGCGCGTGGGATCCTCCCGGACCACGTGGGCATAGCTGAACACGCTGCGCGGGATGCCCCGGGCCAGCGAGCGCCATGTGCGCCCGTAGTCCTCGGTCTTGTACACGTAGGGGTCGGTGTTGCCCAACTGGTGGAAGTCCACTGTGAGGTAGGCCGTGCCGGTCTGGAAGCGGGACGGCTCGATATTGCTCACGGTGCCCAAGGGCGGCAGCCCGGAGATGTTGGCCGTGACGTTCTCCCAGGTCTCTCCGCCGTTGCGGGTCACGTGCACCAGACCGTCGTTGGACCCTGCCCAGATGACCCCTGCCTCGACGGGAGACTCGGCGATGGCGAACAGCACCGAGTAGTAGGTGGGGCTCACGTCTTCGGTGGTGAGTCCCCCGCTGGCCTGCTGTCGGGACTTGTCGTTGGTGGTGAGGTCCGGGCTGATCACGTCCCAGCTCTGACCGCCGTTGCGCGTCCGGTGCACGTGCTGGCTTCCCACGTAGACCGTGTTGTGGTCGAAGGGCGAGATGTGGATGGGGAACGTCCACTGGAACCGGTAGCGGAGTTCAGCCGCGCCCCACCCCTCGGGGTTGTCGGGCCATACGCTCACGGTCCGGGTGATGCCCGTGGACAGGTCGCTCCGGTCCAGAATGCCTTCGTAGCACCCCGACCAGACCACGTCATTGGTCACGGTGTCGGGGACCGCGAAGCCCGACTCGCACCCGCCCACCGTGCGCCACGCGCCCAGTGGGATCTCCCCCCGGGAAAGGGTGTTGGAGGGCCCCCCGAAGGACGACCCGTCCTGGCGGTTCCCGAACAGGTTGTAGGGCACCCTGGTGTCCGTGAAGACGTGGTACATCTGGGCAACCGGCAACTGCGGTCGGTACCAGTTCTCTCCGCGGGTGGTGGAGATGCTGATGCCGCCGTCGTGCCCCACGATCATGCGCTCGGGGAGGAGCGGGTCGATCCACATGTCGTGGTTGTCCCCCCCGGCTCCACCGCCCACGATGGTGCGCCCTCCGTCCAGGGACCTGCTGTGGCGGGTGGACATGAAGTGGACTTCGTCACGGTCGTCGGGCGCCACGGCCATGCGGGTGTAGTAGAGCGGG
>DATHZE010000143.1:0-21354 GCA_035458765.1 Longimicrobiales bacterium
ATGGCGTACGGGAGTTCTCGCACGGTCTTGGGTTGACTGCGACCGTTCGGCGTACCCGTTTCCTCCGTCGCCGGCGTGTCTGGCCCCAGATCAGGTGAGCTTTTTCGGGGCTGTCGAATTCATCCGTGACAGCCTGCCCGAGGATGCACGCTTCCTGGCCGTGAAGGCAGAGCCGCTATGGTACTACTCTGGCCGGCGTTCGGTCTTCTACCCCATTGCCTTGGGGGAGAGCGAGGCGGGGTTTCTCCCCTATCTCCGGTCGGAGGGAGTCGATTGGATCCTCCTGGGGAGCCTTCAGGTCTCCGAGCCGCGACGTTTTGCAGAACTCGTACAAGCGAACTGTGCCGGCCTTCGCTTGGCTGGGACGGTCCCTCCCCGGACCTATCTATTCGAGTTACGCCGGGACTCTGCGGCGGCCGGCGAGGATCTCGGAGCATGCCAGGCGGTGGCGGATTACATGGAGGCAAACGTTGGGCGCGATTTCAGCACGGAGTGACCACCCTCGCAGCCCTCAGCCCGCCCCTCCCCCAGACAGCCCGGGCACGATCCGCACGGCGTTCCCGTAGTAGAGCTTCCGCAGCACCTCGTCGGGCAGATCCATCCCGTACAGCTTCCAGAACGCGTGGTAGTCCCGGTAGTAGTCGAAGTACTCGTCGGCGGTCTCGAAGACGCGCCAGTAGTAGGGGTACTCTTCGGGCTGGAAGGAGTCCTTCCCGAACAGCAGCCGGTCCTGGTACTTGATGAAGAACTCGCGGGCGAAGCGGGGCTGCCGTCCCAGGTCGTAGAGAATCGCGCCGACCTCGGCCAACACGTTCGGGTTGGCGTCGAAGACCTCCCCGAGTTTGGCCAGGTCGTTGCCGTACCAGCTCAGGTGCGCCAGGACCCACGTGGTCTCGGGGTGTTTGGCGATCATGCGGTCCCGCTCGGCCATCAGCTCCTCGAACGACGGGAAGCGTTCGCGGTCGAAGTACCTCCGACTCTGGAAGGTCGCCATTTCCAGCCACCGTTCGTTTTGGTAGTCCAGGGGTTGGAAGAACTCGGCAGGGTCGGCGGTATGCACGAAGACGGGTATGCCCAGCCGACCCGCTGTCGCCCACACGATGTCCAGCTCCGGGTCGTCGATGTGGAGGCGCGTCCCGTCCACCTTCATGTTGAAGAGGCCGAAGCTCTTCTGGATCTCGCCGATCCCCACGGCGCCGGCGCGCACGTCCTCCTCGAGCTGGGCGGCGATCTTGGCGCCGGACCCGGGGCCGACGTCTCGGAGGTCCAGAGAAGCGAAGAAGGCGAAACGATCCGCCTGGCCGTAAGCGCGCACCGCTTCGATCTGGTCCTTCAGGCGGTCCCCGGAACTGGGCATGGCCTGGATCATGACGCCCACGTTCAGCGAGTCCATGGCCGTCAGCACGCGCTCGATGTTCTCCGGGGTGTTCAGCCGCGGCGGGTGTCCGTGGAAGTCCACCGCCGGGTACTTGGCCCGTGGAACCGGGTGCTGGGGCACGACCAGCGTAGAGCGGGGGCGGTACTCGGTGATGCTGGGTGGAGGCAGCGTGGGCTGGCGCGTCTGCGCCAGCACGGGGGTCGCTGCAACGGCCAGGACCAAAAACACCGGCAGGCTGGCGACGGGTCTGGTGAGGTGCATGGGGGCTCTGTGGCTCGGTGGGACCCCGCATACGGCCAGGGGCAAGGGAGAACAGCAGTACGGTCCCGGAGGCGAATAGGCAAGTGTTGACTTGTTGACCCCTTGTCCACCGATGGGTCGGTGGGTATGATACCTACGTGGCATAGGGGTAAGTAGTCCTGTGCCCGAGAGCCTTCACCGAGAGCGACCATGGCCGGAAGCGACCTCTACACGGGTACCCTGGATGTCGTCATCCTGAAGGCGCTTTCGGGGCAGGCCATGCACGGCTACGCCATCGGCCTCTGGATTCGCCGGCACAGCAGGGAGGTTCTGGAGGTGAAGGAGGGTGTTCTCTACCCCGCTCTCCATCGGGTCCAGCGGAGGGGGTGGGTGGAGTCCCGCTGGGGTGAGACGGACACCGGACGAAGGGCGAAGTTCTACGCCCTGACGGCCCAGGGGCGCGCACGCCTGGAGTCCGAGGCGGCGAGGCTGGCGGAGTACTCGGAGGCAGTGCTGTCCATCCTGAACCACGACCCCGCGCCGGGTTAGCGAACGTGCTCCGGTTCTTCCGCCGATCATCGAGGGCTCGCGGGCCCTCGCTTCCTTCGCGGATCGAGTTGGAGGTCCGGGAGGAGATCCGTTTCTACCTGGAGATGCGCGCGGAGGAGCTGCGGCGGGAAGGAGTGGCTGCCGACGAGGCCTGGAGACGTGCGGTGGAGGCCTTCGGCGACCCCGACGCCGTGGTGGGGGCGGTGGTGGGTGAACACGAGGACCGTGGCCAAGGGAGGAGGGGGGTGGGGGACATGACGGACGGCATCCTGCAGGACATCCGGTACGGGTTGCGCAACCTGCGGCAGGCGCCCGGTTTCACGGCCGCCGCCGTGCTCACTCTGGCGCTGGGGGTGGGGGCCACCTCCGCCATCTTCTCGGTGGTCAGTGGAGTGGTCTTGCGGCCCCTCCCGTTCCCCGAGCCCGACGAACTCGTGGCCATCAACTCGCGCTGGAACGCGGAAAGCGGGTACGAGTGGGACCGATATCCGGTGGGGTCGCCCGAATACTTCGACTACATCGCCCAGAACAAGAGCATGGCGTTCGTGAGCGCGGTGTCGACCGCACGCCTGACCTTCCGGCCGGATGGCGCCGATCCCCGGATGGTCACCGCCGGCGTGGTCTCGCCCAGCATGTTCGCGACCCTTCAGGTTCCGCCCCTCCTCGGGCGCACGCTCATGGAGGAGGACGGGGGACCGCGGCCCGCGGCCGTGGTCGTGTTGGCCCACGATTTCTGGCTCAGGGAGATGGGTGGCGATTCCTCGGTGGTGGGCCGGGCGCTCGAGTTGGGATGGGAGACCGAGGGCAACGAGGTGTCCAGCATCGTGGTGGGGGTCATGCCCGCCGGGTTCGCGTTCCCGGATCCCGACGTCGAGATGTGGGCGCCCCTTCTGCTCGATCCGGCCCGGACGTGGCGGGGCGGGCATTGGTTCACGATGGTGGCCCGCCTGGCGCCGGGGACGACGCTGCGGCAGGCCAAGACCGAGATGGAAGGAATGATGGCTCGCTGGAGGGATGACTACCCGGATCACCACCGGGGCCATTTTCTCTACATCGCGCCCCTCCTGGACGAACTCGTGGCCGACGTGCGGCCCACCCTCCTCCTCCTGTTCGGAGCGGTGGGTTTCGTCTTGTTGATCGCCTGCGCCAATGTGGCCAGCCTGCTTCTCGCCCGTGGTTCCTACCGCAGGAGGGAGCTCGCCGTGCGGAGCGCGTTGGGTGCTGGACGACTCCGCCTTGTGCGCCAGCTTCTCACCGAAGCACTCCTGCTGGCTTTGTCCGGCGGTCTTCTGGGCCTCGCCCTCTCCGCGGTGGGCGTGGATGCGCTGCTGGCGCTGGAAGGAGGCCAGCTGCCACGAGGGGAAGGGGTCGGGATGGACTGGCGGGTGCTCGGCTTCACGGGACTGACCGTAGCGGTCACGACCCTCGTCGTGGGGCTCCTCCCGGCCCATCAGTCCTCCTCCACCGACCTGGCCCGTTCCTTTTCCGAGGGAGGGCGGTGGGCGAGCGGTGGCAGGGATCGTCTCCACCTCAGGAAGACCCTGGTGATCGCCGAGGTGAGCCTCGCGCTGGTCCTGCTGGTGGGGGCGGGACTCATGGCCAAGAGCTTCTGGGTGACGCTGCGTCAGGATCCCGGCTTCGAGACGGCGGGACTCCTCTCGGTGGGGCTCACATTCCCGGAGGCTCGATACACCGCTGCGAGGAAGGTGGAGTTCATGACCCGCCTGGCGGAACGGACGGAAGGGATGCCGGGGGTGGAGCATGCAGGGATCGTCTCGAGGCCCCCGCTGGCCTACGACAACTCCATGACCCGCTTCGTCATCGAGGGAAGGCCCGAACTGGAGCCCGGCGAAGACGGCCCCACCGGGAGTCATGTCATGGCGAGTCGGGGCGCGCTGGACGTGCTGGGGGTGCGAGCGGTGCGCGGGAGGCTGTTCGACCGGACGGATGTCGTGGACGGTCCCCCTGTCGCCCTCATCGACGAGGTCATGGCCCAGCGGTACTGGCCTGGCGAGGATCCCATCGGCAGTCGGATCCGGTTCGGCGCCACCGACGGCGAGATGCGCACCATCGTCGGCATCGTCACGCCGGTGAAGTTCGACGGGCTGACGGTGCAGGCCCCCACCTTCTACGAGCCCGAGAGCCAGGCAGTGCGTCTCACGCCGTTCCACCTGGGCTCCATGACCCTCCTCGTGCGCATGGCGGGGGATCCTCTGACCCTGGCCGGCTCCGTCAGGGACGCGGTGCGCGTGCTCGATCCGGGGCTGCCCATCGTGAGCGTCAGGACCATGGAGGACCTGCTGGGAAGTGCGTTGACCCGCCCGCGGTTCCTCTTCACGCTCCTGGCCACCTTTGCCCTTCTGGCCCTGTCGTTGGGTGCCATCGGCATCTACGGCGTCGTCGCTCAGACCGTGGCACACCGCACCAACGAGATCGGCATCCGCCGGGCCCTGGGCGCGGGCGCCGAGGAGGTGCGCGCCATGGTCGTCGGCCAGGGGATGACGCTGGTCGCTGCGGGGATCGTCCTGGGGCTCGCAGCGGCGCTCCTCGTGAACCGCGTGCTCAGCGGCTTCCTGTTTCAGGTGAGCACCACGGATGCCTTGACGTACGTGCTGGTGGCGGCGGCGGTGGCCGCCGTGGCCGCCGTCGCCACGGTGCTCCCCGCTCGACGGGCCACCCGTATCGATCCGGTCGAGGCCTTGAGGGCCGACTGACCCGCGGGCGCTCAGCTCCTTCGCAGTCCGTATCGCTTGATCTTGTTGTATACCGTCACACGGTCGATCCCGAGGACCTCCGCAGCCCGGGTGATGTTCCACCCCGTGCGATCCAGGACCGACGCCACGTGCCGCTTCTCGACGTCCGAGAGCCGTTCGAGATCGGCGGCCTTCTCGAGCCGCCCCTGCTGTAGCGGAAGGTCCTCGGGGCGGATCATGGATCCGCGACCCACCACCATGGCGCGCTCGATGGCGTTGGAGAGTTCCCGAACGTTCCCCGGCCAGTCGTAGGCCTGGAGGATCGCCATGGCCTCCGGATGGATTCCTGCGATGTGGGTGTCCATCTGGCGCGCGAACCGGTCGAGGAGGTGCTGGGCGAGGAGGGGGATGTCCGAGCGCCTCGCGCGGAGGGGTGGCACGTCGATGGAGAAGACGTTGATCCGGTAATAGAAGTCTTCCCTGAACCGGTGCTCCGTCACGGCGGCTTCCAGGTCTTCGTTCGTGGCGCAGATGACCCGGAAGTCCGCCTTTACCGTTCGGGTGCCCCCGATGCGGGTGAACTCCTTGCTCTCGAGCACGCGCAGGAAGTCCACCTGGGTCTTCACGCTGATGGAGCCCACCTCGTCCAGGAAGAGCGTGCCTCCGTCGGCCATCTCCACGCGCCCCTTGCGCTGTTGGTGAGCTCCGGTGAAGGCGCCTTTTTCGTGACCGAACAGCTCGCTTTCCAGGAGCGTCTCGGGAAGGCCGCCACAGTTC
Source organism: Longimicrobiales bacterium (assembly GCA_035458765.1). Taxonomy (GTDB): domain Bacteria; phylum Gemmatimonadota; class Gemmatimonadetes; order Longimicrobiales; family Gaopeijiaceae; genus SZUA-318. Next base: position 5,638 of record DATHZE010000143.1, read on the forward strand.
ACGGCGATGATGGGCGCGTAGCGGCGCGGGCTGTTGGCATGGATCGCTCGCGCCACCAGTTCCTTTCCGGTCCCGCTCTCGCCCCGGATGAGGACGGTGGCGTCGGACTTGGCGACATGCTCGGCGAGCTCCATGACCTTCTTCATAGGGGGGCTCTCCCCGATGATGATGTCCCCGGCCACGAACTCGTCGATGGAGCCTCGCAGTTGGGTGTTCTCCTCCATGAGGCGGCGGTGCTCCAAGGCCCGGCGCACCAGATGGCTGAGCTCGTCGGGGTCCACGGGCTTGGTAACGTAGTCGAAGGCGCCCTCCTTGAGGCTGCGCACCGCGGTGTCCACGGACGCGAACGCCGTGATGATGATGACGGCCATGTCGGGATCGATGCGACGCAGGTGGCCGAGCAGCTCCATGCCGTCCATCCCGGGCATCTTCAGGTCCACCAGGGCCACCTCGTAGACGTGCTCTCCCACCGCCGCGAGCCCCTCCTCTCCGCTGCCCACGGCGCGCACCTGGTAGCCGTCCTTTCGGAACCAGCTTTCCAGCGAGTCCCGCACCACGAATTCGTCGTCGACGACCAGCACGCTTGGGGTCAGGTGGGACATGGATTCAGTTCCTCATCCGGTGGAGCCGGGTTGAAGTGCAGCCGCCGGGGCTCGGGCGGGGCCGGCCTCCGCATCGTCCTGGGGGGCGCGACGCAGGCAGAGATGAAAAGTCGTCCCTTTCCCGATCTCCGACCGGACGTCGATGCTTCCACCATGCCGGTGGACGATTCCGTAGACGACGGCGAGGCCGAGCCCCACGCCACGCTCGTCCTCCTTGGTCGAGAAGAAGGGCTCGAAGATCAAAGGGAGCACTTCCTCGGGGATTCCGACTCCGGTGTCCGCGATGTCGATGCATACCGTGTCCGAGTCCCCGCGAAGGGTCACGGTCAGCGTACCGCCGTTCTCCATGGCCTCCACGGCGTTGACGCAGAGGGCAACGAGGGCCTGTTCCAGCTGACCGGCGTCCGCCACCAGGCTGGGGTCACCGTCCAGCAGCGTGGCATCGAGGTGAATGCTCCTCATCTCGAGGTGGTGGCGCACCAACATCAAGCTCCGCCCGACGATCTCGTTCACGTCGACCGTGTGCATCTCCGACCCGGAACCCCGGGCGAAGACGAGGAGGTTCTGGACGATCTCTCCGCACCGCATGCACTCCCGCTGAATGAGGTTCAGATAGCGCCCGACCTTGGCACGGAAGTCCTCCGAGACCGGTTGCTCGTCGAGTTCTCGTTCCACGAGGCGTGCGTAGGTGAGCACGCCGCTTATGGGGTTGTTGATCTCATGGGCGACGGTGGCCGAGAGCTTGCCAAGCGACGCCATCTTTTCCATGTGGAGCACCTGTCGCTGTGCCTGGCGGAGGGCGTTGGTCTTGTCGACCACCTTCTCTTCCAGGGTCTGGGACCAATCGGTCAATTCGCGCTGCGCCTGGCCGAGATCGCGGGCCATCCGGTTGAAGTCCTGGGCAAGGCGCGCGAGTTCATGACCGCCGGTGACTGCGATGTGCGTGCCGAGATCGCCGGCGGCGATGCGCCGGGTTCCGCTTTGCAGGCTGCGGACCGGAGCTTGGATGAGTCTCCGGAACAGCACCGTGGCGACCAGGCCCAGCACCACAATGAGCACGATGGTCGTCCGGATGAGCTGCTGGCGGGCGGAGGCCATGGCCTCTTGCACCGGAAGCATGGACATCTCCACGTCCAGGACCCCAAGCACGGCCTCTTGGTCGGGGCTGCGATGGCAGCCCGTTGCCGAGCACTCGGGCTCGTTCGTGATGACCGAGAGTTGGCGCATCACCTCTTCCGCGCCCACCACCGTGCGCCCCGCGGCTTCGAACGGCACGCGCTCATCCGTCACGGTGATCCCGTGGCATGCGGCGCACGGGGCGGATTCGAGGGGGAGTCTTTCGCCGATCTCCGTCCTGTCGCTGGAGAGAACGACGGTGCCTTCGCGGTCGTAGACGCGAATGGCGGCGACCTCCGGCCCTTCAGCGAGACGCTCGATGGTGGCCTGAACCTCCGCGAGCCGGTTGAGAAGCATCCCGTCGTGGGTGGCGCGGCGGATGAGCCCGCTGGACCGATAGGCTTCGCCGCTCACGAGGCTCCTGTAGTGTGCCTCCACGGATCGGACCGTGAGCGCGGCGTGGCCCCCGAGAACCACGGCGCATACCAGCAGGAGGGGAACCAGCAGTCGCACGCCGAGGGAACACAACGCCGCCTGGATCCGCGCGCCCATGATTCGATCCCTGGCAGGGCGCTCCAGGGAGGCCACTGCGGGAGGAGGGAGAATGGGCAGGGTAGTGATGAAAAATCACACGACGTGTTGGGATTCTCAACGCCCGCGAGACCTCCCTGGAAGTGGACTGGAACCAGCCGGTCCTGGGCGGCGGCGCTTTCCGGAGATGCCGTGGATCTGGTATCGCCCTTGCACGTGGAGGGGGTGACGACCCCTCGCGGGGCCCGGCTCCAGTCGGCCTCGTCGGGGTCATCGGGAAGGAACACGATGTCAAGACGAGTCCTCGCCTCGGGCGCAGCGCCCTGCGTCTGGATGTGTGCCGGGGTTCTTCGATACCACCTGTGCACCCATGATTATGACTGCGACGGCTGTCCGCTCGACGCCGCCCTGCGCGGGGACGAAGAGGTCCGTCACAGACGCGCCCTGCCCCCGGCACCGGTCGAGGCGTTCCCCGACGATCGCTATTATGCGGCAGGGCACACCTGGCTCAAGGCCGTTCCGAGCAGCCGCGACGGAGCGTGGCGACTGGGTCTCGACGCGTTCGCCGCCGCCATGGTGGCGGATACGCGCGTGGTGAGTTGGGATGGCGCCCCAGGCCTGGTTCGACCGGGTGACAGGGTGTGCACCCTCGACCTGGGGCTCGGCTGCATCGAAGTCCGCTCGCCGCTGCGCGCCCGGGTCCTCCGGGACAACGACGTTTTGCGGGCTTTTCCCGGTCGTGTGGTCACTCAGCCCTATGAGTCGGGGTGGCTCGTAGAGCTCGCGCCCGCCGACCCGCGCGACGTCGAGGGTCTCCTGACGGCCACGGGTGCGCGCAAGGCGGCCTTCCGGGACCTGTGCAATCTCCGCCGCACCGTCGCCTTGAACCTGCTGCGTGACCCCGATGGTGACCGGGGTCGCGACGAGCCCAACCTCGCCACGCGCGATCTCCGATGGCTCCTGGGCGGCTACCGCTACGTGGAGATCCTCGGCGAACTGGTCCACTGACCCGGCTTGTTGAATTGCTCAACGTCCGGTGTTGAGCAATTCAGCGCTCCGCCCGCCCGAAGCGCGGCGCACCTCCCGGTGCGGTGTTCTCTAACAGAATGTCACAAAGAGACTTGGGGGGGTGACGCGGCTGCGGTCGTCCTTGGTCTTCGTCTTGCACCATGACGGGGCGAGCAGCTTGATGTCGACCTTGATCGGAGACGGAAATGACAAACGCGCGCCGGTGGTTCTGGAGAGCGCTCGGCTGGTCCGGCGCCATTCTCGTGGCCCTCGTCGGTCTTCCGCTCCTGGCGCTCATGGTCCTGCTCCTCCGGAACGTGCTGGTTCCGTTGGCGGCGTTGGCCATGGTGGGCGCCGTGGTGGCGTACTGCGTCAACGGCGGATTCCGATGCTGGGCCCACCGAGCGGTTCGCGGCGAGGAGGTTCACCGTTCCGCCGCGACCTGAGCAACCAGGGGGCAAGCCCATGACCATCTCGAGACGTGTCGCTCTGAAGGTCCTGGCAGGCGGCGCTGCGGCGGCCGCCCTCCCGCGGCAGGCTCGCTGCTCCCCGCGGAAGGCGCCCGACCCAACCGCGAAAGCGGTGCTGTACGACGCCACCCGCTGCATCGGATGTCGTGAGTGCGTCGTCGCGTGTGCCGAGGCCAACGGTTGGGACCCCCGGCTGGGGCTCGGACCCGACCCTGGACTCTCGGACCACTGCCCCACCGCGGTGCGCCGCGTTCCCGTCGCCCGCGGCGACTGCTTCCTCAAGGTGCAGTGCATGCATTGCGTGGAACCTGCGTGCGTCAGCGCCTGCATGCTGGGGGCCATGAGCAAGGATGACGACGGTGCGGTCACCTGGAACGGTGACCTCTGCGTCGGATGCCGGTACTGCCAGATCGCCTGCCCGTTCGGCGTGCCCCGCTTCGAATGGGATACTCCGGTGCCGCAACTCCTGAAGTGCGAGTTGTGCCCGGAGCGTCGGGCCCAGGGACTGCCGCCGGCGTGCGTGGCCCAGTGCCGTCGGGGGGCGCTCACCTACGGAACCCGCCGCGAGATTCTGGCGGACGCTCATCGTCGGATCGAGGACCACCCCGGCCGGTACAATCCGAAGATCTACGGGGAGACCGACGGGGGTGGGACCTCGGTGCTCTACATGGCGGGCGCCGGCGTCTCCTTCGCGGGCCTCGGCTTTCCCGATCTGGGGGAGACAGCCGTGGCCGCGTTGCCCGAGCGGATTCAGCACACCATCTACAGAGGCTTCGCCGCCCCCTTGGCACTGCTCGTAGCCGTGGGAGCCCTGGTCCGGCGGAACAGCCGCAGGCTCCGTGAGGAGGAGCCGGACCGGACGGCCACCGAGGCACCCACGCCCATGGGTGGACGACTCGTGACTCCCACATCGGCGCTGCTCGCCGCGGTGGCGGTGGTGGGATTTCTGACCGTGATCTGGCGGTACGTGGTCGGCCTGGGGGCCATGACGAACCTGAGCGACGGCTACCCCATGGGACTCTGGATCGCGTTCGACGTGGTCACGGGGACGGCCCTCGCGTGCGGCGGGTACGCCATGGCCATGCTGGTGTATCTGGCCAATCGAGGCCGGTATCACCCTCTGATCAGGCCGGCGCTGGTCACCTCGGCGCTCGGCTACACGTTGGGCGGCCTCAGCGTGCTCGTGGACATTGGGCGACCCTGGAATTTCTACCGCATTCCGACGTTCTTCTGGCACTGGAACTTCAACTCCATCCTGCTGGAAGTCGCGCTCTGCATCATGGCGTACAGCGCCGTTCTCTGGATCGAGTTGCTCCCCATCTTCGCCGAACGCTGGCGGGGACGCTCCATCGGTCGACTGAAGAGGTTCGCCGTCGCGGCCTCGCCCAGGTTGGAGCGCGCCCTCCCCTACCTCATCGCGGTGGGCTTGGTTCTTCCCACGATGCATCAGTCGTCGCTTGGCAGCCTGATGCTCCTGGCGGGGGTCAAGCTCCACCCGCTGTGGCAGACCCCGCTGCTCCCACTCCTCTTCCTGGTTTCGTGTGTCGCCATGGGGTATGCGGCCGTCACCATGGAGTGCTGCATCTCGGCGCGCGTGTTCCATCGCCCGCAGGAGACGCCCATGCTTCGGGCTTTGGCCCTGCCCGTCGCGGCGCTGCTCTTGGCCTACGCCGTTCTCCGCGCGGTGGACGTGGCACAGAGAGGACAACTCGACGCGGTGACCCGCTTCGATGGCTTCAGTCTCCTGTTCCTTCTGGAGATGGCGTTGTTCATCGGGCCGGCGGTGGGTTTGCTCGCGGCCCGTGCCAGGGCCCGGGCTTCCTTCCTCACTGCGATGGCCGCGCTGGTGGTGCTGGGTGGAGCTCTCTATCGGTTCTCGACGTTCATCTTCGCCTTCAGGCCCGGGCCGGCCTGGTCCTACCATCCCTCCCTCGGGGAGGTGGCGGTCACGAGTGGGTTCGTGGCTGCTGAAGTCCTGGGCTACATCATCCTGGTCAAGCGCTTCCCGGTGCTGCGCGGGGTCGCCTCGACGGCCGCCGCCCAGACTGCGGAGTCCTCGTCGTCATCCGCTCGCGTGGTGGACGAGGAGCCCCTGAGGCCAGATGCGCCTCAACTCCCGTGGGTCCGTCCCTCCGAGGAGGAACTCCATGTTCTCGTCGATGCGTGACTTGATCAGGGGCCGTTGCCGGGTCTCCCCGCCTGGGGCATGGACGTTCCTCACGGTCGGTGTCATGGTCTTCGTAGGGGCGATGGTGAGCCTGGCTACGCCCGTCGCGGGGCCCATGGGCTCATCGTCGGATGAGTCCGTGCGCGCGGGCTACGTCCCGCAGGTGGTGGATCTCCGATGCCTCACCCGAAGGCCGGCCGACTGCCTGGATGAACCGGTATCTCCCGACGAACCACACGGGGCCGTATGTGCGACGTGCCACGATCTGTGGAGCAACCGGGACGATCCCAGGGACGTGCGCTCCTGCACCGACGCGGATTGCCATGGGGATCCCGGCGATCTCTCGCCCTTCCACACCACCCTGGTGCCGGAGATGCTGGCCGATTGCAGCCACTGCCACGTCGCCCACGAATTCCGGGCCGACGCCGAGGCGTGCTCGGCCTGCCACTCCGGCGCGGGAGATCGGGTTGCCTGGGCCGGGGGCCGTCTCCTCGACGACCTGCCTTTCCCCGAGGTGCTGTTCGTCCACGGGGACCATGCGCAGGTGCCGTGCGATGCGTGCCACGGGGTCGGCTATACCCATGCGACCCTCAAGGTCAAGAGCAGGGACGACTGCAGGTCGTGCCACCATGGAGCCCAGCTACAGTCAACGTGTCGTGACTGCCATGGCCTGGAGGCGGTGAACGCCCTGGAGATCCATGTGAGCAGGGCTCTGGCCATCGATATCGGCTCCGTCGTCCGGCCGGTGCGCTGGCTGCCGTTCCCGCACAGGACGCACGTGGGCACGGCCTGCGTGACCTGCCACACCGAGGGAGCGGCGTTGGCCACCGGGGTCGGAGCCGACTGCTCGACCTGCCACGCCCAACACCATGAACCCACCGCCGACTGCTCCGCCTGCCATGCGCGTCCGGCGGCAGGCGCGCACGACGCCCGGGCCCATCTCGGGTGTGAGGGCGCCGGTTGCCACGAAGCTCCGGCGGGGATCCGCGACGCTCCCCGCACGAGGACCCTCTGCCTGGTCTGCCACCGCGACCGCGGCGAGCACCAGGTCGGAAGACAGTGCTCCGAGTGCCACATCCTGCCCGGGTCGACGTACCCCGGTGGCGCGACGGACCCGTAGGGCCTACTGGATCAGCGTCGCCGGCGTCGCCATGGCGTGCTCCACGGCGAAGCGGATGGACTCCCAGTCCTCCAGCCCACACCAGAAGACGGTCCAGTTTCCGTTCTTGCTCGCCCCGTCGGCATTGGCGAAGTAGAACTCGTTGATGGCGTTGCCCCGCCGGGATCGCCAGAAGAGCGCCGGGTTGTCGCCGCGCATGACGTCCCACATGGCCCGACCGAGTCCCTCGCCCTGTGCGTCCTCGCTCACGGCGAACTTGTCCATGTAGGTGAGCTCGCCCTCGCGGGTGAGGACGATGGCGGCGCGGTAGTGTTCGCTGACATACACGCGCTGGGGCCGGGTCACGTCGAAGTAATCGGCCGTCAGGCGCCGTCCGAAGCTGGACTCGATCAGGGTGCGGAGGCGCTCCCGATCCACACCGTTCCAGGAGTCGAAGTGGAGGATTCTCTCGCCCCGGCGGACCAAGGTCCCGGATCCACGGTGCGTGAAGAGTTCTTTGGCCATCTCGTCCGGGGTCGTGATGGAGAGCGAACTGGACGGAGGCAGATCCATGAGCAGGTCATGGATCTGCTCGAGCTTCACCCGCATCCCCGAATGGAGCCAGGGTTGGCTCATGAGATGGTCGTATTGAGCGCTGAGGCTGATGGACTCGATGAGCTTTCCCCGCTCGTCCAGGATGCCTCCGGTGCCGGTCAGGAAGATGATCTTGTAGGGCTCGAGCTTCTTGACCAGCTCGTTGGCGGCCCAGTCGGCGTTCACGTTCACGATCTGGCCGCCCACGGTCTCCCCCAGCGAGGCGATGACGGGGATGGAGTCGGCGGCGATGGCCGCTTCGATGGCGGCCAGGTCCACGCGGACGACTTTCCCCACGAGTCCGTACGTGTCCTGCCCCAGGATCTCCGAAACGAAGACACCCGACGTGATGGAGGTGGCGCGTACGCTCACCTCCTGGAGCGCCTCGACCAGGCGGAGGTTCTCTCGCTGCGCCACGCGGCGCACCACGGCCAGGCCCTCCGGCGAAGTGAAGCGCAGACCGTCCACGACCTTCTTCTCGATGCCGGCCGCGGTCATCTCCTCGTCCAACTGCGGCCCGGCGCCGTGGATGACGATGGGGGTGAGCCCTACCTGCTGGAGAAAGGCCAGGGAAGAGACGAGGGCATCCAGTTCGTCCCGGAGAATGGCGCCACCCACCTTCACCACGGCGAAGCGGTCAGCGTCGAGCTGGGAGAACCGTTTCAGGTAGAGCTGGATCTCCCGGGCGCTGGCCATGGCGGACAGCAGGCGGACAATGGTGGGTCGGACGTTCTTCATCGCAGGGCGGGGACGCAGGGTTCCTGGCATGGCGCCACGAAGTTCGGACGCCCACGCAAGAGAAAAACAGTAGGGGTTGAAGCGTCGTTCAGGTAGTTCTGGCCCCGGGGGGCCGCCTGGAACAGGGGGTTCAGAGGGGCGGGACGATCCTGGCGCGCTCCGATTCGACCCGGGCGCGGGTTTCGAGACGCACCTCCGCGAGGGTCTCGTCCCAGTGAGGATCGGTCCGGACCGGATCGAACATCGCCGAGCCGAGCAACCTCTCGTCCACCCCGGCCGGAGAGAGCTCGAAGGCCGATCGGAGCCAATGGATCGCGTTGTCCGCGTCTCCGACGAAGCCGAAGTAGCCGGAAAGGTCCTGAGCGACCAACTCGGGCAGGTAGTCCGGGTCCGCCAGGCGACCCGACTGCAGGTCCTGGATCGCCCGGGCGACCAACGCGCGAGCCTCCGTCTCCCGTCCCGCAACGTGCAGGCAGAGCGCGCGGACCAGCTCGTAGACGCCGAGATCCAACGCCTGGCACTCTTCCGTCCGGCCCGTCAGGGCCAGGGCACGTCCCTCGAAAGCCTTGGCCAGGGAGAGCTGCTCCTCCAGACGGTATGCCTCCCGCGCTTCGGCGATGGCCACGTCATACCGCCCGAGCTGGAAGCCCAGGGATGCGAGCGCGGTGCGCCGCCCCGCCTGGAGCGGGTCGAGGTCCCGGGCTCTCCCAGCCTCCGTGAACGCTTCATCGACGCGACCCTTCTGCGCCAGGATGCGGGCGGACCAGCTGGGCCCGTTGGGCGCGTTCGGCGCGAGCTCCTCCGCCCGGGCGAAATCCGCCTCCGCCAGGTCCACGTCGATGCCGATGAGGGCCCGGATGTACCCTCGGGCCGAGTACCCGTTGGCGGCGGCCGGATTCAAGTCGATGGCGGAGTCGGCCGCGGTCAGGGCACGTGCGGCGAGTTCGTAGCCCGTGAGGCCGACGTCGTACTTGTAGTAGAGGGACAGCGCGTAGCCGGAAGACAGCGCGGAGAACGCGGCGGCGGAGCCGGGGTCGAGGGAGATCGCTTCACGGAAGCGCGCCAACGCGGTCCTCATGCCCTCGGGAGTACGTTGCCCCAGGGCCTCGTTGCCCGCCAGGTATGCGTCGCGCCCGGGGCCGATGACGGACCCACCCGGGTCGAAGCGGTCCTCCAGGCCCACTTCCCTGAGGATACGCAGCGTCACGGTGTTGGCGAGGACGACCTGGTCCGCGGCGAGGCTCTCCGGGCGTATGGGGTGCTGCGTGCGCGGCGACAGGAACCCGTCCAGGTCGGACTCCGACACGTTCACGATGAGCAGGCCGCCACGACGTTCGATGTACCCGTAGACGATGTGCTCGACGTTGAGGGTGTCGAGCAACCGCGGGGTCCCGAGGCTGTCCCGCATGAGCGACGCGGCGGTGTACGGGTCGATGACGCGGATCTCGGGGACCGTGGTGAGCCGTGTGATCACCTCTTCGGCCAGCGAACGCCCGAGGTAGTCGAACTGTTCCTCCCCGGTCATGTTCTCGAAGGGCATGACGGCGACCGAGGTCCTCCATGACCCGCTGGCCTGAACCACCGAGGACCAGACCTGGAGTGCGATCCCCAGCGCTGCCACGACGAGCAGACCCCCTGCCAGGGGGCGGGTCCTCGAGCGGAGCCCGCGACTGGATGCGCCCGCTCCTCCCATCTCAGCCGAATCAAGCGGCACATTCGCCGCGCTCCGAAGGGCGTCCGCGAAGTGGCCTACCTCGGCGTACCGATCCGCCGGGGCCTTGGAGAGCGCCCGCACCACAACCTGCTCGACGGCGGCGGGGACCGACTGGCGGACCGCCCGGAGGGACGGCGGGCGGTCGGTCACGTGTCGCGCCATCGTCGCCCGAGCGCTGCGGCTCTGGAACGGAGGGTGACCGGCGAGCATTTCGTACAGCACGCAGGCGAGAGCGTACGTGTCCGTGCGCCCATCGATGGAACTGGCTCCATCGCATTGCTCGGGGCTCATGTAGTCCGGCGTGCCGAGGGCCAGCCCTCCCTGCGTGACGTCGCCGCCGTCGTCCGCGGCCCGGAGCGCCCGGGCGATGCCGAAGTCCGCGACCAGGGCGTGCCCGCTCTGGAAGAGGATGTTCGACGGTTTGACGTCCCGGTGCACGATCCCCTTGTCGTGGGCGTGCTGCAACGCGTCGGCGACCTGGCTGGTGATCTTCAGGGCGTCGTCGATGGGTAGGCACCCCTCTCGATCGAGACGGTCGCGGAGGCTCTCTCCATCGATGTACGGCATGACGTAGTACAGCGAGCCGCCTGCGTCCCCGGCCGCGTGGATGGTCACGATGTGGGGATGCTGAAGCCGGGAGGTCAGCTCCACCTCGCGCACGAAGCGCTCACGGCCCAGGCGAGCCGACAACTCCTCGTCCAGCACCTTGATGGCCACGTCCCTGTTGGGGAGCTCTTCCCTGGCCAGGTAGACGCGGGACATCCCGCCATGATCCAATTCACGGATCAGCGCGTAGCGCTTCGGGAGCGCGGCTTGCAGGCGGTTGAACTCCGAAGTCACGACCGGCCGGACCCCCGTTGTGGAATCGCAGTGCCCTCAATGGGCTAACCTGGGGCTCGGGATGGGCCAGCGCCAGCAGAATCGGCGCGAGACGCGGTCCTTTCTCCGTGAAGCGTGTCGCCCCATCTTCCGCGCATGTCCGAGCCCTCCCTGTTCCAACGCCTCAAGCAGGCGCGTGTCGTCCAGGTCCTTCTGGTCTACCTCGGCGCCTCCTGGGGCGTGCTTCAAGTCGCGGATTTCCTCGGGAGCCTGCTGTCGCTGCCCTCGTGGGTCCTGCCGGTGGCCTTCATCCTCCTGTTGGTGGGATTGGTGGTCATCCTGGCCACGGCCTGGATCCAGGCCCTGCCCAGCACCACGGCCAAGGAACGGGCCGGGGAGATTCCCACCGATTGGGAGATCGCGCCCGCTGACGCGCTGGCCAGTCTCAAGGAAGGCAGACTGCCCCATCTGACGTGGGGGCGTGCCATCATGGGCGGCGTCCTCGCTCTGGCGCTTCTGTTCGGTGGTGCGGGGGCGTACGTCGTCATCACGGGACGCCCGGTATCCCTGGGGCCGGCCGAGGCGGGCGCCTTCGAGGCGGCGACCGGAATCGCCGTGGTGCCGTTCACCGTGAACGGAGCCAGCCTCGAGGTGTGGCGCGAGGGGATGGTGGACGTGCTCTCCACGAACCTGGACGGACTTGGGGGCTTCCGGGCCATCGACTCCCGCACGGTCATGGCTCGGTGGAACAGCACGGGGTCGGGGGAGGGGGAGACTGACCTGGCGGACGCGCTTCGGGTGGCCGGGGCAACGGGGGCGCGTTACGCGGTGGTGGGAAGCGCCGTCGCGTTCGGAGACCAGGTACGCCTCACCGCCGAGATCTACGATGTGGCCGACGGCTCCAAACTGGGTCAGGCCCGAAGAGAGGGGAGCCCGCGGGACGTACTCGGCATGTCCGACGGCCTCGCCGTGGACGTGATCCGCGCCCTCCTGGGAAATCGAGGCGGCGAGCTGGTGTCGGAGAGCCAGGTGGCCAGCCTGTCCACCTCGTCCATCGAGGCCATGCGGGACTACCTGGAGGGCGAGGCGCTCATCCGGAAGGGCGAGTTCGAGCGCGCGGCATCGGCGTACGAAGCCGCCGTGGACCAGGACAGCACCTTCGCGTCGGCATACTACCGCCTCACCCAGGCCTACGGCTGGATGGAAGCCGGCGGCGACGCGGCCGAGCGGGCGGAGCTGGCGCTGCGGGCCCTGAGGGAGAACCTGCCGGCCCGGGATCGCCTCATGCTCGAGGGCGAGGAGGCCCTGGCGACGGGAGACCCCAACGGTGTCACCCTCATGGAGGACGTGGTCAAGCGGTATCCCGACGACCCGGATGCCTGGATCCTGCTGGGCGAACAGTACGTCCACCTGGGCGACCGGCTGAACCGGACGTTGGACGACACGTGGCGCGCCTTCTCCACCGCCGCCGAGTTGGATCCGACGTTTTCCCCCACCTACATCCACTACGCGGAGACCGCCATGCGGCGGGGCGACGTGGACAGGGCCCGGGAACTCATCGACACGTACAAGGCGCTGTCGGTGGGTACGCACCAGGGGCTCGCGCTCTCTCTGGGGTTCGCGCTCCAGTTCGGGGATGCCGCCTCCCGCGACGCCGCGCTGGCGACGCTGGACACCTTGACCCCCCATACCGCCAGCGATCTCACCAACGGGTTGGCGTTCACGCCCGCGGGATTGGACGCCCTCCAGGCTGTCGCGTCGACGCAGTGGAGACGGTCCAGGAGCCCCCGGTGGGCGGCGAGTCTCCTGCACACCGAGGTCGGTCGCGGGCGTCTGGATCGAGCCCTCGCCTTCGCGACGGAGGCCGGCGAGGCCTTGGGTCGCCTCGATCCGTTCCTCCTGGTTCTCGCGGATCCCATGGATCCACCCGTCCCTACCTCCCCAGCGGCCTGCCAGGGCGACGGTCTGTGCCTGCTTCTTGCGGGAGTGACGGCGGTGGATCGGGGTGATACGCGAAGCCTCACCGCTTCCCGCGCCGCATTCGCGGCTCCGTTGGACAGCGCCCGGACAGCGGAAGATGAGGATTGGGCGGCGTGGCTCACCATGTGTTCCGACGCTCTGGGCGCCTATGAAGCCTGGCGCGGTGGAGACCCCCGGAGCGCGTTTCGCACGCTTGCGATGGCGCAGCGCTCTTCTTTCGCGTGGGGCTCGATGGGGGCCCTGATGCGCCTGTGGTTGGGGCAGATCGCGGCGGAGGAGGGACGGACCACCGATGCGACCCAGTACTTCGCATCTCTCGAGCAGTCCACGCCGTTCGGATGGTACGCAGTGCTCCTCCAGGCCCGTCTCCACGAGGAACTCGGGGACAGCGCGGCGGCGGCCAGTGAGTACCGGCGCTTCCTGGACCTGTGGTCCGACGCGCCGGAGGACCACCCCTACGTCCGGGAAGCCAAGGGGGCTCCAGGGGTGTAGGAGCGCGGAGTCCCTGGCGTGGCCCCTAGGGAATCAGCGCAGCGGGTACCACACCGGCCAGCGACGCAGCCAGATAGACGATGGCCTGCGTGGCGGCCAGGGCGCTGGTTCCGTCGGCGTACTCCGTGAGCGTATGCTGGTCGCCCCCCCGGGCCCTGCCCACGGCGATGGAGGGAATGCCCCGGACCACGCCCTGGTTTCCGTCGGTGGAGCCCGACGGGATGGCGCGGGTGGGAATGTCCAGACTGTTGTAGACGTCCAGGGCCGTCGCCACCACCGGGTGCTCCAGGCGGTCGACCAACTGGTCCTCGGTGCCGCCGGCGGTGAGGTACTGCTCCCGCTCCATGTCCCAACGGACTCCGTGGCGCTCCGCAGCCGCCTTCACGCGTGACTCGATCTCGGCATCGAGGGAATCCAGGAGCACGGGGTTCACGGACCTCAGGTCCATGGTGAAGAACACGTCCTGGGGGATGCCGTTGAAGATCTTGCCTCCGCCGATCATCCCGATGTTGTAGACCGCTCCACCGCGTCCTTCCGGGACCTTCAGCTCGTAGATGTGGTCCACCGCCTCGGCCAGGGCCCGGACCGGGTGGGGCTTGCCGGTGCTGGAGTTGGTGTGGGAGCCCTCGCCCCGAAACCAGTAGCGGGTCCAGTAGATGCCCAGGGCGCCGTAGGACACGCCGCCCAGCCCCCCGTCCATGGCCACGAGCATGTCGGCCACGCCCGGGTTCTGGTCGAACCAGTACCCCATGCCCACCAGCCCCAGCTCTTCCTGCACCGTGGCGACGAAGATCACGTCACCCTGCGTGCGCACCCCGGCCCGGTTCATGGCCCGGATGGTGGCGAGCATGTTGGCCACCGACGCGCTGTTGTCGAAGATTCCCGGGGCCCGGAGAATGTCGCCGTCCCTGCGCACCGTGACGTCGGTGTCCAGGGGATGGACGGTGTCCATGTGGGCCGCGAACACGATGGTGGGACCTCCGCCCGTTCCCCGCCGGATTCCCGTGACATTGCCGATGGAGTCGGTGCTCACCTCCAGTCCCTCGGCCTCCATCTGGGCGCGGACATAGGCTCCGCGCTCCTGCTCGTGCTGCGACTTGCCCGGAATCTCGGTGATGCGGATCCACTCCTCGACCTGGGCGTCGTAGTTGTCGTCGATCCACTTCACCGCATCCTGAACGGTGCGGTTCGCGCGTACCAGGTCCGTGAACCGGCTTCCCGCGTTTTGTGCGATGAGTCCACTGGGCATGCCGGTGAGGAGAGCGAGGAGGAAGAGCCCTGATGAGCGGAACATCGTCATGGTCCACCGGGGTCTGGAAGTCACGTGAGGGTCAATCGGCGCATTGGGCAACCAAGACTAGCTCCAGGGCGCGCTGCGCACCACGAGATGCACGAGGTCCCGGCCGGAGAGCGTCGCCGGCCCATGGTTCCCCGACGGGATCGCCGTTCCCCAACGGGAACCAATTTCTGTTCCCGAATGGGAACCCCTCGCCGCCCAGGAACATGTCGCGGGTGCGCGAAAGCGTTGTGCCACAGCGAGATGTCGGGTGTCGAGTCGATGGCATGCGCCCTGCATTACCTGGAGGCAGGACGAAGAGGCACCCAGCGGTGGGCAGTGGGTTCCACCGGAAGCGCGAGACCTTTTGAAGGGGGGGGACCATGAGGCGAAGCATCGTGGTTTGGAGGCCCGTGGAGGCCGGGAGATGACGTTGGTGAACGCCGTGGCTGAGCGGTTCGACGCTCAACGCCCCCTGATGTCGGCGGCAGCCGGTCGATGGTCCGAACTGTGGCCCGAACTGGAATTCGGCCGGGCCACTCTGTTGGACCGGGCCCCGGGCGTCAAAGCGGACGTCTACGACCCCCGTGTCGAGTTGACTCCGCAGCTGTTCGATCTGCGGCGTGGGCGTCGCTTCATCACCATCTGGATGGAGTACCGGGATGGGGTGGGCTTCCGAATGGACCACAAGGTCATCCGCACCTTCGGGCAGTTCATCAACATCCCCTTCGCCGACTGGGCCGTGGCGGACCAGGTATGGGAGGTGCTTCAGACCGGGGACATGGGCGTCTCCTTCCAGGACCTCTCCGCCATCACGGGTGACCACGACCAGGCCTCCAGGGCCGCCGATCAGCGCCACAGGGAACGATGGATCCAGCGGGTCTGGGAGTTGAAGAACCGGCTGGAGGAAATCGCGGCCAAGCGGACGCGGGCGGCGTTGGAGCGGATCACCGCGTACATCGAGTCTCGTCCGGAGGCCGCGGCCGCCCTCGCGCACGGCAGCGTTCTCCTGCCGGCGTCCCTGCTGGGGCCGGATGGTTCGACCGAGGCCGTCACGAGGTTCAGGATCAACCAGGGGATGTACGGGGACCACACGTACTTCATCGATCGA
>DATHZE010000144.1:0-4718 GCA_035458765.1 Longimicrobiales bacterium
AATGTCGTCTTCCCGCACCCCGACGGGCCCGCGATGGAGACGAACTCCCCCGTCTTGATCCCCATGGTGATGTTCGACAGGGCGTGGGTCTCCACTTCCTCGGTGTAGAAGACCTTGCTCAGCCCGTCCAGCGTTATCAGCGCTTGATCTCCAGCCATCTCAATCCCCCTAGCTCAGGCCTTCACTCGTCATCGATAAACGGGGACCGGATCCCCTCATGCAAGCATAGACGAGATCCGGACCCGAATAGTTGCAGCCGCCCCTACTGAATGATTCCGTCCTGCCCCTCCAGCGCCTTCGGAGGCTCCGAACCGGGGGCCCCCTTCCGGACCAGGGAGATCCGTCCCCCGAAGGTCTCTGCCTCCACCAGCGCCCCGCCGCCGCCCACTTCGAGGTTGTGGCGCTGCCCGCCCTCGGAGCGTTCCGCCTCGCCCCGCAGGCCGTTGATCACGGTCCCGTGCACGCTGGCGAGATGGAACGTGGCGGCGGCGCCCTCGGGAACCACGAGGGTGATGCTGCCGCCGTGGGTGCCCATGAAGTACGTGCCGTCTCTCTGGAGGGTGCCGTCGTAGTGGATGCGCCCCCCGATCGTCCCGAGGTCCACCGACCCTGCGGTGGAGTTCAGCACGACGATGTCTCCTCCTGCAGATTCGGCCTGGACCTCGCCGGACACGTTGAGCAGACGGATCTCGTCGGCGGCGGTTTCCGCGACCACGCCACCCTTGGCCCCGTCCACGAGGATCTTGCCCGTGGCGGACGCAACGTTGACCGCAGCGCCCCCCCTCACGGTGATGTCGCCCTGCGCCACCTCCGCCTCAACATCCCCGGTAACCCCCTCCACGAGGACGTCTGCCGTCATGGCACCCAACTCCAACGCGAGGGAGCGCGGCACCTGCAGGACGAAGTCCACGATGTTCGCGGGCCCCCTGCGGCTGTCGGCCCTCAGGGTGATGCGTCGCCCGTCAGCGGTCCGACGAACTTCGACGGAGGTCCGGCTGGAGTGTTCTGCCTGGACGCGGACCTCGTTCCGATCCCACCCCGTCACCGTGATGCTCCCCGCGAGGACGCCCACCTCCAGCGAGGTGGCCTCCCCAAGGGGGATCACCGTATCGGTTTGCTGCGCCATGCTCAGGGCCAGAAGGGCCCCCATCACCAGGCTGTTCATGATTTCTCTCCATTCCGCTTCATGTGCGGGGCTGCACCGAGATCGCCGCCTGCCGCAGCATCCGGAGCTTGGACTGTTGATGATTCGTGAGTAGCCGAGCCAGGAGCTCGCTGGAGGGGTCGGCCTCCAGGGCTTGGCGGACCTCGTCTATGGCCTCGTCGATGGTCCGAAGGGACGTCTCGAGGGTCGCAAGGGTCTCCGGTGACAGAACGTCCCGCCCCTGGTCGATCATGGCCTGGAGGCGCGCCACCGTTTCTGCGTATCCCGTGTCACCCATGCGTACGACACGGGCGGAAGGGCCCAGGACTCCGGACCCGGCCGAGAAGATCTCGACCCGAGACTGCCCGGTCCCGCGGGAAAGGGCAGTCCAGACCGTCGCCGCGGACACGAGGCTCACCACCACCGCCGCGGCCGCGAGCTGCGGAAGAGTCATGGAAAACCGTCGTGGGCCGCGTGCCCCGGAAAGCGGCAGGACCTTGGGGCCCGGCGATGCCGCGTCGTACACGGCGTCGATACGTGACTCGATGCCGCTCCAAAGGCCGTCCGGCGCCTGGGCCGAACCGGGAAGGTCGCGAAGCGCCTTCACCGCCGCCTCCAGGGAGGCGAATTCGTCGCGGCACGTGGAGCAAGCGCTCAAGTGGCTCCTCAGAGCCGCCTCTTCGGCGGGCGGGACGAGCCCGTCCACCAGATCGTGCATGTATTCAAGCGTGACATGTGGGTTCATCGTTCCAGAGCCTCCTTCACCAGCCCCCTCGCTCGGTGGATCTGCGCCTTCACCGTCCCGAGGCTCACCCCCGTCAGTTCGGCGATCTCTTCGTACTTGTATCCCTGTACATCCCTCAGAACGAGCACCTCCCGCGCCTTCGGTGGCAGCCCCGCGATGGCCCGCTCCAGGTCCACCCGCGTCCCCGGCATGGCAGAGCACGCCGCTCGCCCGAAGCGCTCGAGGTCCGCGTCCAGGACTTCCCTGGCCCGGCGCCTTCCCTTGGACCGCCGCTCCTGAAGAACCAGGTTCACCGTGAGGCGATGGAGCCACGTGGTGAATCGGCTGTCTCCCCGGAACGATCCCAGCCCCTGCCAAGCCCGCACGTACGCGTCCTGCACCAATTCAGCCGCCTCTTCGGTATCGGCGCACATCCGCAGACACAGGGCGTAGACCCGGCTCACCGTCCGGCGATAGAGTGCTTCGAAGGCGCGGCCGTCACCTGCCTGGGCCCGCACGACCAGCGCTTCCATCTCCTCCGTGGCGTCGGTATGGACCGGAGCCCACCGATGAGCTGCCGCTGCTCCCATTTGCCCCCGCGGGTCGTCGTCTCTTCCTTTCATGGGCTTCGATGCCGCCGACGCGCCGTTTGTTGGAGGATGCACCGGAGACTCAAGGGAGGCTTCCCCCGACCTGGGCAGCCACGGCCTCCCGGTTCCGCCGGATCAGGGCGTCGGCCGCGTCGGCGAGAAGGACCACACCCCGCAGCGCCTCGGCCCGCTGTGCCAGAGGCAGCGCGCGCAGCAGAGCGTCGACCCGGTCCATGTCGAGGGACGTGGAGGCGCTCCGCACTCGGGCCCCGGCGGCTGTGAGGCGCACGTTGGTCACCCGCCGATCGGCCGGGTCCCGATCCCGCCGAACGTACCCGGCTTCCTCCAGGCGCTTCAAGGTCAAGGACATGGTGGACGCCGTAACCCCCAGATAGTCCGCCAACTCGCCGACCATGGTCGGATCCTCCCCGTCCAGATACGCCAGAACGCCGGCCTGGTGAGCGCTCACCTGTGGGCCGCCGTCAGGATCCGCCACCCGCCGGGGGCGGCAGGCTCGGAAGATCCGGTCATACGCGTGGATCACCGTGGAGATATCGGCCATGAACGTCAATATATTAGTTTGATTCGTCAAATCAATATTTATATGACAAGAGACGCCCCCCTCCACGTGGGAAGGGGGCGTCCCCCTGCGTTTCGGGCCAGGACCTCAGTCGCGCAGCGCGACCCCCGGCTCGACGGCACTCGCCTTCCCGGCGGGCAGGACCGTCGCCACCAACGCGACCACGGCCAGCGCCCCTGCGACCTTCAAGGCGTACCCCAACGCCACTTCCGCCTCGAAGAGGTTGAGAACGCTGGACGCGGCCCGGTACATGAGGTAGGAAAGCGGGAGTCCGACGATCATCCCGACCCCGGCGAGACCCACTCCGGTCTTGGTCACCATGCCCACCACGCTGCCGCGGCCGGCGCCCAGAGCCATGCGGATGCCGATCTCCCTCTGCTGCTGCGCCACGGCATGGGCCATGACGCCGTAGATCCCCAAGGCGGCCAGCAGCAGGGCGACGAGACCCATGGCGCCCAGGAACAGCGAGATGGACCGGGGTCCAGCCAGGGACTCGGCCACGAAGTCGTCCAGGGTGCGCAGCTGCGCCACCGGTTGATCCGGGTTCACGGCCCACACCGCCTGACGCACGTCGGCGGCCAGGCGGGTGGGGTCGGCCCCCGCTCGCAGGGCGAAGCTCACGGCCCGCAACGGCGCCTGGGCCAGGGGAACGTAGATGGCTTCGCCGCGGTCCCCCCCGAGGGCGATTCGGTCCTGAATGACGTCGCGGACCACGCCCACGATCACCCGATCCGTTTCCCTGACGCTGATGGTTCGCCCCAGAGGGTCCTCGCCGGGGAAGTCCCGGCGGACCAGGGCCTCGCTGACCAGGGCCACGGGCTGGCTGTCGTCCCTGTCCGTGGCTTCCAGCGCGCGGCCCTGGACCACGGGGATCTCCATGGTGGAGAAGTATCCGGGGTTTACGGTCTGATAGCCCGCCGTGGGCTGCTCGCCTTCTTCGGGGATCGGGCTTCCCGCCACCGTGTAGCGCGCCCGTGGGTTCCCCCGGCCCCGGGGAAGGCTGGACATGGCGGCCACACCTTCCACACCCGGGACCGCGGCCAGGGACGCGAGCAGTTCGTCCTCGTAGACCCGAAGGTCCGCCGGTCCTGGATACCGATCCTCCTGCGCCTGGAGGGAGAACGTGAGGAGACCCTCCTGCCGAAAGCCGGGATCCGCCTCAGTCAGGCGGTTGAAGGCGTCCATGAGGAAGCCCGCGCCCGTGAGAAGCGCCAACGCCACGGCGAACTCTCCGACCACGAAGGCGTTGCGGAGGCGCCGGCGCGCGCGACTGGCCGTCCCGCCCCGGCTTCCCTCGCCCAGGGCCTCCCGCAGGTCTCCCCTTCCGGCGTGGAGCGCCGGCGCGAGGCCGAACGCCACGCCCGCCAGGATCGACACCGCCACGGTGGCGAGAAGAACCTCGGGGTCCAGGCGCGGGAACATGGCTTTGGGCATCTCGGCGGGCATGGCGCCTTGGATCCACCGGACCACGCCCACGGCCAGGACCATGCCCAGGCCGCCGGCGACGACGCCGAGCGTGATGCTCTCGGTCAGCAGCTGCCGCAGGATGCGATGGCGGCCCGCGCCGAGAGCCGTGCGCACCGCGACCTCCTTCTGGCGCTCTTCGGCCCGTCCCAGGAGCAGGTTGGCCACGTTGGCGCAGGCGATGAGGAGCCCGAAGAGGGCCACGGCCGCGAGGAT
>DATHZE010000145.1:0-33912 GCA_035458765.1 Longimicrobiales bacterium
CCCCTCCCGCCGCTCTTTTTGCATTCGCCGTCCGGCTCAGTCGAAGTGGACCTTGTTCTTCTCGATGTAGCTGGTCCACTCCGGCGGCACGTCGGTATCGGGAAAGATGGCCTGCACCGGACACTCGGGCTCACAGGCACCACAGTCGATACACTCGTCCGGGTGGATGTAGAACTGGTCCGGCGCCTCGTAGATGCAGTCCACGGGACAGACCTCGACGCAACTGGCGTCTTTCGTTTCGATACAGGGCTCGGTGATGATGTAGGCCATGAAGCCTCCGAACAGTCATTTTCTTTCGTCTGCCCGCATAGGGTCGGTCAAGGTGTAACCAAAGGCGGGACCCCTCGCAAGACACCCACCCCCGGGCACGCGGCATTGCGCAAACGTGTATTGAGGTCCCCTTTCCATCGTACGGTATTGGGGAGACGTCGATCCGCCATGGCAACCCTGGAACCCGCGCTCACATGAACCCTCCCGTTCCGGCCTGGAACCTCACGGTCGCGGCAGGTCTTCTGGCCTTCGGAGCCGGGGGACTCGAGGCCCAGGCCCGCCCGACGGAACCGGCCCCCGGACGCGTGCAGGGCGTCGTATTCGATTCCACCCGACAGGCGCCTCTCAGCGACGCCGCCGTCTTTCTGTTCGGAACTCCCCACCAGGCCGTGTCCGGAGAGGACGGCGCATTCGTCATCGCCGACGTGCCGGCTGGCGAGTACACTCTTCTGTTCTACCATCCGCTCCTGGGGGAACTCGGCGTCTCGCCCGGCCCTCGCGCCGTGACGGTCCGCGCAAACGCCACCACCGAAGCGAGCCTGGCAACCCCTTCCTGGTTCACCGTGGTCGCCTCACAATGCCTCATGGAGGCAAGCGAGCCCGGCACGGGCATCCTGGCCGGCTGGGTAGGTGACGGGGAGAGCGGGATGGGAATGCCCAAGGCCCACGTCAGCCTCTCATGGAGCGTGGAAGGCTCCCGCGAGCCCACGCGACGGGAGCTGGAAACCGACGCCTCCGGCTGGTATCGACTGTGCAACGCGCCCGCCGACGTGCCCATCCTGGCTTCCGCCCGATTCCTCAACCTCCAGGGGCTGCGGAGGGAAGTGGCCGTGTCCGAAGGCGGCATGGCCCAGGTTGCCTTCCTCCTCTGGGAACTCGAGCCAGCCAGGGTATCGGGCGCGGTCCACGACGCGACCTCGGGCGCCGGTGTCGCCGGAGCCGAGGTCTGGCTGCAGGGCACTTCGTTCCGGAGGGTGACCGGAAACGAGGGTGACTTTCGCTTCGGCGACGTTCCGCCCGGGACGTACACCATGTTCGCCCGCCACCTCCAGTACGGCACACGTCGGGACACCCTCGTTGTAGCGTCGGGTCAGGCGCTTTCGGTGGACATGCGGGTGGATACCGAAGCCATCGAACTCGACCCGCTCACGGTCACCGTCGAGGCCGTGCCCCTGACCCGGAGAGCCATGGGAGGGCTCACGGTGAACCGTGAACAGATCGAGAAGATCTCGAGCCGTGCGCGTGACGCCGCCGACGTGATCCAGGCGCTTCACCTTCCAGGCGTCATCGTCCGACGCCGGGGAGACGGCACCCTTTGCGTAGGCTACCAGCCGGGACAGGTCCGCATGATGTTCAACTCGGGCTGCGTGTCCATGGAGATCTACATCAACGACGTCCATGCCACGAGCGCGGAGATGGCCCTTCACCTACCTCCCGACGCCGTTGAGCGCATCGTCCTCTTCCGCCCCGTCGAGGCGGGCAACCTGTTCCCCATCAACACGGCCAACGGCGTGATGGTGATCTACACCCGTCAGTAGCCGCTGGCGGCTACTCTTCGCGATCGAGACGTCGGGCGAAGGTCCGGCACCAGTGGCGGTACCGTTGCGCGAGACGGGGGTGGGTGCGTTCCGCGACAGGAAGGTACGCCGACTCGGCCTGGGCGTGGATCGCCCTCCTCCATGCGTGATCGGCGTCGCGCAGGTGCCCGTGGCGCAAGTGGTCCAATCGCTCGGCAAGCGCCACCAGTCGAACGCTCAACTCGGCAACCAGCAACTCTTCCGCCAGCCGCTCGGAATTGGGCAAGGGTATGCGGCGCAGTATATCCGCCACCTCGTCGCCGACGGTGATTCGCACCGCGGGGTCCCCTATGCGGAAGACTTCGTCCTCCGACTCGGTGAGCGCCGCCGCCGCCAGCACCGTACCGTCCACGCACGAAGCGTCGCGAAGCAGCACCAGCACGGTACGGCCCGGGTGCAGGTACAAGGGATGGTGGTCATCGGTGAGAGCAGCGATGCGCGGTTCCATGGCGAGGGCGTGTGCCTTGCTAAGGAGCGCGATACCGTCGGGGTCAACGCCGAAGGAGCGGGCGGTCCGCTTCACGCTGGCCGCCATCGCCGTACCTCGCTCCTCGCCTCCCACGGTCAGCGATCCAGAATGGCGAGGCGCATGAGGCCTACGGCTCCAGGTGGCGATGCAGGTGGCTCACGGTGAAATCCATGGCCTGCTCGAGCTGGAGCGTCGGGCCAGGGAACGGATGGGTAGCCTCGAAGGTGTGCCCGGCACCCTGGATCACCTCGACCCGCGCAGCGGTGTTGGCCCTGGCCAGGTTCTGGGCCTCTCCCGGCCAGACGGTCAGGTCATCGGAACCGTGGAGGATGAGCCACGGTGCCTGGATCCGCGAGGCCATGGCCGCCACGTCCAGGCGCTCCCGGTTCGCCTCGAAGTCTTCCAGGAGGCCGAGGCCCACGGGCATATGCTCGCCGGTGCGCTGGTTCAGCACCCAGACGCGTCCGTTGGCTCGCCACTCGGCCTTGGTCTCCTCGGTCCAGCGGTCGAAGTGGGAAACCGAAGCCCACGTCACGAGAGCACCCACACGCCCCTCAAGGGCCGCGGTGAGGATCGCCTGACCCCCACCCCGACTGTGCCCGAGAAGGGCTACGCGACCGGGTCGCCGGGGCAGAAGGTCTCCGTCCAGGGCCTCGGACACCAACCGCCGCAGCTCCTCCTGCTCCAGAGAGAGGGTGTTGGCGCCGAAGCGATCCAGTTCGGTGAAGCGGTCGGCCTCCGAGCCGACGCCGTTCCGAGAGAAATTGAAGCTCACCACCGCGTAGCCGGCCTTGGCCAACTCCTCGGCGACCCAAGGAAAGAAGCCCCAGTCCTTGAAACCCTTGAAGCCGTGAACCACGACGACGGCGTTGCGGGGAGGAGGACCGTCCGGCAGGCGGATGTCCCCGCGGATCAGTTCCCCAGCGCGCGCCTCGCGCGTGAAAGTCAGATGGATCACACCTTGCGCCACTCCACGTCCCCAGCCCCAGCCCGGTGGTTCTCCATTCGGGCGAAGGTGAAGAGCAAATCGGACAGCCGGTTCAGGTATACCACCAGATCTTCTTCCACCGGCTCGAGGGTGGCGAGGTGAACCACGGCGCGTTCCGCCCGGCGGCAGACCGTACGTGCCAGATGGAGCGCAGCGGCACCCGGGGTTCCCCCCGGAAGAATGAACGCCCGCAGGGGCGGGAGCTCACTCTCGGCGCCGTCCATCCACGCCTCCATTTCCTCGACCCGCCCCGGCGGGACCTCGGGGACCCCCTTGGCTCGAGGCCGGCCCTCGTGGGGCGGGGCCGAAGCCAGAATCGCGCCCAGGGCGAACAGGTCATGCTGGGTCTGGGCCAGCTGTTCCCGGATGTCGGAAGCGGCCACCGTGGCAACGGCCCATCCGATGCACGCGTTCAACTCGTCCACTGTACCGTAGGCCGCCACCCTGTGGTGATCCTTGGAGACGCGGCCGCCTCCGAAGAGAGCGGTGTCCCCGGCGTCGCCGGTGCGGGTGTAGATCTTCATGGCCGTCCTCGTCGGATCGCTAACGAAGCCTGGTGAGCTGCTTGATGGCCTGGGCCTTCTCGAGGAGAGAACCGCCCTTTTCCTCTGCCCTCCCGGTGCTGAGAAGATCCCGAACATCGAGGAGGACCTCCAAGTGGATCTGGTCCCTCTGGTACTCGAAGTCCAGTCTCGCCATCTCTTCTTTGTCGTCTCGCTCCTGGGCCGTGCGGTAGGCCTCCCGGAACACGCTCTCCAGGCTCTGCAACAACCGCTCGCGTTGGCGCATGGATCCCTCCCTCAGAAGCCTGCCAGGAACCGAGATCCCGGCCCGGACGAATAATACCCCCGAACGGTCTCCTTCAGTTCATCCAGCTGCTCGGTGAAGTAATGGTCCGCACCCGGAAGCCGCACGAGGGTGAGGTTCGAGCCGACCGGTTTCAGGACCTCCGCGACCGCGGCCCCCGAACCGAACTCGTCGTGCTCTCCCTGCACCACCAGGATCGGCTTGTCGGTGTCGGCCAGGTACGAGTAGTCGTATTCGGCCTTGTCCACGGGAAGCCCGAGCCCCAGGAGCCCCACGGCCCTCGGGTCCTCGACCCCCAAGCTCAACGCCACCATGGATCCGAAAGAAAAGCCTCCGACCACCTGGGGCAGCAGAGGATAGCGACTCTCCAGCCAGTTCATGACGTCTCTCAGGTCATCGCGTTCTCCGATGCCTTCGTCGTGGCTGCCCGTGCTGATCCCCACGCCCCGGAAGTTGAAGCGAAGCACCACGAGCCCCGCCTCCAGAAGGCCCTGCGCCGCCCGGTACACGGCCTTGGTGTGCATCGTCCCCCCATACACCGGGTGTGGGTGGCACACCACGGCCGCGCCGCGGGGAGCCTCGAGGGGCTCTTTCAGGACGGCTTCCAACCAGCCGTGTGCAACGGGGATCTTCACGCGACGCAATCTCGGCCGGGAGGGGACACTGCCTGTGCGGGAGCCGTGGGGGCCAGCTATGTTGTTGAAGGGGAAAATGAGGGTCAAGTGAAGGAGGATCACGGGTGTCCGCCGCAGTGGATCGCGAGACCGAAGCGAAGGCCAACGACCTCTACTGGAGCTCCCAGTCGAGCGTGAACCAGATCGCCGAGGATCTGGATCTCTCCAAGGGCACGCTCTATGGCCTCATCCGTCCTCTCCCCTCCGGCCTCACGTGCCCGGACTGCAGCGAAGAAGTCGTGTATCCAAACCGGACCGCCAAGGAACGCTCGGTGGTGGCGTGCCCCTCGTGCGGCTGGGAGGGCGACGAGATGGACGCCGACGCCAACGGAGGTGACGGGGCCGTAGCCCTCCCGAACGTGTCCGACGACGTCGACGCCGTTGCCCCTCCGCCGGCGCCCGGTGGAGACCCGAGGCGGATCGCGTTGGGCGGAGCTCTTCTCGGAGCGGCCGCAGGCCTCGCCCTGGTCCTCTGGGCCCGCCGCCGCTGACCTCCACGGAAGGCCGATCCATGTCAGTCGCCAAGCGCGCCCACCACGCACATGATCCAAGGGGCATCATCACTCCGGACGCCTTCGATCTGGCCCCCGATCTCCTTGGACTCCCCCTCGCCACCCCCGGGCGCCGCCTCGCGGCCATTCTGGTGGACTTGGCGGTCATCGGCGTCATCACCCTGGTCACCAAGAACTTCGGTATGGTCCTGGGGGTCCTCGTGGCGGTCCTCTTCATCCGCGAGGGATTCAAGCGCACGCCGGTGAAGGGCAGCGTCTTCGGTCGGGCCATGCGCCTCTCGGTGGGGTGTCTGGGTCTGTGGATCGGCATCTTCACCGTGATCATCTGGATGTCCGTGGGAATCAGCGGCACCGGCGACCGAGATCGATCCGGCAGGGACGAGGCCCGCCTGAGCGTGGGCAGCGCTGAGGTACCGGCGGAAGTGGGCGTGAGGCTCTTCGAAGCACTGGCAGGGCTGGCCGACGCCCGGGCTTTCGGCGAAGCCGAAGATGCGGAGGAGGCCTCGGCAGCGGCCCGCGAACTGGTTTCCCTGGGCTTTGAAACGAACCTCACCACCGAGCAAATCCGCGACCTCCTGGAGGAACTCGTTCCAGAGGACGCCCCCTGGGCGGACGAGCGGGACGCGATCATCGAGGAGGCCATCCTCTCCGTACGTCCGGACTCCGGCACAGTCACGCCGCCCGCGGCCGAGCGCAGTGGCGAGATTCCACCCCAGCTCTCCGACCCCCTCGTGGCGGACACGCTCCGCGAGCTCAATCGACGGATCGCAGGCCTGAGGGAATCCAACGATGCCCAGTCGCGGGCCATGGCCCAGCTCGACGACGACCTGCGTCAGGAGCGGGAGGGGGGAACGATCTTCTCATGGATCCGGAACTTCGTGGACGAGTTGGGCTTCGGCTTCGGGTGGGCGTCCCTGTATCTCACCGTCATCCTCTCCTGGTGGAAAGGCCAGACCGTCGGAAAGCGCCTCATGAAGATCCGGGTCCTCCGCCTGGATGGTGAGCCCATCACGTGGTGGACGGCCTTCGAACGCGCGGGCGGATACGCTGCTGGCTTTGCCACTGGGCTGCTCGGCTTTGCCCAGGTATTCTGGGACGCCAATCGCCAGGCGATCCATGACCGGATCGTAGGAACGGTGGTGGTCATGGATGGAGCCCCGAAGGTGGAGGACTGGGAGAAAGCCCTTTGAGCCTCGAAGACAGGCGAACCGACGGCGAGGCACCCAGCCTGCCGGAACCCATGGAGCGGAGCGTGGACGACCGCTTCGAGCGCCGCGTCGTCATCAATGTGCCCAACAGGCAGAACGCCAAGCTGCGACGCATCATCGAGCATGTGAACGGCGACGACGACCTGTACGGGCTCTGGATCGCGGCCAACGTCAACGCCATGGAGCGCCTGGGCATGACGGATCACGGTCCGGTGCACGTGAAGATCGTCATGAACCTGGCCGTGCGCATGCTCCGGCTGCTGGTGGAGGCCAAGGTGGAGCCCTCGGTGGTCACCCACTACGACATGGACAGCGATGACGCCGAAGTGGTGGTAGCCCTGGCGGCCCTGCTCCACGACCTGGGAATGTCCATCCACCGTGCCGACCACGAGTCGTTCTCGCTCTTCATCGCCCAGGAGAAGCTCCGCCAGATTCTGCCCGTCGTCTACAACGACAGACAGGCCACGATTCTCCGAGCGGAGACCCTCCACGCCATCATCTCCCACCGATCCGGGGGCAAGCCGTTGACCCTCGAGGCGGGCGTGGTGCGCATAGCCGATGCACTGGACATGGCCAAAGGCCGCTCGCGCATTCCTTTTTCCTCGGGATCCCTTTCCATCCACTCGGTGTCCGCCGCCGCCATCGAGGGCATCACCCTGGAGCACGGGACCGAGAAGGCGATCTGCGTGACGGTGAACATGTCCAACTCCGCTGGGCTTTTTCAGTTGGACCAGTTGCTGCGGGAGAAGCTCAAGGGAAGCGGTCTGGAGGAGCATCTCGAGGTTCTGGTGCGTCTCGGCGAAGAGGAGAAGCCGCTCCTCACCGACTTCACGCTCTAGAGGCCCGTCGCTCGACTTCCTCCATGGAAATCACCGTCTCGTTCCCGTTGGCGTTCCTGGCAGGCGTAGTCTCGTTCCTGTCGCCGTGCGTTCTGCCGGTCGTGCCCAGCTACGTGGTCTTCGTGTCCGGAGTGACGCTGGAGGAGCTCCGCGCACCCACGAAGAGGGCGGCGCGGCATGCCGTGGTGGTCCACTCACTCCTCTTCGTTCTCGGCTTCACGGCGGTCTTCATGACCATGGGTTGGGCCGCCACCTCCCTCGGCCAAGCCCTGGCCCACGCATTGCCTTGGATGAACCGAGCAGGCGGCGTGATCCTGATCCTTTTCGGGCTCCATCTCGCCGGGGTACTCCGCATGCAGGCGCTGGCCCGGGAGGTGCGTCTGCCCATGCGTGCGCGTCCCGCGGGGCCGGTGGCCTCCTTCCTCATCGGCGTTGCCTTCGGGGCGGGTTGGACCCCCTGCATCGGGCCCGTGCTGGCGTCGATCCTCCTCTACGCCAGCCTCGAAGCGACCCAGCTCCAGGGCACGCTCCTGCTGGCCACCTACGCCCTGGGACTCGGCCTTCCGTTCGTCCTGGCGTCCGTGGCATTCAACGGATTCCTCGCCGGGGCGAAGAAGGTGCGAGATTGGTTGGTTCCCCTCAGCAGGGTCGCTGGAGCGACGTTGGTGCTGGTGGGGCTGATGATGGTCACCGGGAGCTTTGCCACGCTGACGGCGTTCCTCGCCGGGCTGGGTCAGTTCGTGAATCTGGAGATGCCATGAGTTCGAGGACGAGTACCGTTGCGTTGGCCGTTGCCGTTCTGTTCGGGGCGTGCACCCCGGACGACGGCGAACCCGCCCCCCGGACCGACGACACCACTGCGGACCTGCTTTCTTCCGCTGCCGAGGAGGCCTCCCTGGGTCCCGGTCGACCGGTGGCGCCCCCCACGCAGGAAATCGATATCGCGGTCCTGGGTCACGACCGGGGCTCCCTCGTCTCTCCCGTTCGCGTGGTGGAGTTCTCCGACTACGGCTGCGGGTACTGCCGCAAGTTCCACGAGGAAACGTGGCCCGTTCTCGTCGCCAACTTCGTCGATGCCGGTAAGGTGGAGTGGAAATTCCTTCCGTTCGTAAGCGGGATGTTCAAGAACTCGACGGCAGCCACCACCGCCGCCGAGTGCGTGCTGGAGCAGGACGAGGGCTTCTTCGAGGCCATGCACGACCGTATCTGGCACCTTCAGGGGGAGTGGAAGAACAGCGCCGACCCCGCGCCGCTTCTTCGGGGCTGGGCCGGGGAGGTCGGGGCCGACATGACTCGCTTCGACAGCTGCATCTCGGAGGACCGCCGGGGAAATCGGGTTCGGGCGGCAACCGCTCTGGCCCAGCAGCTGGGCGTGCGTGGGACGCCCACGTTCTTTGTCGTGGGCTACCCACCCCTGCAGGGCGCCCTACCCACGGAGACGTTCCAGCAGGTTCTCGACATGGTCTACGCGGAGGCCACCAAGCCCGGAGGCGATCGCTGATCCGCCCCGGCAGGGCCCCACGATCGAACCGCACCGTGACGCCGCTCCTGTTGGCGGCGTCGCTTCTGGCTGCGTGCGGTCCGGTGGCCGCAGGAGGAGGCCTGGGCTGTCGCCCCGTCGGGGCGGCCGTTCCGCTGGCCGACGACCTGACGGAAGCCAGCGGCATCGCCGTGAGCCTGGACCACCCCGGAGTCCTCTGGACCCACGCTGATTCCAGGCCGGTCCTCTTCGCGGCGGACTCCCGGGGCAACGTCCTGGCCCGCTACCGGATTCGTCCGCGCGTGGTTGACTGGGAGGACCTGGCGCTGGCGCCTTGCCCCGGAGGCGGCTCGTGCCTCTACCTGGCGGACCTGGGCGACAACTACGAGGAGCGGGCGTCTCTGCAGCTTCTCCGTCTTCCTGAGCCCGACCCGACTTCGGTGGACCCGCTCGGCGACCGCCAGACGGCCTCCGCGACGATCCAGGCGGACGTCTTCCCTGTTCGGCTGCCCGACGGCCCACGGGACATCGAGGCCCTGCTGGTCCTGCCCGGCGAGCGGGTTCTCGCGGTGACCAAGGGCCGCAACGCTGCGGTCACCGTGTACCGATATCCGGGAGAACTGCGCCCAGACACGGTCACCCTGGAGGAAGTCCAGCGCCTCTCCTCCGGTCCGCGCATCCTGCCGCGCCAGGTGACCGGCGGCGCCGTGTCCCCGGAACGTGGCATCGCCGCCCTTCGCACCTACGAGTCTCTTCGCTTCTATCGCGTCCAGGCCGATACCCTGATCCCGTTGGACGACGGCCTGGTGAACCTACGGACCCTCGGGGAGGCCCAAGGCGAGGGCGTCGGTCTGGGTCTGGGTGGAAGCATGTTCCTGTCGTCGGAGGCCGGCCCCATGGGCGGCCACGGATCCATCGTCGCCCTGCGCTGTCGTCTGGACGGCCTTGATTGAAGGGGTGTCCGCGGAGACATCCTACCGGATCAGGTAGAAACTGGACTGCCGCCCATCGATCCAATTCCACCCGTCGGCCATCAAGGCGGCATCCTCCTCGAGGGCAAAGCGGACCTCCTGGTCGTCCCACTCGGGCACGGCGTGGCGCGCATTGAGCTCGATGGAATGCCAGGTATCGGGACGGAACACGTAGTCGCCACGCACGGGAACGCCGTCCTGATAGTCGGTCATGCCGATGGGCGGTCCAGCCGCGTGGCCGTGGTAGCCGATGGCGTGGCAGTAGATGCTGGGGGTGATGCCCTCGGCCTTCGCCTGGGCCAAGGCGCCAGCCAGGGCTTGGTTTCCCGTCTGCCCCGCCTTGGCATGGAGCATGGTCAGGTCCTGGAGCCGATTGGCTTTCCGCAGTCCTTCGCGCAGGCCCGCGGGGGCCTCGGTCTCACCGGCTCGGAGGACGTACGCAAGGTGCTGCGTGTCGGTGGAGTACCCCAGACCGATGATGCCGAAGTCGGTATGGAGCATGTCCCCACGCTGGATCACCTGCCCGCCGTCCCGCGCTTCCGCGGATACGCCGCCCCTGCGCTGGAGGTCCACCGAAGGGTGGAACCACGCGCCCAGCCCCATCTCGGCCACACGCTGGCGCATCCACCACGCCACATCCTCGGTGGTGGTAACGCCGGGCACGATGACCTGATTGCTGAAGGCTTCCGCGATGACTTGGTGAGCCAATCGCATCACGCCGCGGTAATGCTCGGTCTCCGAAGGAAGCTTCCGCTCGAGCCACCCCACGGCCAGCATCTCCGCTGACGTGAGGCGCGACGCATACGGGCCGAGCGCCTCCTCCAGACGGAGATACTCGTTGTGCGTAAGCCCGTCGGCGTGGTTCCAGGAATTGGAGACGTTGATCCCGATACGTTCCGGGTTCCGTTCTTCCACGAGCTCACGGAGGCCGACGAACTGGGAGTCGTTGTGGGTGCGGTACAGGTCGAAGAGACCGTCGTAGTCGAATCTCCCCACGCTGATGGCATCGACGCCCGAATCACCGCCCCGGTCGTGGAAAACCAGGACGGTGCGCCGCCGGGAGGAGTACGTCTCCGCAGGCGCCATGGATCGGAAGACGGGATCGTCGTTGTACTCCCGGCTCACGATCACCCACATGTCGATTCCTTCCCGGCGCATGAGTTCCGGGAGCACTGTCTCGAACCGCTCCGCGATCCTCGCCCGGATTACGGGCGCCTCCTCCCGGTGGGTCAGGACGCGGTTCCGGGGACTCGTCGGTTCGAGGCGGGGAAGCTGGGCCACCAGGGGCAACGCCGGACTCAAGGCGACTGCGGTTACGAACAGGCTGACGGTCACGAAGGGGCGTCGCATTCTGATCCTCGTGGGCGAAGGGACGATGCTGCAATGGAGGGTGCGAGGTGGCGGTTGGCAACCGGCACTGCGGGTGGCCTCAGTGCCCGAGGATGAACACCGTGAGGAACACGCCACCCGTGAGGACCAACTTCCAGATGGACACCCTCCGCCTCGCCTCGCCCCGTACCGCCGGGCGGGTCCACACCAGGATGGCCGCGCACATCCCGGTGGTTGCATAACGGGCAGGGATGGTCGCGCTGGAATAGATCTCCATTCCCTCGATGTCGTCGGGGAGGACAGCCATGTCGATGGACACGCTTTCGTGGATGGCGGCCCCGTCGATGTACACCTGTGGCCGACACCCCCCACGCACGAATAGGGCCGCCTCACCTCGAGTGCTGTATTGGACTCGAACCCCACCGAGAGCCTGGAGGATTTCCGAGGTGCTACGCGCCCGACGCCGCTCGATCTGGGCGCGCGTGATGAACGTCCCACCTCCGCCGGCGACTCGCCTGCTTTCGAAATCCCTCATGTAATAGGCGACCGTGCGCGGCACCTGGACCACCAGAGGCTCCATGTCGATGGCATGCGCAACCAGGTAGATCTGGAGGACCTCGTTTTCGCTCGCGACCACCGTCAGGCTGTCGATGACCGGCCGGTATCCGATCCTCTCGACCCGGAGGCCGTAGGACCCGTCTGGAATCGACGGAAACTCGAAGGAGCCGTCGGCATCGGACTCGGCGTCAGCGACCAGCGCTCCCGAGTTCGGGTCCAGAAGGTGGACGCGAGCGCCCACGACGGGGGCATGGGACTGGCGGTCCACCACCGTGCCGGCCAGGCGGGAAGACGGCGCCCCGCCGGCGGGGGCCACCTGGCCTTCGAGGAGCGGAGGGCAAGCAAGCCACAAGAGAGCCACCACCGCGACGGTGGGGCCTCCGTTGCCACACACCCGATTCAGCCCACCGTGCCGCATCATCGACCTCGCCGCACCACGCGGTACTTCCAGCGGCGTCGCGCAGGGACAGCGACGCTCATACAAACGTACGTGGACCCCTGGGTGGCGTGACAGGGCTCCCCCTGCCGGATGCCATGCTTGCCTACCAGACCCGAGAAGCCGGATACTGCCTGCCCACCCTGGCGCCCATTCATGTGGTCCTACCCGAGAGGCTGACCATGGACCCCCTGGCCGGCACGAACTGGAGTGCGCCCGGCACCGTGCGCGGTTTCGCCCAGTCCGCACCCAACGCCGTCCTCATGCGCTTCGCCGAAGGTGAGGTGCGCCGGTGTGGCCACGGCCACGCCCTGGACCTCGGATGCGGCGCTGGTCGGAACGCAGTCCCTTTGGCGGGAGCCGGCTGGAACGTGCTGGGCCTGGACCTGTCCTGGCCCATGCTGCTCGCCGCCGCAGATCGTGGGGCCGCAGCAGGACTCTCGGACCGTCTGGCCTGGGCCCTTTCGCCCATGGAGCAGATTCCCGCGAGGGACCGGAGCTTCGACCTCATCGTGGCACATGGCATCTGGAACCTGGCGACGTCCTCCCGGATCTTTCGGCGGGGGGTTGAAGAGGCCGCCCGGGTGGCGCGGCCCGGGGCGGGGCTGTTCGTGTTCACTTTCTCACGGAACACCTTCCCCACCGACACCGCCCCGGTGCCGGGAGAGCCCTTCGTCTTCACCCAGTTCTCCGGCGAGCCGCAGTGCTTCCTGACCGAGGAACAACTCATCCAGGAGATGGCGCGGGTGGGGTTCGTGATCGATCCGGCCGTCCCCATGACGGAGTACAACCGGCCCAGCCCGGCCGTCGCCAGGCTCGGAGGCCCTCCGGTGATCCTCGAGGCGGCCTTCCGGTTCCGGGGGCGCGACGGGTAGAGACGACCCCGTTGCGCCCTGCCCCCGCCCCTCACACCGTGAGTCATCCCGTATCGTCCTCTCCACGAGGTCTCGCCATGATCGCCCGACCCGCCGCGCGGCTCTCCGCCACACTCACCCTTCTGGTGGCGGCCCTGGCGCTCCCCGCCACGGCCCAGAACGTCACTTCACCGGAAGACTTCCTGGGCTTCCGGATCGGCGCCGACTACCACCTGGCCAGCTACTCCCAACTCGAGGCGTACTGGGCGAGGCTCGCCGCCGAGTCGCCCCGCATGACGGTCCGGGAAATCGGCAGGACGGCCGAGGGACGCGCCCAGTTGATGGCCATCGTCACGTCGCCGGAGAATCACGCCCGACTGGAACACTACCGGGACATCTCCCGGCGCCTGGCCCGGGCCGAGGGACTCGCCGAGGCCGACGCCCGGGCGCTGGCCAGGGAAGGGAAGGCGGTGGTCTGGATCGACGGCGGCCTTCACGCGTCGGAAGTGCTGGGGGCCCAGCAGCTCATGGAGACGGTGTACCAGCTTGCGAGCCTCACCGACGAGGAGACGCTCCGCTTCCTGGACGACGTCATCGTTTTGCTTGTGCAGGCAAACCCCGACGGCCAGGAGCTCCTGGCCGACTGGTACATGCGTGACCCGGACCCGCTCAAGCGGACCACGGGCGGCATCCCGGTGCTCTATCACAAGTACGTGGGCCACGACAACAACCGGGACTCCTACATGGTGAACATGCCGGAGACCTGGAACATGTCCCGGGTGCTGTACATCGACTGGGTGCCCCAGATCATGTACAACCACCACCAGGTGGGTCCGGCGGGCGCCATCATGTTCGCCCCCCCGTTCCGGTATCCGGCCAACTTCAACATCCACCCCCTGGTGCTTTCGCAGCTCGAGCAGGTGGGGCTGGCCATGCAGACCCGGTTCGTGGAGGAGAACAAGCCCGGGGTCACGATGCGCGGCGGCGGCCCATTCTCCACCTGGTGGAACGGCGGCCTGCGCACCACGGCCTACTTCCACAACGTCATCGGGCTCCTCACCGAGAGTCAGGGAAACCCCACGCCCATCCAGATTCCCTTCGTCCCCAGCCGCATCCTCCCCTCGGGGGATGCCTTCATGCCCATCGCCCCCCAGACCTGGCACTTCCGCCAGTCCATCGACTACGAGGTCACGGCCAACCGGGCGGTGCTGGACTTCGCCAGCAGGAACCGCGAGCAGCTCCTGCTCAACATGTGGCGGGCCGGTGCGGACCAGATCCGGAAGGGGAGCGAGGACAGCTGGACCCTGAGCCCCAAGCGCATCGACGCGCTCCGGGCCGTCCTGGACCGTGACGGCACCCCCGAGCGCTTCCTGGGCCCCCAGACCGGGGCCCTGGCCGGGTATTTCTCGTCGGGGGTGCCTGCCGAGTACTTCGAGTCCGAACTGCGGAAGCCCGAGGACCGGGATCCCAGGGGGTACATCATCTCCGCGGACCAGGCGGACTTCCCCACGGCCACCAAGTTCGTGAACACGCTCCTGAAGAACGGCGTCACCGTCCATCGGGCAACCGGGGACTTCCAGGTTCAGGGCAAGCGGTATCCGGCCAACTCCTGGGTGGTGAGGACCGCCCAGGCGTATCGGTCCCACGTGCTGGACATGTTCGAACCCCAGGACCACCCCAACGACTTCAAGTACGAGGGCGGTCCGCCCAATGCCCCCTACGACAACGCCGGCTACACCCTGGCGTATCAGATGGGGGTGGACTTCGACCGCATCCTCGACGGCTTCGACGGTCCTTTCGAGGCCGTCACCACTGAACTGGCATCTCCGCCGCCGGGGCGCGTGGCCGACGCACAGGGGGCCGCGGGCTTCCTGCTCAGCCACGCCCAGAACGACGTGGCCATCGTGACGAACCGCCTTCTGGCACAGGGTCGTGTTGTTAACTGGCTAAAAGAAAGCGTGACGGTTAAGGGCGCGGTCCATCCGGCCGGAACGGTGTACGTTCCCTCGGCTCCGGGGGTTGTGGAAAACCTCTCGAAGTGGGCTTCGGAGTTGGGTGTGGATATCACCGGCGTCGCCTCCACCCCGGTGGTGGACATGCTGGAGCTCAACGAGGTCCGGGTGGGGCTCTGGGACGAGTATGGGGGCTCCATGCCCTCGGGGTGGGTACGCTGGCTCTTCGAGCAGTTCGAGTTTCCGTACCAGTTGGTGTACCCCCAGGCGCTGAACCAGGGCAACCTACGCAATCAGTACGACGTTCTAGTTTTTGTCACCGAGGCCATTCCCGAGCGCGACGGCGGAGGTGGTGGCTTCGAGATATTCGGGAGCGCCCCCACCGATATCCCGGCGGAATACCAGGACCGTCTGGGGGAGATCACGGTGAGGGAGACCGTCCCGAAGCTCATCGAGTTCATGCAGCAGGGCGGCACCATCGTCACGGTGGGCTCGTCGGTGGCCCTGGGCCAGCACGTGGGTCTTCCCCTGTCCAACCATCTGGTGGACGGCGCCGGCAAGCCTCTCGGGGAAGACCAGTACTACATCCCCGGGACTGTGCTCCGGGTGCATGTGGACAACTCCCAACCGGTGGCCTGGGGCTTGAAGAGTGAGATGGACGTGTTCTTCGACCACAGCCCCGTCCTGCGCCTGCAGCCCGCCGCCGTGGCCGCCGGGGTGACGCCTCTGGCCTGGTTCGATTCCGACGCTCCGCTGCGGTCCGGATGGGCCTGGGGACAGCAGCACCTCAACGGAGGCCTGGCCATGGCCCAGGCGAAAGTTGGCACCGGCAACTTGTTCATGTTCGGGCCCGAGGTCACCAACCGGGGTCAACCCCACGGCACGTTCAAGCTGCTCTTCAACGGGGTGTTCCTCGCCGGCGCCCATGAGCGGCCGGCGCGGCCCATCTCCTAGCGGGGATTCCGAGGGGGGGGCGGGCCGATCCACGCGGCCCCGCCGCCCCCTCTCCCTCTATCCCCCGCGGGCCAGGGCCACGGCGAACCAGATCAGGACCAGGCCCACCACGGCGTTGAAGCGGGCCAGATACGCGGCCCGGACCCGCAGCGTCCTCGCTTCGGGCGTTCCGGCGGGAAGCGCGCCGGCTTTGGGGCCCAGCCAGAAGTCGTGCACCGACTGCACCACCAGGATCAGGGCCACGGTGGCAAGCTTCCAGGCCAGCGCCCGGCCCAGAGGGGCGGCCCAGAACGCGGCGCTGCCCCACGTGGCCATGCCCCACATCCCCCGCATGCGAAGCTGAACCAGCCCCGTGGCCGCCAGGACGCCGATGCACACCCATCCCACGGCGCGGAAGCGCACCCCCAGGCGATGGAAGAGGCGCTGGCGCAGGCCGTCGTCCCCCACGTCGCGAAGCACCGGGGCCAGGAGGGCCAGGGCGATCATCCCACCAAGCCAGACCAGGGCGGCCAGGACGTGGAGGAAGACGGTCAGGTGGTAGGCGGTGGACATGGGGTCATGATGCCGCGTCGCCGGGACCCGGGCAACGGGTCGGGAAGGGCCTCAGGGAAGCCGTACCTGGAGGGCCCGGGCGGATCCGTCCAGGGTGATGAGGGCTACGTCCCGTTCAGCCAGTTCCAGGGGGCCGGACCACGCCAACTCCAGGATCCCGTCGGCGGGCGCCTCGACCCCGTCGGGGATCAGGGCGCGGAACCGGACGGACACGTCATGGCGCCCCGGGCGCACCGGTAGGTCCTGGAGGACGAACAGAGGCCGATCGCCCCGGGCTCCGCGGGCGCGCACCGTGTCGGACGGCAGGGTCGCGCCGTCCAGCGTCACCTCCAACACGTAGGGGGCGATGCCTCCGATGCACGCTTCGGGATTGCGCATGTGTACGGGCAGGGCCGCGAGTTCTTCGGGCGACCGCTCTCGGCACGCCTCGACCGTGACGCCGTTGATCTTCCACGACAGCCGCAGCATGGCATCTCCCTTATGGGCGAAGCGCACCGGCATTCGGGACAGCGCCGCCGTCCCCAGGGTCAGCCCCACGGCCAGGGCGACGGCCGCCGACCGGCGCCAGACGCTCATCGCGCGGCCTCCTCGGCCACCGACACCTCGGGAACCTCGCACAGGACGTCGATGACGATGTCGTCCTCGCCCTGGGCCCGGTCGAGCGCGGTCAGGTCCTGGCGATAGGCGTGGAGCTCAGCCGCCAACCTGAGCGATTCTCCCTCGGCGGCATACACGATCCGGATGCGCCGCCGGTCCACCCGGGGCTTCAACTCGGCCTCCCGACCGTTGTCCACCCGCTCCTCGAGCCACTTCACCCCTTCGCGGTTCCAGCAGTCCCGCGGCGGGCAGGCCACCACCATGACGCCACCCGCCCCGGCCCGCACCAGGTACTCCAGCACGGACGTGTGCAGGCTCCCCGTGCACGACACCGGGTAGACCGGCGCGTCCAGGAAGAAATCGCCGCCCGCCGCGCTGTTGGCGCACGCCACCAACACCACGTCGTCCGCGCCGGGGCGGGCGCGCTCGAGGAACGCCTTCACCTCGCTGATCTGATCGCGACCGGTGCGTTGGGGCGGACCGACCCCCATCGGAGCGCACGACGCCGAGCAGATGCCGCAGCTCACGCACTTCGTGTCGTTGACCCAGGCCACGAAGCCATCGCGGCCGTCGCTCCGCGGCACCATGTCGATGGCCTCGTACGGACAGTCGTGGTAGCACTGCTCGCATCCGGTGCAGAAGCGGGCGTTCACCACCGACGGCAGGGGCGCCTTCTCCTTGGGGGGCCGCTGGAAGAGGGGAACCGCCAGGCTGGCGCCCATCACCGCCAGGAACGCCAGCCAAACCCACCCGGCGCCTGCCGACAGGCTCGCCGGGAGCCAGAACCCGTAGAAGAGGTCCAGGGACACGTCGCCGGGAAGGCGCAGCAGGTCCGCCGGAGCATCCATGCCCATGGGCCAGATCACCGAGGCGGCGGTGAAGAGCCCCACCATGCCCCAGAGCAGCGGCTTCGGGGGCATCAGGTACGAGCGCGCCAGGCGCGATACGTGGATCCAGAGGATGAGGGCCACGCCCACGGGAAGGGCGATGTGGGCGAAGAGGTTCAGGAAGAAGAACGCCGGGGGAACCGCGTCGTCTCCGATGAACGCCCGGCTGATGGGCTCGGAAAAGATGGGCAGGGCGTCGAACAGGCGGGCGCCCTCGGCGGCCAGGAGGTGGGCCTGCCCGTCCCACACCATGACGTACCCGGTCCATCCGCATACGAAGAAGACGAAGGCCAGGACCACCCCCGAGACCCACGCAAGCGCCCGGGGACCCCAGGAACGCCCCTGGACGAACATGCGCACCGCGTGGACCAGCATGGCCGCCACGGCCAGATCGGACACGTACCGGTGGAGCGTCCGGATCCAGCGTCCGGTCAGCGCCTGGTCCGTGATGCGGGCCACCGAGGCGTAGGGCGAGCCGATCCGGTAGAACAGGAGCAGATAGAGGCCGGTGGCCAGGAGGACGAGAAAACACGCGACCACCAGGGCCCCGGAGTGGTACAGGGGGTTGTACCGCCACGTGTACAGGGCGTTGAACCATGCGTCGAGCCGCGCGAGGGCCACGCGGGCCGCTTTCTGGAGGACACGGGTTAGGCGACGCATGGGCCGGAAGTTGAGACAATCCTTGCGCAAGAAGATTTCGGATATCATCATGAGCTTATCCTGCTTTAGTCTGCCGTCCCGATCGGGCCGGCACAAGGCCGACGCACGAAGGCACCATGATCCTCTCCCAGACGGCCATCTACGCGCTCCAGGCGGTGATGCACCTGGCCGAGGCCGGCCCGGGCGAACCCCACCGCGTGGGCGACATCGCCGAGGCCCTCGGCGTGCCTCGCAATTATCTCGCCAAGATCCTGAATGGCTTGGCGCGTTCCGGGGTGCTGACCTCCACCCGCGGCCCGGGAGGCGGGTTCCTGCTGGCCCAGGACCCCTCCGGCCTCTGCCTGGCGGATGTGATCCAGCCGTTCGGCGACGTCGCCCACGAGTCCAGCTGCCTGCTCGGCCGGGCCCGGTGCAGCGACATCGCGCCGTGCGCGGCGCACGCGCGATGGAAGGTGGTGTCCACCGCGGTGAAGGGGTACCTGCTCGAGACGACCATCCAGGACATGACCGCCTCCTGTGGGGCGGTGCCCAAACCCGTAGGACCCACTCCGTAAGGGAGGCTTGCTCCATGGACGAACAACGTCCCACGTCGGACCCCGGGGCCGAGGCGCCGTTCCTCCAACGCCTCTACGACAGCCCCTTCATCCTGCTGGCCCTCGGCATGGTCATCATGCTGGTCCTGTTCACCTTCTGGGGACTGTGGGAGGTGATGAACCTGCCCCAGGCCCCACTCCCCTGAGCGAGGCTCGATCATGCACACCACAGGCGTGACCTCTCCCACCGGGGTCTGGTGGAAACCGGCCCACAAGGCCGAGCGGGTCTGGTTCACGATCGCCTTCGTCTGGTGCCTGGTGCTGTTCGCCATGATGCCGTTCTGGCACTTCAAGGGCGGGCAGAACCCCGCGGGCATCCGCGCCAAGGTGGACCCCACGGCGTACCGTGAGCGGGTCGACCAGTTCATCGCGGACTATCAGGTGGACACCCAAGGCGGGATTCCCGTCGTGGCGCCCCCGGCGGGAAGCGACATCTACCTCCTGGGGCAGATGTGGATGTGGCGCCCCGTGCTGCAGCTCGAAGCCGGCGCGGAGTACACCCTGCACCTGTCGTCGCTGGACCTGAACCACGGTTTCAACCTGTACCCGTTCAACGTGAACTTCCAGGTGGTCCCGGGCTACGATTACGCGCTCCGGATCACCCCCACCGAAGCCGGCGACTTCCGCATCCTCTGCAACGAATTCTGCGGCGTGGGGCACCACCTGATGCTGGGCAAGATCATCGTGGTCGATGGTCCGGCCGGACGTACGGCCTCGGCACAGGCGAGCGCTGGAGGTGATCGGTGAGCACCGCAACGCAGTCGCCCGGTGCAGGCGCCTTCCGGACCTGTCCCACCACGGGCCTGAAGGTCCACAAGGATGCCGACGCGCTCATCAAGGCCAACGCCGTCGTCGCCACCGTGGCGCTCCTCATCGGCGGCATCGCAGCCATCCTGGTCCTGTTGACGCGCTGGCAGGCGGTGCACCTCCTGGACGCGGTGTGGTTCTACCGCGTTCTGACGATCCACGGGATGAACATGCTCATCTTCTTCATCCTGTTCTTCGAAATGGCGGTGCTGTACTTCGCGTCGGCGGTACTCCTCAACTCCAGGGTGGCCACACCCAAGGTCGCGTGGGGCGCGTTCGCCCTCATGGTGCTGGGGGCGGGGCTGGTCGAGTGGACCATGATGACCGGGAAAGCCGACGTCCTGTTCACGTCGTACGTTCCGCTGCGTGCGGACCCCAACTTCTATCTGGGCGTGATTCTGTTCGCGGTGGGCGCCCTGGTGGTGGTGTCCATCTTCTTCGCCACCCTGGTCATCGCCAAACGCGAACGCACCTACGAAGGGTCGGTTCCGCTGGTCACCTTCGGCGGCATCACGGCGGCCATCATCGCGGTCATCACCCTGGTCCACGGCGCGGCTATCTACATTCCCACGTACCTGTGGTCCATGGGACTCATGCACGTGGACCCCCAGGTCTATCGCCTGGTGTGGTGGGGACTCGGACACTCGTCGCAGCAGATCAACGTGGCCGCCATGGTGGCCATCTGGTATCTGCTGGGCGCCCTCACCGTGGGCGCGGTGGTGGTGAACGAGAAGATCAGCCGTACGGCGTTCGTGCTCTACATCCTGTTCATCTCCATGGCATCGGCTCACCACCTGCTGGTGGACCCCGGCTTCAGCCCGTCCTGGAAGATCGTGAACACGTCGTACTTCATGTACATGGCCGTGTTGGCGTCTATGCTGCACGGGTTCACGGTTCCGGCGGGCGTCGAGTTGGGCATGCGCCTGCGCGGCTTCACGCAGGGCATCTTCGGATGGCTTCGGCGCGCGCCCTGGGGTGACCCGGGCTTCAGCCCTCTGGTGCTTTCGGTGGTCGTGTTCGGCTTCGTGGGCGGCATCACCGGCGTCACGTTCGGCACCGAGCAGATCAACATCATCGCGCACAACACGCTGCGCATTCCCGGACACTTCCACGCCACGGTGGTGAGTGGAACCGCCATGGCGTTCATGGGCGTCACCTACTACGTGATCCCGCTCATCTTCCGGAAGAAGGTGTCCTTCTACGGCATGGCCCGTTGGCAGCCGTACGTATTCGCCATCGGCATGCTGATCTTCTCCATGGCCATGACGTTCGCGGGCTCCTTCGGCGTTCCGCGCCGCCACTGGGACATCACGTTCGCCGGAGCGCCGTTCGACATGGCGTTCTCGCCCGCCGTGGACCTGGTGATCGGCGTCATGGCCATCGGCGGCCTCATGGGCGCCGTGGGCGGCGGCATGTACATCCTCATCACGGTGTGGTCCGTGTTCTTCGGCAAGCCGCTGGGTGACGACTGCACCAGCACGGCGCTGGCGGGCTCGGTGCCTCCCGGCGTCTACAACCGGCCGTTCCTCGAGATCCCGAAGACCGACGTCGAGGTTGCGGAGCACGGGAAGCTCGGGCAGATGCCCGGCACCATGATCCTGGTGCTCATCTTCTTCGTCGCCTTTGTGGTCTACTACTTCGCCAACTGGACGCTCCTGTCCTTCGTGTGGAAGGTGGGATGAACCGAAGGTCCGACGTCTGGCCCCTGGCTGCACTGGGGACGCTCATCGCCGTCACGGCGGGTTGGTGGGCGCTGGCGTTGTGGCCGCTTCCGACCGAGGCGCCCACCTGGCTCGTCCGGGCCAGGTGGGTCTGCTTCAACGCCACCGAGACCGGCC
Organism: Longimicrobiales bacterium; assembly: GCA_035458765.1. GTDB lineage: Bacteria > Gemmatimonadota > Gemmatimonadetes > Longimicrobiales > Gaopeijiaceae > SZUA-318. The sequence goes on from DATHZE010000145.1 coordinate 21,813, forward strand.
TGCCCGAGCGGTCGGGGTGGATCCTGCTCATCGGCCAGCCCCTGGGGATGCTGGCCCTGCTCATGGTGGGGTGGGGCGAGCGTACGCGTCTCGCCCTCCGTAACCTGACCTCGACGGCGTCGGGTCGCCTCCTTGCCACCACCATCACCCTGGTGATGGTGGGCGGCCTGGGCGCCGTCGGGATCAGGGTGATCACGACGACTCCCGTGGAGGCGGCGCTCCCGGACCCGGGGGACACACCGGACACGTATCCCCGACTCGACCGGAGCTTTCCAGACATGGCCGGGCTGGTGGACCAGCACGGCGAGCCGTTCACCCTGGAGCGGCTCGGGGGTCGGCCGGCGCTTGTGACCTTCGCCTTCGCACACTGCGAAGCGGTGTGCCCCCTGGTGGTGCGCAGTGCCGTTGCCGCTCGGAGCGAGCTGGCGAAACAGCGGGACTTCGCGGTGATGGCCGTCACCCTGGATCCCTGGCGGGACACCCCGTCCCGGCTTCCGGCCATGGCGGAGCAGTGGACCCTGGCTCCGGGCGATCTGGTGCTGAGCGGAAGTGTCGAGGACGTGGAGAGGGCCCTCACGGCCTGGGGCGTGGCCCGGGAGCGAGACGAAGCGACCGGCGACGTGAACCACCCGGCCCTGGTCTACCTGGTGGAGCCCGACGGCACCGTGGCCTACGCGTCCACGGGGGCCACCCCCCAGCTCGTCGCCCTGGGGCGTCGGCTGCAGGACTGAGCTCGGGCCCCTCCGCTCCAGGCCGTGCCCACCCCCCCTTGACCCCATCCCTCCGCGATGCGATAGTTGCGCATGGCAACTATTCTTGAACTTCCCCAGGTTCCCGTCGCAGACGCCACCGATCCCCGGCTGCTGTCCGACGCCCATGGCCTTTACGGAGCCCTGAACGAGCTGCTCCGCGTGGTGCAGTTCCGGGACCGGGACCTGGCGTGCTGCTACGACGTCAGCGTGACCCAGTGCTACGCACTCAAGGCGGTGGTGGACGGCGGCCCCATGACGGTGAACGACCTGGCGGCCCGGCTCTACCTGGACAAGAGCACAGCGAGCCGAGTGGCGGGTGGACTGGAGGACAAAGGGTACGTGGGCCGGGAGCGCGACGCGTCCGACGGGCGCATCGTGCGGCTGCGGGCCACGCGGCAGGGAGTGGAGTTGTGTGGACGAATCGAGGCCGAACTGGCGCGGGCCTACGCCCGGATGCTGGAGGACTTCGATCCCGAGGTGCGGAGCGCCATGATCCGGCTGTTGGGTCGCCTGGCGGGGTCGTTTGCCGCCCGGGTGGACGCTTCGGGGGGAAGCTGCTGCGTGGTCCGCTGACCCGGTCCGCGACGCCCTCCTTGTGGAGGGCTTTTTGAGGGTCTTATTGTTGCAACATACAACCAGTTGTGGAGGGGTTATGGAACACGGGAAAGAAGAGGTGCGGCAGGCCGTGCGCGCGCGGTACGCCCGGGCGGCCACGGAGGCCGACAGCTGCTGTGGACCCTCGTCCTGCGGGGGCGGCGACACCGCCGACGAAACGGCCCAGGCCATCGGGTACACCGCCGATGCCCTCAAGGACCTGCCGGCGGACGCCAATCTGGGGCTGGGGTGCGGCAACCCCACGGCCATCGCGTCGCTGAAGGCAGGCCAGACGGTCCTGGACCTGGGGTCCGGCGCGGGTATCGACTGCTTCCTGGCCTCCAAGGAGGTCGGCCCCACCGGCAAGGTCATCGGCGTGGACATGACGCCGGAGATGATCAGCCGGGCGCGGGCCAACGCCGCCAAGGGAGGCTACGCCAACGTGGAGTTCCGACTGGGGGAGATCGAGGCGCTCCCGGTGGCCGACGGCACGGTGGACGTCATCATCTCCAACTGCGTGCTGAACCTCAGCCCCGAGAAGGACCGGGTGCTGGCCGACGCCTTCCGCGTTCTCAAGCCCGGCGGCCGCATGGTCATCTCCGACATGGTGTCGGACCTGCCCGTTCCCGAGGTCGTGGCGGGATCCCTGGACGCCGTGGCGGCCTGTCTTCCCACCGCCCGGGCCGACTACCTGAGCCAGTTCGCGGCGGCGGGCTTCACCGACGTGCGCATCAGCGACGAGAAGCCCTACCCAGCCTCGTACATCCTGGCGGATCCGGGCGTGAAGGCGTTCATCGCAGCGCACGGCGACGCCCGCGCGGAGCTCGAAGCGTTCGCGGGCTCCATCTACGGCGCCCACTTCGAGGCGGTGAAGCCGGCGGAGGGCTGACGCCCCCCGCCGCGTTCTAGCGCGTGTAGATCAGGACGGCCCCATTGGCGGCGGCGTTCCCGAACTGGGCGTTGGCGTCGATGGGGCTGAGGATCTCGATGCGATCGATGGCAATCGGCGAGAGTTGGGTCAGGATCTGATCCGGATAGGGCATGAGGACGTCGTTGACGAAGACGGCGGCCTGACTGCACCCCGACCCGCTCCGCGTCGTGCGCCGGCTCACCTCCACGCACCATCCAGGCACGGCCACGCCGCTGGCGTCGGTGACCATGACCTCGGCGACGCGCAGCCCTGGTGCGTTCATCGCCCGGAGCAGGTCGCCCATGGACTGGACACGGGCCAGCAGGGGCTCGATCTCCATGCGTGTCAGCACGTCGGCGCGCTTGTCATTGGCGATGCTCGTGCGCCCGAAGCGGGTGCGCGACGTCACGGTGAGTCCTTCCAGCTCGATGGCCTCCGTGGAGAGTCGCAACTCGATGTCCACCGTCTCCTGGCTGAAGACCGTCACGGAATCCGTGCGCGGCTGGTAGCCCAGGAACTCGGTGGCCACCAGATGGCGCCCAGGGGGAAGCTCGGCCAGAACGAACTCGCCCTTGGCGTCGGTGAGTTGTCGCGCCTCGGTACCCAGCACGGACACTTCCGCGCCCGCGATCGCCTCACCCGTGGCGTAGTCCATGACCTTGCCCACCAAGCTCCCTTCGGCCGACATGAAGAGAACCAGGTCCTTGATCTCGGCCCCCCGCGACTCCACCACCACGTTCGTGCTCCGGCCCGGGTTCTCGCCAAAGTGGGCCTGCACCCGGACGTCACGTCCGGCGGGCACCGTGCACAGGCGATAATAGCCGGCATCGTCGGTGCGAACCTCCACGGGCGGCGGATCGCCGGGGCGACGGCTCGCGAGTTGGGCCTGAACCACGGCGCCGGGCAGGGGCACCCCGGTCAGGGAATCCAAGACCAGGCCCGCCAGGGCGCCGAACGAGGCGCCTGCCTGCTCGGCCATGCACCACCCCATGAGCAGCGTGCGGTCCGAGGGCACCGCCAGGACCACGTCCACGGTCTGTCCATCCTGGAACACGACCTGCCGTGAGGGTGGGCTTACGCCCAGGGCCTGGAGACGGGGGTGGAAGAATGACACCCAGTGCGAGCCCGCCGGGACGCCGCTCAGGTCGAAGAACCCGGTGGCGTCTGCGTCGCCGAGCACGCTGGTGCCGAGCACGGCGATACGTGCACCCGGAAGGGGCTGCATGGACGTGCTGTCGAACACCACGCCCGTGATGCGCGCGCCCTGCTGCGCCGCAGTCCGCGTGGCACCCAGCGTGGCACCCAGCGCGAGAACCGCCGCGACCAGCCAGACGTTTCTTCTATTCCCCACCCTCGAGTCGTTCATACTTCTCCTGCTGCTCCAGCTCAGAAAACGGGTTACAGCCTAGCAAGATACGTAAGCTTCATCACGAAGCCACGCTCCTGGACATTCCAGAGCCGCCGGTCATCGCCGCGATTTTCCGTGAACACCAGGAAAAGATCGCTCCCCGGCCGGTGGATGAAATTCACGCGCACGTTCGCGGTGAAGTCACGATCCAGGCTGTTGTACTGCACCAGGACGTTGGTGGTGAGCCTGGTCGAAAAGGAATACGTCGTACGCAGGGAGAGAATGTCAGCCGTGAACTCCCCGTGTGGAAAAGGCACGTCGACATCGTTACGGGTGTAGCCCAGGCCCACCGCCACCTGGGGAACCGGGGCCAACGTGAGCGTACCGCCCAGACTGACCAGCGAGCCCCCGTAGAAGCGGCTCAGCATCCCGTTTACGTTCAGGTACGCAGCACGCTTCTGGCTGGTTCCCCCCGAGAACATCACGTTGTCGTTCTGGTACCGACCCACGGGGATCTCCACGGAGTCCGTCAATTCGAAGGTCTCGTCCAGAATGGTCTGGGACACGTTCGAAAACACGGTGAAGTTCTCCCCCGCATTCCACTCCGGCATGAGGGCGAAGCTGTAGCTGTAGTCCTGTTGGCGGCCGCTCATGGTGGAGGAGTAACTCCCTCCTACCCACAGATCCAACCGACGCAGACCCAGGGCTTCGGTGCGCCAACGCCTTCGACCGTACGCATCGGTCTTGCGGGTATCCTCCCGGGTGATGAACCCCGATGACGCCTCCACGTCCGGGCCGACGCTCACGTGGTTGAGCATCCCACCCCACCTGTCACCCGTGTAGTCCAAAGCGAAGCGATACGCCGCATCGTCTCCCCCCACGCCTCCGGTGAAGGTGCGTGCGTAGAAGGCGTCCACCACCACGGGCCCCGATACGTATTGCCCATCGACGCCGGCCACGGTATTCCAGCCCCCCCCACCTCGGCGATCCGTGATCATCGCGCCGAGGTAGTTGCTCGTGCCCAGGTCACGCTTCACCCGCAGGACCGAGAAGTTTTCGCCCGGCAAGCCGTAGGCCTCGTCGGTCGCCAGGCTCATTACACCGACGGTCTGCCCGCCGATGCGACCGTTGAGACGAGCGCCTCCCAGGATCGGGACCGCGCCTTCATCCTCTTCGATGCCGATCCGACGGCTGAAGAACATCTGGAAGGCCGGCGGCTCGAAGGGGTTGTTGGGCACACCGAAGTGGAAGATGCCAGAATTCTCCAGGAAGAAGTCTCGCTTTTCCGGAAAGAAGAGATCGAAGCGCGTGAGGTTCACCTTCTCGTCGTCCACCTCCACCTGGGCGAAGTCGGTGTTGAAGGTGAGGTCCAGCACCAACCCGGGGCGCAGCTCGGTTTTCAGGTCCAAGCCCGTCTCAAGGGTGCCGGTACCACGCAGGCTACCCGCATCGTCCAACTCCTGGCGTGTGCCGCCCAGCAGGAACGGCTTCACCTCGAGGTTCAGGCCGCCCCGGGGCAGATCTGAGAGGCCCACGAGATGACCGGCACGGCTGACCCGGTGGAAGCCTTCACCCTCCCGGCGCCAGGATCGCCACAGCGTCTCTTCGTTCTTCCGACTGATGAAGCGCAGGACATTGAGTCCCCATGGCGCGTCATCCACGGCGTCGGGATAGCGAAGCGTACGCCACGGAATGGAAAACTCAGCACTCCACCCTTCGGAAGTACGTGCGCTCGCCACCTCCCACACCCCGCGCCAATCCACGTTGATGTCACTGCCTTCGTTGGCCAGAGACGCTTCGAACTCGGCGCCATTCGCATTCGTGGCGAATATGATGCCACTACGGTGATCGTGGAACGGATCCAGGACGAGAGCGACCGCGTCGTCGCCGGCGAAGGTCATCCCACCGCCCATGAAGTCCGGTACGAGCAGCTTGTCGCGTTGGAGAAGGCGTGCCACCACCCTGTCGGGCTCACGATCGTAGGCCATGACCGCGACGTAGAGGGCTTCAGCGTCGTAGACCACGCGGACTTCGGTGCGCTCCGTGGCCGGGTCACCCTCGGCGGGTTCCCGCTGACGGAAGCCCCCCGTGACGGCCGCGTGGGACCAGACCTCCTCACCCAGCAGCCCGTCGACCCGAATGCCCGCCGTGGTCCCGTTGGGCACACGATAGGCGCGCAACACGTCGGGCGCAGCGTCCTGCGCAGCCGTTGGCACGGGCCACCACAGACCCACAGCAACCGTGAGAAGGACGTGCGCCGAGCACCGAAGGAGGGTCACGGCTTCACCGACGTCGGACATGGTGTCAGTCTATGCGACCTCTCGGTTGCGCGGCAAACAGCCTTGGTCAACTCCAGATGTCGAAGAAGTCCACCTGTCCGGTGGAGCGGCCCGCCGCCTCGCCCGCCGTCAGGTACCCGTGAAGGAGGCGTCCAGCCTCTTCGAGGCGTCGCTCCAGGGGAAGGGTCTCCGAGCCGGGGGGGAAAGGACCCTCGAGGAGCGCCAAGACGGCCCGCAGCCCCAAGCGGATCGCCACGGCAGGGTCCGGGTGGCCCATTTCCGACGCCTTCGCCATCAGAAGGACTCCGAGTCCTTCGATGGCATGCCCCTGAAAGGCGAGGTAGGCCTCATCCCCCGTCGTCGGAGCCTGTGCGAGGGCTTTCAAATACGAGGCGCGGGATCGACCGGCGTCGGCAAGGAGCCGGACCGCACCGTCCACGAGCTCGCTCAGGCTCAGTCCACTGAGGTCCCTCGAGGCCAGCGCATCGTCCCACCGCTGCGCGGCCTCCCGCCAGACCCGATCCCCCAGATACTCCAAGAGGTCGTCCTTGCCGGCGAAACGGGCATAGAAAGACCCGACCGAGGAGTCCGCCCGCGCGACGATGGCCTGCACGGTGAGGCCATCGACACCCTCCTCCTCCAGGATCTCCAGTGACGCCCGCACGATGCGCTCCAGGGTCCGTCGCGAGCGGGACTGCTTGGGCGGGGTGAGGTGCGTGGCCAAGGGCACTGGGATCCGGGGCGACATAGCGTACCAGAATGGAATTCCAGTTCTATATACTGCAACAAGGGGCTTGAATGCAAGCGCTGGAAGCGGAGGGATCGACAGAACTTCGGCACCCGACACCGGCGTCAGGGCTCCCCGACCTGATGCTCTGACGGTCTTCTGACGGGGGGTTCCAAGGCTGTCGGGTCCGAACAAGGACCACTGCCCAACCGGAGAAGGAACATGGCCTCTGCCCCCACCGCCACGCCCCTGTGCATCCTCGGACACCCCTACACGAACCGCGATCGGCTTCCTCTGACCGGAGGGAAGAAGCAGCTTCGCGAGGAGGGGAGGCACCCCGGCTCGGCGTTGATTTGGCACCTCCACAATGGACCCAGACCCCAGGACCTCGAGGTCGTCCAGCACCGACCCGGCGGTCTCCCCCTGATCGTGGTTCTCCCAGAGAAGACCGAGGCCCTCGCCGATCCACGGTTTCTGCACATGCTGGAGTCGGTGCGACCACTCGGGATCCTGCCGTTCCAGGAACTCCCGGCTCCGGAGGACCTGGTTGCCGTGCTGCGGCAACCCCCCGAGGATCTGGCTGCCGAGGTCACCGACTACCTCGTTTGGCGGGGAATCCCCCTGGGCCGCGAGACCGCGAGACTGATCAGGAAGACTTTGGCGCTGTCCGCTGAGTTGCGCTCCATCTCCGCACTGTCGCGTTCCCTCTACCTGTCCCGCCGGGCCCTCGGCCGCCGTTTCCTCGAACAGGGGCTGCCCGTTCCGTCCCATTGGCTCCAATTCGGCAGGATTCTGCGCGTGGCGGTCCGTCTGCAGAACTCCGAGGAGAGCGTGGTGTCCATCGGATACGAACTCGGCTATCCGGATGGGTTCAGCCTCAGCAATCAGATGCTCCGCCTCACGGGCTACCGACCGATCGAGGTCCGGCGGTTCCTGGGCTGGGAGTGGCTCCTCGAGGCGTGGATGCGACGGGAGGCCGACACGGGAGGACTCGCACCGGCGTTAACCCAGGAGTTCCTCTTCGACCCGGCGCCGCGCAGGCGGCCGCCGCGTTCCTTGCTGGCGATCCGTCCGACGCCGGATCACAGGGAGCGGAAGGCCGCCCGATGATCCCCTTGTCCGACCGGAGCCCCGGCCAGAGATTCGCCCCGCCCCCTCGGGAGATGGTCCCGGAGCAAGGGAGGCGTGACCGGGACGACCCGGCAGCGGCCTCCTCACAATCGGAGGCAGGTATCGTGCGCAGCCCTGGCCGCGGTGGACCGAAGCACCGCCTCGAACTCTTTGGAGGGCCGGTACTTCGCGATCCCAACGGGGCGATCGTCCCGCTCTCTCCAAGCCAGGAGGCCCTTCTGACCCTGGTCTGGGGGCACGGGGTGCGCGGCGTCAAGCGGCGCCGCGTCATCTCACTCCTGTGGGAGGAGGATGACGGCCCGCGGCCTCGCCATCGGCTCCGGCAACTCCTCCACGACGTCAGCGTCCGCACCGGATTCCGCCCTGTGGCGGCCGAGGGTGATGAAGCGCTGCGACCAGACCCCGCCGCGCTCCCATCCGACCTGTCCGAGTTTGCCGCGGCGCTGAATGCCGGCGAACTCCGCCGGGCCCTGGCGTTCGAGCGGGAAGGGTTCGCGTCGAAGCTACGAAGAATCCCTGGTGAGGCCTTCGAGGACTGGATGGAGGCCAAGCGCGTCGCGTTCCGACGAGACCTCCGCACCGCTGCAAGCATCAAGTGGGACGCAACCCACGGGAGCGGCGCCTGGGCCGAAGCCAGGGACGCCGCCGAAGTGCTGTATGCGCTCGACCCCAGTGAGGCGTCTCTGCGCAAGATCATGGAGGCGAGGGCTGCCACCGGGTACGTCGGGGCGGCGGAGGCGGCGTTTGCCGACTTCTCGGATCAACTCGAGCCCGACGTCGAGCTGTCCACCCAGACCGTGGAACTCATGGAGAGGATCCGGCGGATGGGTGCATCCCAAGGGTTCCGGTCGGCGCATCGGACCGAGCTTCCTCCGCTCGTGGGAAGGAAGATCGAGATGGAGGCGGCCCTCCAAGCCCTGGAACGCGTCTCGAACGACGACTTCGTCTGTTTGATCATCCAGGGTGAATCCGGGGTCGGCAAGACCCGCCTCTTCGACGAGATCCTGCGCGAAGCCCACCTCAGGGGGTTTCGCTGTCTCGAGGCCCGGCCGACGGAATTGGAGCGGCACATCCCCTTGAATCCGCTCGTGGATATGGTCAGCCATCCGGACATCGCCCGGCACGTGGCCGCCCTCGAGGATCCGTGGCGTGCCGTGGTGGCGTCGCTCCTGCCCACGCTTCCGGAGGGCATGGACCCGCCCGTCGTCCCCTACATCTCTGAGACGAGCCTGCCGCGACGACTCTACGACGCATTCAGCCTCCTGTTTACGAACATCGCCGCCGATCAGCCAACCCTGCTGTTCATCGACGACCTGCAGTGGGCTGACGAAACGACCATCAGCGTGCTGCAGTTCGCTCAGCGGAGATGGCGCAAGGGTCGTCTGGGCATCGTCGCAACCGTTCGGACGGACATGGCAAGCCGGAGCGAGGGCCTCGCCGGCTACCTGGACGACAGCCGCGACCTGCCGACGACCAAGATCGAAGTGACCGACCTGACCGAGCCCGAGGCCATCCGCCTCGTCGGCCTCGTGGCCCAAGGCTCGCTCGATCGCGCGACGTGTGTCCAACTGTGCGCGCTGGGTGGCCGGAACCCGTTCTATCTCATCGAGTTGACCAAGGACTACCTCGCGGGACGGGTCACCTTGCCGCAGGTCCCAGGGGACGCTCTCCTCATTCCGATCTCCCTTCGACAATTGGTGGGCCCTCGACTTGAGGGGCTGAGCCAAGGTGCCGCGTCAGCCGCGGCTCACCTGGCGGTGTGGGGCCGGTGGGCGCCGGTGTCGGGCCTCGCGACCTTGCTTGCCGTACCTCTCGAAGAGTGCACCGGCTACGTAGAAGAACTGGAACAGAACCGATTGGTTTCCGTGGAGCGGGGCTCCGCCCGCATCGCTCATCAGCTATTCCGCGGGGCTATCTACCACGGCTTGAGCAATGCGCGACGAGCGTTGCTACACAGAACGATTGCGGAGTACCTCACGACCACCGCACACCCCCTGCCCGGGGAACTCGCGGTCCATTTCGCCCAATCGGGCGAGGCCCCTCCCGCCGCAAGACATGGGCGCACGGCGGCTGATCAGGCCATCGACAACGGAGCCGTCGCAGAGGCTGCGTATTTCCTACAGTTGGTGATCGACAACGAACGGGACGATCGCCTGAAGGCCGAAGCAACGGGGGACCTTGCTCGGGTGTTGCACCTGAATCGAGAGATCCACCGCGCCAACCCTCTGCTTGAACTCGCTGCGACCCGCCTTCGGGTTGTCGGAAACCACGCTCGCGCGCTGCGAATGGACGTCCGCCGCGTGGAAGGTCTGGCGGAATTGGGTGCCGCACCCATGTCGGAGCTTCTCGACCGACTGGGCTCGATAAAGGCAGCCGCGCGGGCGGTTCGCGATGATGAAGCCCTCGCCTTCGCTTTGGACCAGGAGCTTCATCTGCTCCACAGAAGCGGGCAGGTGGCCGAAGTGCGGAAACTGCTCCACGAGATCCGAGGGTGCCTCAATAGCACGAACCCCACGGCACGCTGCCAGGCGAACGCCTCCCTGGCCCTCAACGTCCTTTTCGGAGACGGTGACGAAGCCCTGAAATGCGGGCGGGCCGCTGTGCGGATCGCGGAGGAGGAAGGACTGAAGGAGTATGCGCTAACGGCTATGAATCGGCTCTTCTTGGCACTTCTCTACCGGGGACTGACCAAAACCGCCGAGGCCGAAGAACTCCTCGCCCAAGCGACTGAGGGTGCGAAGCGTAGTGGAGACATAGTGCATCGCTTCACCCTTAGGTCTAACCAAGGCGTGGCCCATATGGACGCCGGCGAGTTAGACGAAGCGGGCGTAGCCTTCGGTGATGCCGGCGCCATCATCACGAAGGCCGACGTTTCCGTGCTGCGGGCCAACCACTACTGCAATCTTGGCGAACTTGCCTACCAGCGACACGACCTTCACAGTGCCTTGGTTCATTTCCAGGATGCCGATGACGCTCTCGGTGGTACGACCACACCCGCCGATGTAGCTCAACTGGTGAACGCCGGGATCGGTCTTTGCCACCTCCACCTCGGGGCCCTCACCAAAGCCCGCCAACGGGAGGCATCGCTTCAACCCCTGCCCGAAGTCTGGTCATTCGACCCGACCCTAGTCCTAGCCTTCATGACTCGCCTGCTTGAACGACGAGGCGAGATCAGAGAAGCGCACAGCTTCATTCGGATGCAACGCGGACTGTTAGAGGAACGACTTCCACCGGCCTGGTTGCTGACTCTCCCACTTGAGGCCAGGCTCGCGAGAAAGACCGGGGGCGACTGGCGGGTAGTAGTACTCAGGGGTATCGCCGTCGCGGACAGCATCGGCTATTCCGTGCGTTCAGCGGAACTTCGAGCCTGGCTATGAACGCTCTTTACCGGGCCAGCGCGCTCAGCTGGATGACCGTGCTGCGGCCGAGGACGCTCGGGGGGTCCGTCGGGCACGAGGGCGGAGGAACCAAGGCGGAGTCTCACGCGCCACCGCCTCAACTACGAATCCGCCCGTAACTTCCTGGGAGGGCGACGCCATCTTCTCCTGATGCTGCGCCAGTAAACCGCCGCCAACAACCGCCTCCACAATGCTAGCATCGAACTGCGTGCCCTGGTGATCGAGCAATTCTTCGTGAACCTGCTGGATGGAGAGCGCCTTTCGGTAGGGACGATCGGATAGCATGGCGTCGATCGCGTCACATGTATTGATGATCCGAGCGGCGATGGGGATCGCGTCACCCGACAGACCCTCTGGATACCCGCTGCCATCGATTCGCTCGTGGTGATATCGAACGGCATCCAGAATCTGAGGTGGATAGGACGCCAGGCTAGTTAAGAGCTCAACACCATGTGTGACGTGCGACTGAATCACGGCGCGCTCCTCTAGCGTAAGTCCACCCTCCTTCCTCAGGATGCCCGTGAAGACTGCATCGATCTTCCCGATATCGTGCAACAGAGCCGCGGTCTCAATCTGCTCAATTTGCCTCTCCGGCAGAGCCAGCCGCTCCGCAATCGTCCTGGCTAGCGACGCGACGCGCATAGAGTGACCCGACGTGTACGGGTCTCGAGTCTCAATTGCCTTCACCAACGCCTTAAGGAGGTCTCGGTTAGCTCTTTGGAGTTGATAATTCGTCTGATATGAGTGACGAATAAAGAACAAGGGGAGGAGTACCAACACGATCCCAACAAGGCCCAACTCGAGGTAGAAGAAGACAACGGCCACCGCGATTGGACTCACCAACAGATCGTAAAAGACGTTCGTTCCGGCGCTACCCACCATCCTCAAGAGAACGGTCTTAGCCGACAGTTGTTGGCTGAGAGCGACAGCACCGGCGACGAGTACATGGTTGGCCGCCATG
>DATHZE010000146.1:0-7951 GCA_035458765.1 Longimicrobiales bacterium
CGGAAGCCCTCGGGGTACAAGGGGTCGTTCTTCCGCCCGAATCTGCTCGTCGGATGCCGCAAGAAGGGGAAAGGGAACACGAAGAGCGAGATCCTCGCCCTGATCCGCCGCCGAGCGGGTGACAGCGGCATCGTGTACTGCCTCAGCCGAAAGGGCGTCGAGCAGACGGCGGATTTCCTGCGGGAAAACGGGGTGCGGGCGCTCCCGTATCACGCGGGCCTCTCCGACGAGGAACGCCACGGGAATCAGGAGGCATTCAAGCGCGACGACGTCGACGTCGTCGTCGCCACCGTCGCGTTCGGCATGGGCATCGACAAGTCCAACGTCCGTTTCGTCATCCATCGGGACATGCCCAAGGACGTGGAGTCCTGGTATCAGGAGATGGGGCGGGCGGGGCGGGACGGATTGGAGAGCGACTGCACGCTCTTCTACTCCTGGTCCGACGTGAAGCTGCACGAGCGCTTCCTCGACGAGGTGGACGACCCCGACGTGTGGCACGAGAAGCGCCAGTCCACGGTGGGGCTCTTCAACCTGTTGGAGTCGGGGCGCTGCAGGCACCAGGCCATTCTCGCCCACTTCGATGAAACCATGGCTCCTTGCGACGCTTCCTGCGACGTATGCACCGGCGTCACCGCCGAAGCGCTGGCCGCCGAGGCCATGGTGGGGCGTGGCGAGCCACGTACTCGCCGGACGAAGCTCGCTGCCCACGTGAAGTCGACGGCGGGCGTCGTGGACCCCGATGCCGAGGATCTCTTCCAGCGGCTACGGACCCTCCGCAAAAGGCTGGCGGATCGACAGGGTGTGCCGGCCTACATCGTCTTCAGTGACAAGGTCCTCTGGGAGATGGCCACGAGAAGGCCGGGCACGCCCGTGGAACTCCTGGACGTGCCCGGCGTGGGCCCTGCCAAGCTCGAGCGGTATGGGCAGGCGTTCCTGGACGAGGTTGCCTCGGGCTGAGGGTGCCAGGGTCCGGCGGCGCTCAGGCCCCCGGCGTCCGCGGACGCTGGCGAACGGCTTCGAGCAGCCCGGCGGCCACCGCGATCAGCACGCCGCAGCAGAACCCGAACGCGCCGAAGATGAGCGGCATGCCGAGGAGGGCGCCGAACGCCATGAGCGTGCCCCAGTTGAGCCCGATGGTGAGCAGGTCGACGACGAGCCCACCGAACGAGTACAGCACGCCGCACACCAAGCCGAGCCAGGCCATCCACCGGGCGAGCCTCGTTGCCGTTGGAAGGAGCTTCATGGCAGCGCCCCTCTAGTTTTCCTCGTCGGCCGACGGGCCGTAGAGCGCAGGCACGGAAGCTCCGCAGAGGCGCAGGTACACCGTCAGCTGTCCGCGGTGGTGGATCATGTGGTTCATGACGAACGAGCGCAGTACGGTGGCCCGGGGCATGCTGAAGAGCACGTCGTTCCCCATCTTCATGGTCCAGGTGGCCATGAGGTCGTCGTGTGAGGCCGATGCGAGAGCGGCGCGTGCGTCGGCGAGCGCCGCGTCGAAGGCCGCGAGGATGTCGGCCGTGGTGTCGAGCTTTGGCTGTGGGAAGGGGTGGGACAGATCCAGTTCGGAGGTCTGCAGGGTGACCGTGAGCCACCCGGGAACCTGGGCCACGTGGCCCGCCAGCTCACGGATCGTCCAGGACTTCTCGTGAGGTCTGAACGTCAGCTCGCCCTCGGGTACCCGCTCCAGCGCCTTGCGCGTGTTGGCCATCTCCTGGTCGAACTCCGGGAGCATCGTCGAACCGTTCATCGCATTCGCCCTCGCCGTCTGCGCCATGAAATCGGGCGAACCCCACGGTGCGCCCGAAAGAAAACCGAAAATAGACTGCCCCGCCCGACCGCGCCACCCTTTTCAGCGCGGCAGGGGAGGGGGGCCGGCTTCGCGCGGCCACCCTTGCCCCCCGCCCAACCACAGCGTCCATTCCTTCGTCGCTTCCCCCCAATACTCCGGTTGCCCATGAGCGCGTCGCCGCGACTTTCGTCCCTGAAGGACATCCGGGCGGCCTTTCCGGCCCTCGAGCGCCGACATGCCGGATCTCCGGTTGCGTATTTCGACGGCCCCGGAGGCACCCAGGTTCCCCAGATGGTGGTGGACGCCATGGCGGAACATCTGCTGCATCACAACGGCAACCGGAGGTGGGCCTACCCCACCAGCGCCGAGACCGATGACGCGGTGGAAGGGGCCCGGGAGGCCATGGCCGATCTCCTGGGGTGCGGACCGGGAGACGTCGTGTTCGGGCCCAACATGACTGCCCTGACGTACCACTTGAGCCGGACGCTGGGGAGGACGTTCGCTCCCGGGGACGAGATCGTGGTGACGAGGCTGGACCACCTGGCCAACGTCTCGCCGTGGAAGGCCCTCGAGTCCGAGCGGGGCGTCGTCGTGCGGGAGGTGCCATTCAGGGTGGAGGACGGGACCCTGGACACCCGGGCCTTCGAGACTGCGTTGGGACCCCGTACGCGGCTGGTGGCTCTGGGATGGGCTTCCAACGCCCTGGGCACCATCACCAACCTCGTCCCCCTGCTGGAGCAGGCGAAGTCCGTGGGAGCCCTCACTTTCGTGGACGCGGTGCACTCCGTGCCCCACCTCCTTCCGGCCGCGCGTGCCATGGGGTGCGACTTCCTGGCCTGCTCGCCGTACAAGTTCTACGGTCCCCACGCCGGGGCCATGTACATCGCGGCTGAGATGCTCGACCGGCTGGACGTGCCGCGTCTACCGTGCGCGCCGCAGGTGGCGCCGGAACGGTTCGAAGCCGGTACTCAGAATCACGAGGCCCTGGCCGGAGTGACCGCGACAGTGGATTTCCTGGCTTCATTGGCCGGGGGGGACACCCGCCGCGAGCGCCTGGGAAGGGCGTACGCCATGCTGCACGCACGGGCCGACGACCTGGTGACCCGGCTCTGGGATGGCGTCGGAGGCGTGCCGGGCGTGACGCGGTACGGGCCTCCACCGGGAAGTCCCCGCACCCCCACCGTGGCCTTCACTGTGGCGGGGCACGACGCCCGCTCGGTGGCGTCCCACCTTTCGGAAGTCCACGGCGTGTTCGTGTCCCACGGCCACTTCTATGCGGCCCGGGTGCCGGAGGATCTCGGCGTGGAGGGCGGGCTGGTGCGGGCGGGGTGCGCCTGCTACACGACGGCGGAGGAAGTGGATCGCTTGGTGGCCGGCGTGGCGGCATTGGCGGGCGACTGAAGGTTCCTCCGGTCGGCGCGCTGCCGGTTGAAATCCCCACAGCCGCGGAAGGGGCTTCCCCGACGGCGGTGGGGCACCTGTTGCGGCATGATGAAATCGCTACGCTCACGCTCCAGCCCGAGACCCGCCCATGAACCCGCTCATGCCGGACGTCGAGGCCCGCTTCCACGGCCTGCGCCGCCTCATCGGCAACACGCCGCTCCTGGCAGTGGAGTACACGTTCCGCGGCAAGCGGCGGCGCGTCTTCGCCAAGAGCGAGAACCTGAACATGACCGGGAGCGTGAAGGACCGCATGGCGCTCCACGTGATGCGGCGCGCCTATGAGACCGGCGCCATCCGGCCGGGCGCGCTCATCGTGGAGGCAACCAGCGGGAACACGGGGATTTCGTTCGCCGCCGTCGGGCGGGCTCTGGGGCATCCGGTGGCCATCTTCATGCCCGATTGGATGAGCTCTGAACGGGTCAACCTGCTCCGTTCCTTCGGCGCCAAGATCCATCCCGTGAGCAAGGAGAACGGAGGCTTCCTGGGCAGCATCCAGCGAGCCGAGGAATTGGCGGCTTCGTCGGACAATGCGTTCCTGCCCCGGCAGTTCGCCAACGAAGACAATTGCGCCGCCCACGAGGCTTCCACGGGGCCGGAGATCCACTGGCAGTTGGGCGGACACGGGCTGCGCCCTGACGCTTTCGTGGCCGGCGTGGGCACCGGCGGGACCGTCATGGGGGTGGGGCGCTATCTGCGGGCCCACCACCCCGACGTGAGCATCCATCCCCTGGAGCCTTCCAACTCACCCACCCTGTCCACGGGGCACAAGGTGGGGAGGCACCGCATCCAGGGAATCTCCGACGAGTTCATTCCCCCCATCGTCGATCTGGACGAACTGGACGACATCCTGGCGGTGGACGATGGGGATGCCATCCTCATGGCCCAGAAGCTGGCCCGGGAACTGGGGCTGGGTGTCGGGATCTCGTCGGGGGCCAACTTCCTCGGCGCCGTGCTTTTGCAGGAGCGCCTGGATGCCGAGGCCGTGGTGGTCACGATCTTCTGCGACAGCAACAAGAAGTACCTGTCCACCGATCTCCTCAGCGAGGAGCCCGTGACGGAGAGCCACCTTTCGCAGGAGGTCCGGCTCGAGAGCTTCACGGCCTTCAACCGGGTTTGCCAGATGTGCGACACGTCGAGCGACCTGGTGCGCATGGCCGGTGGGATGGGGGCGTAGCGGGTCGGGTCCGCCTCAGCCCCTGGGCAGCTCCCGGGGTCCTTCTGCGTCGCGGAGGGCGTGGTCCGAGATGGACTGGCCCGCGGATTCGACCATGGCGGCCATCAGGGCGGCCATGGCCTTCTCCCTCCGCCGTACGATGCCCCTGTAGATCTCCCGGCACGCCATGAGCGTGAGGGCGATGCTGCCCAGCGGAAATCCCACCGCGAGGACGGCCGACCCGAGCACGTTCAGAGCGACGGGAAGCCCTACGCCGACGCCCAGGCCCGTTCCCACGCCCACCACCGTGCCTGCGAACAGGCCCGACGCCATCTGGTGGAGTCGCTCCACCACCCGCATGTAGGTCTGGCCGTCCCGCGACGTGACGGTCGCCTGGATGGTGCGCGTCTTGCCGGCCGTTTCTGCCTGCCAGGTGAGCGTGCGGCCGAGAAGGCTGGGTTGGCCGTGTTCCCGAGCCGTCCGCTGGATCGCTTCCACGACCCTCTCGAAGCCCTCTTCGGTGAGTTCCCCCGTCACGACGGCCTCATGCACCAGGGTCAGGCGCTCGCCGGTGATCCTCTCCCAGCCTTCGGGCTCTGCGGGGCTCGACTCCATCTCTGCGGCTGCGCGGCGGAGGAGTCGAGCGTCGATGCCCGCTTCGGCGGCAATCTCTTCGAGCTCCTCGAGGGAGAGCCCGCCGGACGCGGCGGCGCGCACCGGCTCCTCTCGTTGAAGTTCGGTGGCTCGCTCCAAGAGCTTTCCCACCTCCTTCTCGTCATACAGGCGGGGAAGGTTGTTGGGGTCGGTCATGGGATGAGCGTAGCACGGTGGAGCAGGGCACGGTAGGTTGCCGAACGGCTATGCCCCTCCGGACAACTTGATCCATGGAGACCCTCTCATGAGTGCAGCACCGCAGAGCTACGAAAACCACGCGAAGATGGTTCCCATGTTCCACGGGGTCACCTTCGGCCTCCTGGTCATCAATCTCGCATGGACGGGCGTGCGGGCCTTCAGGGATTTCTCGACGGGCACGTTCGTGGCGCTTCTTCTGGCCGTGGCGCTCATCCTGGTCATGTTCTGGGCCCGGCTGTTCGCCCTGGGCGTGCAGGATCGGGTGATCCGCCTCGAGGAGCGCCTGCGCATGGCGCAACTTCTCCCCGACGACCTGAAGCCGCGCATCGGGGACTTCACCACGGAGCAGCTCATCGCGCTGCGGTTCGCCTCCGACGAGGAGCTGCCGGGCCTCGCGCGCCGGGTCCTGAACGAGGGGATCACCGACCGGAAGACCATCAAGCAGGCGGTGAAGAACTGGAGGGCCGACCACCAGAGGATCTGATCCGCCGGTGGATGGGATGGTCTACGTCAGCGGATGGTCTGCCGCTGCGTGAGCGTTCCTTCCACCATGCGTTCCCATTCTCCCGTGGAGCGGCAGTCCACGAAGCCGCGGTCGTCCCCGTCGAAGCCGGGCAGCTTCTCCATCTGCCACTGGCTCAGGATGCTCACCGACGACTGGACCGTCCTGCGCCGGACGTCGAAACCGAACCGGGCACGAACGCGGCCCGGAGGCATCCCCGCCGACATGGGACAGTCCGCTACCTGGCTCACAGCCAGTTCACCCTCGTCCCAATACACCCAGTCGGTGCGCAGGAAGCCGAACTGGTCGTCCTCCACCACGATGGGCATCCCCCGAGCCTCCAGCATGGACAGGAGCCTGGCGTACACCTGATCCGCCGTGACCTGGATCAGTACGGGCGGGCGCACGGGAGCCGGAAAACCGGGGGCGCTCATCCGTGCGCATCCGGTGAGGAGGGGCAGGGCGAGGACGAGAAGGGCTCGGCGCATGGTGTAATCTAGCGGAAGACCCAATACAGGGCGCCCGTCGCCGCGACCACGGCACCGCCAGCCCAGGCCGCGCCTCGGGAAGGCGTCAGGTCCACCGCGCCCGTGCCCGGGAAGGTCGCGGGCTCGGCTCGGGGGCGCAGCAAGGTGACGACCCCCATGACCGCGACCAACAGGACGAAGGTGAGCGCCATGTGGTTGAGGAACGCCACGTGGGGCCACTGCCAAAGCAGGAAGCCGTAGATGGGGGCCCCGAGGGTGAGACCCGCCCAGGCGGCGGCGGTGGGGGCTCGGCGCACCGTCACGCCGAACAGAAACGCAGCCACCACGCCTGGAGAGATGAAGCCCCAGATCATCTGAATGTAGGTGAATACACCCTGGAACCGCCCGGGAAGCGGCGCCAACAGGCACGCCAGGACCACCAGGACCCCCGTGGTCCAGCGCCCCACGCGGAGCAGTGCCGGGCCATCGGCTTCGGGGTGAACGTGGCGCCGGTAGATGTCCATGGTGAAGATCGTCGACGCTGAGTTGAGCATGGAGTCCAGGCTGCTCATGACCGCCCCGAACAGGGCCGCGAACAGGATTCCCCTCAGGCCCGCCGGAACGAGGTCGCGGATGAGGAGCGCGTAGGCCTGGTCGCCGTTCTGCAGCGCCTCGCCGTAGATCTGCCACGCCATGATCCCCGGGAACACGATGAGGAACGGGATGAGGAGCTTGAGGAAGGCGGCGAGCACGATCCCCCTCTGCCCGGCGGCCAGGCTGCTGGCCCCGAGGGTGCGCTGCGTGATGAACTGGTTGAAGCCCCAGTAGAAGAAGTTGGGAATCCAGATCCCCAGCAGGAGCGCGGTCCAGGGGATCTCGGGATGGTCCGACGGGAGGATCACGTGGAGCTTGTCGCCTCCGCCGGCCACGAAGGCGTCCCATCCCCCCACGGCGCGCATTCCGAGGAACAGGACCAGGGCTCCCCCCATCAGAAGGGCCAGGCCCTGGATCAGGTCGGACCATACCACCGCTTTCAGTCCACCGTACACCGTGTAGACGCCGGCCAGGGCCCCCACGAGCCATATCCCCGTGATGAGATCCAGGCCGAACAGGGTCTTCATGCCAAGGGCGCCGGAGTAGAGCACCGCGGCCATGGCCACGCCCACGTAGGCCACCAGCATGTAGACCGCCATGAGGGTCCGTGGGCCCACGCCGAAACGGTGCTCGAGGAACTCCGGCATCGTGTAGATGCCCAGCCGGAGAAAGAGGGGCAGGAGGCCGAACGCGACCACCACGAGGGTGACCGCCGCGATCCACTCATAGCTCGCGATGGCCAGTCCCGCCGCCCCGTATCCGGAGCCCGCCATGCCCACGAAGTGCTCCGTGGAGATGTTGGACGCGATGAGGGAGATGCCGATGAGGAGTCCGCCCAACCCACGGCCCGCCAGGAAGTAGTCCGCTGAATCTTCCTCGTGTCGCGAGTGCCACAGGGAGATGCCGACGACCATGGCCAGAAAGGCCACGAACGCGGCGATGTCGAGGGGCGCGAGGCTCATGATTTGCTTCCGGAAGCGTGGTGCCTGCAGGGACCGGCGGATAGTTTGCAGTCACTGTCCAGGAAAGGCCAACCCTACCCCGAAAGCCATGCCTTCGCCCTTGCGCGCAGTCGCCTTCTCCATCCTGCCCCTGTTCCTCACCGCCGCGCCCCAAGGCGCGACCCTCCAGGAGGCCACGAACAAGGTCCT
>DATHZE010000147.1:0-14455 GCA_035458765.1 Longimicrobiales bacterium
CGGCGGTTCTGCTGGGCCCGGTCTACCTGCCGTTGGGCGACTTCCATGCCATCCCGGCCGCGGAGCACGGCCATGTACTGGAGGGCGACCTGGGATTCGCGGTTGAACTCGGCCGCCGTGATACGCGCGTCCACCGCCTTCTGGTTGGCGCGCGCGGCGGGGATGCCGAAGATCGCATCGCCGTCCAGCCTCCACGACGCGGAAAGGCCGTAGTACGACTGGTACCAATCCGTACCCGACACGCCGAGGTCAACGGTCCCGAAGCGCTGCTGACCTCCCTCGGACCATCCCGCCTGGCCATTGAAATTCGCCGTCGGCAGGAAGGCGGAATACGCCTCCCGTGCCCGCCAGTCGGCGGCGGCCTGATCGTTCTTGGTGCTGAGGTAGGTCGGGTTGTAGTCCTGTGCC
Source organism: Longimicrobiales bacterium (assembly GCA_035458765.1). Classification (GTDB taxonomy): domain Bacteria; phylum Gemmatimonadota; class Gemmatimonadetes; order Longimicrobiales; family Gaopeijiaceae; genus SZUA-318. The sequence goes on from DATHZE010000147.1 coordinate 409, forward strand.
AGGCGGATCGCCTCTTCCAGCGTCAGACGCTTCGGCACGTTCTGCGCCACCAGTGCCGTAGCCGCCAGAGCCAACAGCACCAGCGCCGCCAGCATGACCCGGCTCCATCCTCCGTCTCGTCTATGTACCATCATCGTCCGACTCGACATGGTGTGTCTCACGGTCATCATTTGATCCATCCGAGAAAGAAGCCCGACCGGAGTCGGCTGGCTGATCACCGACCCATCCCCCACATCCCTTCAACCCTCCCCAGTCGGGCGACTTTCTCTTGCCCAATCCTGGTCAATGAAAGGTTCGTGCCACAGTTGCCGATCACGCTAAAGCGTTGTTGTCGTTGCGTTTCCCACCTGCACTTCACGCATTGCGGAGGCGACGGTTGCTTCGACTTCGGGACCGTGCGTCCCATTTCCGAACACCGAGGCCATCCTGCGCCCTGGAACCCTACGAAGAAAACCCGGGGAGGGTTCAGGACACCCGCGTAGGGGATGCGGCGGGGCCGCGAAACCCCGAGCACCGGAGCACCCATGCGTTGCGACCGCCTTCGACGGACGCTACACCCGAACGCGTGGGGAGCGCCCTGGGAACCGCTCCCTCAGGAGAGCTTCGGGAGCATCCGGCGGTGGTAGTCCATCTGGCCGAGGTGCCAGTTCAGGTGCACCGCCAGGTGGAGCAGGAAGAGGTGGGTGCTGGCTCCCTCCATGTGGGGTGGGAGCTTTCCGGGGTACGGGAGTTGAAGCGCCGCGTCCGAGAGACCCTCCAGGGTCGAGACCACGCGTTTCCTGCACCCTGCGATGTTGCGGATCAACTCGTCCCGGGGGAAGTCCCGGTCCCCGAACTCGGCATCCCGGTTCCGCGCGTACCCCGTGTTGCCGAGGACCCCGGCGATGAAATGCTCCAGATTCCCCACGATGTGCAGAGCCAGGGTCCCGGCCGAGTTCTTCGTATCCCCCGCCACCCTCCAAACGTCCACGTCACTTTCGTAGGCTTCAAGGTGCCGTGCGACCTTGTCCAGGTCGCGGCCGAGGATGCGGGCGAAGTCCCTCGCGAAGGCGCTCATCGTCTCGTACTCCTTAAAGCGGCGAAGAACCGAGCCGCGGCACCCACGGCTCGTGGGACCGCGCAACATAGGGGCCACCCCGCTGAACCGCCAAGGCTGTCGGGTGTCCGGTCCTTTCCCTGCCGGCTATGTTTGGCCGGCCCAGACCATCCCCAGGAGTGAAGTCCAGGATGACCCCCGAACTCGACCCTTGGCGAGAGGCGTTGGAACCCCACCTGGATCCTGCGCGACTCGAAGCGGACGTTCCGCTTGCGCCGCTTACCACGTTTCGTATCGGCGGCCCCGCCGACCTGCTCTACCGAGCCCGGACGGCGGACGACTTGGCGACGGCCGTGCAGGCGGCGAGAGACGTGGGCGTGCCCCACTTCCTCCTCGGCAGGGGCGCGAACATCCTGGTGGGGGACCGAGGGTTCCGGGGGCTCGTGATCCGTTCCGAAGTGGGGGGCATCCACTTCCTGGACGACGTGCGCGTCCGTGCGGGAGCGGGCGTGGAGACCTTTCCCCACCTCACGGACGCCACCGTGGGACGGGGACTGGGAGGGCTCCACCACTTCGTGGGGATTCCCAGCACGGTCGGTGGTGCCCTCTGGCAGAATCTCCACTTCCTTTCCCCCGCTCCGGAGCGGGAGCGGACGGTGTTCGTGGAGGAGGTTCTGGAATCGGCGGAGTTGCTCACCCAGGAAGGGGAGCGCGTCACCGTCGGTGTGGAGTACTTCGCCTTCGGGTACGACGAGAGCATTCTCCACCACCGCAGCGACGTGGTCCTGTCCGCGACCTTCCGCCTGGATCCCGCGCCCGTCGAGGACCTGCGCAGGGTGGTCCGGGAGAACCTCGCCTGGCGCGACGACCGCCATCCCGATCTGTGGCTTTACCCGTCAGCCGGGTCGGTATTCCGGAAGATCGACGGGATCGGCGCCGGCCGCCTCATCGACGAGGTCGGACTCAAGGGCCGGGTCCACGGAGGTGCGGGGATCTTCCAGAAGCACGCGAACATCATGGTGAACCTGGGCGGCGCCACCGCGGCCGACGTCCGCTACCTGATGGACCTCGCCCAGGATACCGTGGCGCGAGAGACCGGGTACCACCTCGTCCCGGAGATCGGTCTCGTCGGGGAGTTCTGACGCCGGATCATCCCCTATCCGGTGGGCAGGAAGCCAGCGCCGACAGCGCCCTCGGGTCGATCTCGTGGCCTCCCTCGAACTCCAGCACGTTCGAGCCCACGCCCGCGGCCCTCAGGCGTTCCTCCTCCATGCCTGCTGCAGTCCGATCCCTGAAGATGGGATCCCGGTCGCCGCGGACTCTGAGGATCTGTGTGGCCCTCCAGGCGACGCGAGCCCGCTCCAGAGGGAGGTCGGGAGGAAGGAAGTCACCCCACAGCGCGAGTCGCTGGGGACGCATGTCGCCCAGCACCGTCCATCGGCAAGCCGTGGCCACTCCTTGGGAGAACCCGAGGACCGTGACGGTCGGTGGAGAGCCGAACGCTCCCAGGATCTTCCGGCTCAGGGAGTCCAGGTATCCGACGTAGTCGGTGATCTCGTGCTCCCGGTCCTCCCGGGTCATCCACGCGGCACCCACCGCCGAGGTGGGACCATGTCGTTGGGGGCTCGTCTCGACATAGAAGCGCGACAATCCCTCGGGAGCCACGATGACCCGGGCTCCGTCGTCCAGCGGCTGGAAGCGCCGAAGAAAGCGCCGCGCGAGTTGCCTGTACCCGTGGAGAACGAACCACACCTCCTCGGGTGCCTCGTTGTCCGCACCCAGCACCCAGTAGCGCGCTGTGCGCGACACCTCGAGGTGGTGCTCGCGGGCCTGGCTCACTTCGGGAGCTCGGCCTCGTGCAGAAGGGGTAGGGCCATGTCCTTGGCCGACAACACCGGGGCGGCAACCGGCCAAGGCACCGCCAGCGTCGGATCGTTCCAGCGGATCCCGCGGTCCAACTCCGGAGCATACTCGGCGGTGACTTTGTACATCACGGCGGCCTCTTCACTCACCACCGCATATCCGTGCGCGAAGCCCGCCGGAATCCACAACCCGTTCCCCGCCTCGGCGGAGAGCCCGCACAGCACCGAGCGACCGAACGTGGGCGAACCGGGTCGGAGGTCCACGGCGACGTCACAGATCTCGCCGGAGATGACGAACACCAACTTGCCCTGGGCACGGGGCTCCAACTGATAGTGGAGCCCGCGCACGACCCCCCCGACGGATCGGACCAGGTTGTCCTGCACGAAGTTTTCGCTGATCCCCGCAGCGGAGAAGTCGCTGCGTCGCCAGGTCTCCGCGAAATCTCCGCGGGCGTCGGCGTGCCGGGCGGGGGTGACCTGGACGAGGTCAGGAATCTCGAGTGGTTCAAACTGGAAAGGCATAACTCACGAAGCTGTCGATGGGACGGTGGACGTGCAATGGCAGCCTACAGGATCGCCTGGAACACCGCGTCCAGGCGCTGCAGGCGCCGGATTTCGTTCTTCATCTCCAGGAAGCCCTGTCGCCAGGCCGCCTCCACCTCGATGGCGCGCACCAGGGGAAACGACAGCTCCCGCTCCACATCGATTTCCGGAAGGGCTTGGGCGGGCCCCGCCACGCCGCGCACCACCGCACCGAACAACGCCAAGGTCCGCCGCCGTTGATGCTCCAGGGCGACGGGGTCCATGGCGTCGTCGGGATACGGGGCGACGAGGGCTTCATAGAACGGCTCCGTCGACTCGATGCCATCCACGATCACAAACCGCTCCACGCCACGGACCATCAGGAGCGAACGCCCGTCGGGCAGAGGCTGGAAGTCCTGGATCTCTGCCAGGCAACCCACTCGTCCCTCCTCCATGAGGAACGGCCCCAGGACGTCGGCGTCATGGTAGACGACCCCGAACCGCCGGTCGCTGCCCAGGCACCGCTCCACCATGCGTCGGTACCTCGGCTCGAAGATGCGCAAGGGCATGGACACCGTGGGAAACAGCACCACGGGAAGCGGGAACAACGGAAGCCGGTACCGGGCCGGGATCGTCGCCATCAGGCCCCCGCATCCTCGTCTTCGATGACGAGACGCCGAAGGTCCTGGCCGAAACGGGCCCGGACCCGACCCAGAAGCAGGAGCGCGACCGCACCGATGCCCGAGGCCAACCCGATCCAGATGCCCCGGGGCCCCAGCGCCAATCCGAACGCCAGAAACGCGCTCACCGGAAGCCCCACGACCCAGAACCCCAGCAGGTTCATCACCATGGGAATTCTCGTGTCGCCGACGCCACGGAGGACGCCTGCCCCGACCACCTGAATCCCATCGAACACCTGGAACACCCCGGCGATGGGGATGAGGAGCGCCGCCAGCGCCACGACGGCAGGATCCGCGGAGTAGATCTCCGCGAGAAACAAGGGCGCGGTCAAGAAGAGCGCGGCGGTGCCCGACATGAACGCCGCCCCCGTGATGAGTCCTGCGCCGGCGGCCCGGCGCGCGCCGGGAGCGTCACCCCGCCCCACGGCCTGTCCGACCAACACGGCGGCGGCCTGGGCGATCCCTACGGGCACCATGAAGGTGAGCGCCGCCAGATTGAGCGCCACCTGGTGGCTCGCCATGGCCACGGTCCCGATCCATCCCATGAGGAGGCCCGCCGCGCCGAAAACCCCGAACTCCAGCATCTGCTGAACTCCGATCGGGGTTCCGAGCCGCAGAAACCGCATCAGGGACGCTACGGCCAGTGCCTCACCCCGAAAGGGACGCACCGAGGACCTCAGTCTCCTCCACCCGAATCCGAGAAGCAGCACGAGCATGAGCCAACGGCTCAAGCTCGTCGCCCACCCGGAACCGACGGCGCCCAGGGCGGGAAAGCCCAGATTTCCGTAGATCAGGATCCAGTTGAAGACGACATTCCCCAGGTTGGCCAGAATCACGGTCAGGAGAATCGGTGCGACCCGCCCCATGGCCTGGAGGCTCTGCCGGAAGACGTTGAAGAGATAGAAGGGAAGCACCCCGAGGATGGAGGCCAAAGCGTACCCGTGGGCCACCGGGACGACATCGTCGGGCTGACGCAGGAACCCGAGGACGGGCCCTGCGGGAAGGAGCAGAAGCGAAGCGAAGACGGTGAGGGCCAGCGACAGCATCGCCCCGCGCTGAACCCCGCGCGCCACAGCGACCTCATCCTGGGCGCCCACGGCCTGCGAGATGACCGGATCCAGGCCGAAGAGGACGCCCATGCCGAACACGGCGACGCCGAAGAAATACAGGTTGCCCAGGGCCACGGCCGCCAGGTCGGTGGCCGAGACACGCCCCACCATCACCGTATCCACGGCCCCCATGGCCATCATCCCCACCTGCACCACGGCGACGGGAAAGGCCAGCCTGACCAGAACCGAAAGGTCGACCCGGGTGGGGACGAAGCCCCGGAACGACGCGTTCCTCACGCTCCCCGGCAATCCTCGGTGCTCCGGGTATCGGAGATCTCGATGATGCGCCAACCCTCCTGCTCGCGGACCAGCAAGACATGGTCCACGCCGCAGTGGGAGTGCACTCCGTCGACGAACAGATCATAGCTCGTCCAGACCGATGCCAGACCCGCCTCGGACACGACCTGGGTGTCGTAGATCCGCTCGTCCAGCTCTCGCGTAGATGAACCGACGCTTTCGAGCCACCGATCCACGTCGATGACCTGCACGGTCGGAGACCCCTCGCGCACCGACGTCGAGATGAGGCGCACGTCGGGATGCATGAGCGCTCGCATGGCATCCGCGTCGCCCGCCTTCATGGCGACGAAGAGCGACGCCACCACGTCTCCGGGACCCGGTGGCTGCTGTGCATGAGCAGGCCCCCCGGTCATCAGCAGCCCCACGGCCAGCACCCACGAATTCCTCATGACTTCTCCTCCGTTCGAGTGGATGGCGTCCCGCCCTCGGGTCGTTCGATCTTCAGCCTGCGAGCCGTTCGGACTTCGGCAAGGAGAGCCTCTTCGTCGTCGGGCGGAGGATCCAGGGCGGGTTGGCTTCCCTCCGCCACGAGAAGAAGGCAGAGCCAGGTGCCCGGAAAACCCAACCAGAAGGAGAGGAGCCGGGCGAATCCCCCGACGCCCCGCCGACGCTTGTCCGCGTAGACGACGTTCCCGACGACCCACACAAGGAACCCGGCGACCCCGCCGACGATGCTCTCCATGTTGCCCCCCAGTCGATGGACACCGAAGATAGCCCTCGACCCAGCCCCTGCCCACGTCCGACGAGGTACCTTGTCAGCCTCACCTTCGTCACCGTCCAGCATCCAGGCACTGTGGGACCGCCTGTCCCCCTGGCCTGGAGGGCGCTGGCTCTTCGGGGTCATCCTCGCCCACAGGGTGCCGTATTCCGGGACCGTGAGACCCCGCGTACGGGAGTTGGCTCCGGGGCGAGCCCGCGTCTCCGTGCGGGACCGGCGCGCGATACGCAACCACCTTCGCTCCGTGCACGCCGTCGCTCTGGCCAATCTCGGGGAACTGGCGACAGGGCTCGCCATGATCGGCGCCCTGCCCTCGACCGTGCGGGGCATCCTGGTGGGCCTGGAGGTCGAGTTCCACAAGAAGGCGAGGGGCTCCTTGGCCGCCACGTGCTCCTGCTCCGTGCCCCACGTCACCGAGGACATGGAGCAGGATGCGGTGGCTGAGATCCGGGACGAATCGGGTGACGTGGTCGCCACGGTTACGGCCCGGTGGCGCCTCGGGCCCATCCCGACCGGGAAAGCTCCATGAGCCACGGCGAAGGGGAGTCCCTGGACACCGCCCTGACCCGCGACGCCAAGATCGCGGTCCCCCTCATCTGCGGGGCCATGTACCCGTGCTCCAACCCGGAATTGGTGGCGGCCGTCTCCGAGGCCGGTGGAATCGGAATCGTGCAGCCGGTCTCCCTCACGTACGTCCACGGGTACGACTTCCGCGAAGGTCTCCAGGCGATGGGTCGGATGACCCGCCGGCCCCTGGGCATGAACGTCCTCATCGAATCGTCGTCGAGGGCGTATCACCAGCGGATGATCCGGTGGGTCTCCGAGGCCCTGGATGAAGGAATCCGCTTCTTCGTCACGTCCCTGGGCAAGCCCACCTGGGTCGTCGATCGGGTGCAGGCGGCCGGGGGAGTGGTCTACCACGACGTCACGGAACGTAGATGGGCCCTGAAGGCGAGGGATTCGGGCGTACACGGGCTCATCGCGGTGAACCGCCGGGCCGGCGGTCACGCCGGCCCGAAAGGCGTGGAGGAGCTCCTCGACGACATGGGGGACCTTGGTCTTCCCGTCGTCTGCGCAGGGGGTGTGGGAACCCCTGAGGAGTTCGCCGAGGCCCTCCGCCTCGGATACGCGGGGGTGCAGATGGGCACCCGCTTCATCGCGACGCCCGAGTGCCGGGCCAGCGTCCCCTACAAGCAGGCGATCCTGGATGCCCGCGAAGGCGACATCGTCCTCACGGAGCGCCTCACCGGCGTTCCGGTGGCGGTGATCAACACCCCCTACGTCCGGCGCATGGGCCTCAAGGCCGGACCCATCGCGCGTCGGATGCTGAAAGGGCGGCGCTCCAAACACCTCATGCGCACGCTCTACGCGTTGCGATCCGCTTGGCAGCTGAAGCGCTCGTCCCTGGACGAGCGTGGCACAAACGAGTATTGGCAGGCCGGCCGGTCGGTGGCCGGTATCCACGACATCCTCCCCGCCGGCGACATCGTGCGCCTTTGCGCCCGGGCAGCCGGAGGCACGTTCCCTTCCTCCCCCCAGACCTCGGAGGCCCCGTGATCCGCCCTCTCTCCACCGTCCTACTCACGTACTTCCTGTTTGCGTCGCCTCTCGCCGGTCAGCGTGGGCTGAAGGTGTACATCTCCGCGGACATGGAAGGCGTCGTGGGCACCGTGACCTCGGACCAGCTCGGGCCCGCCGGCTTCGAGTACCAGCGCTTCCGCGAAATCATGACCGCCGAGGTGAATGCCGCCATCGCCGCCGCCCGGCAGGCGGGCGCCACCGAGATTCTCGTGAGCGACTCGCACGGTAACGGCGAGAACCTCCTCATGGAGCGGCTCCCGCAGGACATTCAGCTGGTTCGGTCATGGCCGCGACCGCTGGGCATGATGGAAGGGATCGACGACAGCTTCGACGCAGTCTTCTTCATCGGATACCACGCCGGCACGAACAACACCCGGGGGGTGCGTGCGCACACCCTGTCCAGCGCCAACCTGACAGGCATCCGCCTGAACGGCGTGGCGGTTCCCGAGGCCGGGATCAGCGCGGCCATCGCTGGTCACTTCGGCGTTCCGGTCGTGATGGTTTCGGGGGACGACGCCATCGCCGAGGAGGCTACGGCACTCCTGGGTGACCTGGAGACGGCCGTCACCAAGTGGGCGATCAGCTTCCACTCGGCACGCACGCTCATGCCCGAGGCTTCCTACTCGGTGATCCGGCAGAAGGCCGAAGCGGCACTGGCCAGGTTGTCGGACTTCCGCCCCTACCGCCTGGAGGGCCCGGTGAGCCTGGAGATCTCCTTCAAGAACTACACACCCGCCGAGCTTCTCGCTTATCTCCCCGGCGTGGAGCGTGTCGATTCCCACACCGTTCGTTACGTCGGGAAGGACATGCTGGAGGTCTCACGGTTCCTCGAGTTCGCCACGAGCTACCAGGTGGACCTGACGCCGTAGCCCGGTGGCTAGGTTCCGACGACTTCGCTGCGACGCTCCATGAGCACCACGTCGCGCCAACGTCCGTCCACGGCGCGCCCAAGGCGCTGGCGGACGCCAACCACCCTGAATCCGGCTCCTCGATGGAGGGCGATGGACGCCATGTTCTCCGGGAAGATCCCCGCTTGGAGGGTCCAAAGCCCCGCCGCTTCCGCCCGAGCCACCAACTCGGCCAGGAGGCGGCGGCCGATCCCCCTGCCCCGAGCGCCCTCGGCCACGTAGACCATGACCTCGGCCACCCCGGCGTATACGGGGCGGCGCGACACGGGGCTCATGGAGGCGAATCCCACCACGGCTCCTTCGCCCTCGGCGACGATCCGGCCCCAAGGAAGGTGCGTCGCGTTCCATTCTTCCCACGTGGGCGCCCCGGTCTCGAACGTGGCGTCACCGGTGCCGATCCCGTCGCGGTAGATGATGGCAATCGCCGGCCAATCGCTCTCCGACATGTCACGAACCGCGACGTCCATCCCGGCTCTTCCCGGCCCTGGCCGCATCAACCCTCTTCCGAGTCGTCCGATCCCAGCCGTGGATACCGCCACGCGATAGCCGCCGCCATCGGAACGCCGAAGATCAGCATGGCTGCAACCAGCGGCCGAAAGAGCCGCGGAAGCAGGAATACCCTCTGAATGGAGGGAACGGCCAGCCATGTGAGCCCGGCCACCAGGGCATAGACGCCCAGGGTCTTTCCCACCCGGATCAAGGCACGCCCCACGGTGTCGCTCATCTACCCACCCCCGCGAGGAACCCGGCCACCGCCGCGGTCAGACCCGCAGGATCCTCCACGTACGGAAAGTGTCCCGTCTCGAGCACCTCCAGGCGCCCCTGGGGCAGGGCCTTCGCCAGAGCCTCGGTCATGGCCAAGGGCAGGGGATCGAATCGCCCATGGACCACCAGCGTGGGGACGTCCAACCCCGGAAGGCGGTCCCACCAGTCGAAGTCCCCCATGGAGCCTCCGAGGAGCCTCGCGACGTCCGGACCGTTTTGCGCCGTGCGCCGTCCCAACGACAGGCGAAGATCCGTCACCCGCTGGGGGTCCCTCATGGTCCCGCGAAACGCCACTTGGTAGATCCGACTCATGGTTTCGGGGTCCCTCTTCTCGTATCCAGGCGACGCCACGAGGTCGGCCAGTTCGGCCGAGTCCGCTGGGGTCCGCGACGCCGCGAGACTTCGTTGCGTCTCGGAGGCCCATCGAGAACCCGGTTCCGCCGTGTCCATGAGCACGAGGGCGCGCACGCTCTCGGGGTGGGCAAAGGCGTACCCGAGCGCGATGAGCCCGCCGAAGGAGTGCCCGAGCACAGTGATGCGCTCGTAACCCAGAGCCTGGCGCAGCTGGTCGATGTCCTGGATGAAGGCGTCCAGGTTGACGGACGCCGAGTCCATGTCCACCTCCGAACGCCCGGTCCCTCGCTGGTCGTAGTAGATCAACGACAGTGACGACGCCAGGACGTCCATGCCGGGGCGGAGGTACTGGTGGTCGAGACCGGGCCCGCCGTGGATCACCACGACCGGGTCACCCTGGCCTACGACTTCGTAGAAGAGGCGTCCCTCGGGCAGGCTGAGGAGGCCCTGGCGGCCCTGGGCCAACACCCCGGCCGGGCCCACCAGAAGCGCGGCGGCAAAGGCTGCGCCGACCCACCAGTCGCGTGGCTTCACTCCTCCCCTCCGTTTCCGTCCGCCATGATCAGCGAGTCGGTGAGGTGGGCAAGCTCGAGCAGCTTCATCCAACCGCGTAGAACCCAGAGTCCCACGCCGGTGAAGAACAACGCCGCGCCCAGTTCCCCGACCCCGTCGAAAGTGCTCAGGGCACGCAGGCCCCGCCACCCGAACACGTAGATACCCAACGCCAACGGCAAGACCCCGGCCGCAGGAGCCAGGACCATCCACAGCCGCTGCGGCCGGCCAAAAGCCCGCTGCACCACCCGCAGGCTGTGCGCCAGCATGCCGCCCGCGGCCAGAGGGGCCCCGCCCGCCAGCACCCAGCCGCGAACCCCCGACATCATCTCGCCCACTCCCACCAGGAAGAGCAGGCCCAACGGAATGAAAGCCCGCCCGAGCCGAGCCGCCGCGAGACTCTGGATCGCGCCACCGACCAACGGCAAGGCGTTCTGAGGTAGGTCCGGAGACCCTGGCATGCTCTGCTCCTGTCGTTCCGGGTGCGATACCCGACAAGGTGACGCACCGCCGGGGCGCGCGCGAGTCACTCCCCGCGGGGAAACCAGGGCACGAAGGCGGACGTGCGGCGCGCGTAGGCCTCGTACCCGGGCCTGCTCCGTCGCAACCCCTGCTCGAGGAGGGTGACTCCGCTGACCTTCAGCAGCAGCCCGGTCATCACCGCGGGACCCAGAAGGCCCCACCACGCACCGGCACCAAGGCCGATGAAGCCCAGCCCCCACCAGAACAGCGAATCTCCGAAGTAGTTGGGGTGGCGACTGAACCGCCAAAGACCCGTGTCGAGCACCTTGCCCCGACTGAGCGGGTCCGCCCGGAACCGAGCCAGCTGCGCGTCCGCCACGGCTTCCGTCGCCAGGCCGCCGCCGGCCATGAATACGCCAACGACATCCCACGCGCCCAACGGGCCGGTGGACGTCACGGCCGCGAGTATGGGCATGGCGACCACCCACAACAGCAGGGCCTGCAGCCAAAAGACGATGAAAAGGCTGGTGAAGGGAAAGCGGGGCCCATTCCGCTCCCGCATGGCAGCGTAGCGCGGGTCCTCCCCGTGCCGGCGATTCCGAACCAGGAGGTGGTAGCCCAGCCGAAGCGCCCAGACCCCGACGACGGTCACGGTCAGACTCCCCCGGCTCCCGGTTCCACCCGAGACGCCGACGTACAACAGGGCGACCAACAGGAAGGCGGGTCCCCAGAATGGATCGACGATGCTCACGTCATGCAGGCGGAGCGACACCAACCAGAGGATCGTGAACGTCCCCAGAAGGGCGGCAAGACCCCACAGCGCGAATTGCAGCGTGTCCATGGTCCATGAATACGCCACGCAGCCGCCAAGGTGCCTGGCAGGGATGCCACCCGCAGCTGGACGCTCTAGACGGCGGTCCCGCCTCGTCGCCCTCGGAGCGCGCCCGCCACGTCGGCGCGGTGTCGGTGGAAGCTCACCGTGAGAGCCGTTCCGCACACCAGTGCGTTGGCCAGGCTCCATGCCGTGAGTCCCAGCTCCGCGTCACCTCCCTCGGCCAGGATGAGCGGAAGGTTCCATATGGGCAGCAGAATCGCCAGGAGCAGGATCAACAGATTGCCGGAACTCTCCAGCATCCCGACCCAAGGCGTGGCCCCGGAGCGGAGCAGGCAGATCACGCCGAGGAAGAAGACCGCAGCGTAATACGCGAGACGTGCGTCTTCCGGGAGGACGGAGGAGAGCCTCACCGGCGCATGGAAAACGAGGTCGGCGACCCCGAAGAGCGGCGTAGCCAGATAGTACAGCACCACTCCGTCAGGCGTGCGGCGCAAGGGCGGCCTCCATGGTCCAGCCTCAGGAGCCTCCGGTCCCCGGGATGGGATCCGGCGGAAGGATCCCCCTCACACCCCCACCTTCCCTGCGCACGCCCGCCGGAATCCTGCCCCCCTGGCTCGGAACGTCCACCAGCGGCTCGGGAAGGACAACCGTCTCAACCCCCTCGAATGCCGGCCTCGCGTCCGCGCTCGTCTCTTCATGGCGGAAGTGTTTCGCGAAGAACTTCGTGAAGTCGTCCACCAGGGAGTACATCACGGGCACCAGGACCAAGGTCAGGAACGTCGCGAACAGGATCCCCACGATGACCGCCACGGCCATGGGGCCCCACCACGCGGCCTGCTCGCCGCCCCAGAAGAGGTCGGGCTGCAGCCGCTCATAGAGGCCGAAGAAGTCGAAGTTGAGGCCGATGGCCAGGGGCACCAATCCCAGGGCCGTGGTGGTGGCCGTGAGGATCACGGGCCGGAATCGGGTCTTCCCGCCGTGAACCAGAGCCTCGCGCCGGTTCATGCCGTCGCGATCCCTCAGGATGTCGATGTAGTCGATGAGGATGATGGCGTTGTTCACCACGATGCCGGCCAGGGATATGAGCCCCACACCGGTCATGATGATCCCGAACGGCATCTGGAAGATCATGAGCCCCATGAGAACGCCCACGGTGGACATCATGACGGAGGTCAAGATGATGACGGGCTTCACCACCGAGTTGAACTGGCTGATGAGGATGAAGGCGATGAGCATGAGGGCGGTCAGGAACGCCCCCGCCAGGAACGACTCGGCCTCGGCCTGATCCTCGGACTGGCCGGTGTACCGGATGGTGTACCCCGACGGAACCGTCTCGTCGAAGTCGGCCAGGGTCCGCTGCACTTCAGCCAGCACGGCGTTGGAATTGTAGCCAGCCGCCACGTCGGACGTGACGGTGGCCATACGGGTCTGGTCCTTCCGCTTGATGGATCCGTACCCCTCCTGGACCGACCACTCCGCCATGGAAACCAGGGGCACCTGGATCCCACCCTCGGCCATGACCTTGAGCTCGCGAAGTCCCTCGAGTTCCTGGCGGTAGGGCTCGGCCAGACGAACCACGATGTCGTACTCGTCGTTGCCGGTGCGGTACTTGGCCGCTTCGACGCCGTTGATGGCGCTGCGTATGGCTCCGCCGACCTTGGACGTATTGAGGTCGTAGAGGGCCGCCTTCTCGCGATCGACGGTCACCGCCAGCTCGGAGCGGGCCTCGTCCATGTCGCTCCCGAGACCCACCAGCTTCCGATACACCGGGGCGTTCTCGAGGATGTGGACCACCTCGTCGGACAGTTCCTTGAGCTGGACCGGGTCCTCCCCCACGATCTCGATGTTCTCCGGCGCACCCTGCGGTGCACCCTCGCTGGGCTTGTCCACGGAGACGGTGGCCCCGGCGATGTCCTTGCCGAGGCCTTCCTGCATCTCGGCCAGGGTCTCGAACGCGTCACGCTTCCGGTACTGGAAGTCCACCAGGCTGACCGTGATCCGTCCGCCCTCGGGACCCGATGGACCGGCGTCCATGAAGCTGCCGCCTCCCCCACCCCCCACGGTGGCCACCGGGGACTTCCAGTCTTCACGCCCGCCGATGCCCGAGAGGTCGCTTTCGAGCCGCTGCACCACCGAATCGGTGAATGCCGCCCGCGTGCCCACAGGCGCCTCCACCGTCACGAGGAGTTGCTCGGGCGGCATCGACTCGGGAAAGAACTCCAACCCCTTGTTGAAGAACCCGAACGCGATGACGGTGAGGACGAAGAAGCCGATGGTCCCCGCAAGCGTCACCAGACGATGGTCCAGCGCCCAGCGGAGCTGCACCTCATAGAACTCCACCGCCGGCGGGAGGACGTCGTCCTGGA